>NZ_VFJA01000002.1:0-328634 GCF_006385165.1 Streptococcus symci | reverse complement strand
ACGTGACGGTCGTGATGGACGCGACGGAAAAGACGTATTGAACGGCAAAGTTGATCCAACAACAGAAGGTAAAGACGGCGATAAATACGTTAACACAGAAACAGGTGACGTTTTCGTTAAGAATAACGGCAACTGGGAAAAAGAAGGTAACATCAAGGGACCTAAGGGTGATAAAGGTGCAGAAGGTGCGCAAGGACCTAAAGGTGCGGATGGAGCTCAAGGTTTACCAGGTCGCGATGGACGTGATGGAGCGCAAGGACCAGCAGGACGTGATGGCCGCGACGGAAAAGACGTCTTGAACGGCAAAGTCAACCCAACTACAGAAGGTAAAGACGGCGATAAATACGTTAACACAGAAACAGGTGACGTCTTCGTCAAGAACAACGGCACATGGGAAAAAGAAGGTAACATCAAGGGACCTAAAGGTGACAAAGGTGCTCAAGGTCTTCAAGGTGAGCGTGGTCAAGACGGAGCACAAGGTTTACCAGGTCGCGATGGACGTGATGGAGCGCAAGGACCAGCAGGACGTGATGGCCGCGACGGAAAAGACGTCTTGAACGGCAAAGTCAACCCAACTACAGAAGGTAAAGACGGCGATAAATACGTTAACACAGAAACAGGTGACGTTTTCGTTAAGAACAACGGCACATGGGAAAAAGAAGGTAACATCAAGGGACCTAAAGGTGACCAAGGTGCACAAGGTCTTCAAGGTCGTGATGGACGTGAAGGGGTCCAAGGACCAGCAGGTCGCGACGGACGTGATGGAGCGCAAGGACCAGCAGGACGTGATGGCCGCGACGGAAAAGACGTCTTGAACGGCAAAGTTGATCCGACAACAGAAGGTAAAGACGGCGATAAATACGTTAATACAGAAACAGGCGATGTCTTCGTTAAGAATAACGGCACATGGGAAAAAGAAGGTAACATCAAGGGACCTAAGGGTGATAAAGGTGCAGAAGGTGCGCAAGGACCTAAAGGTGCGGATGGAGCTCAAGGTTTACCAGGTCGCGATGGACGTGATGGAGCGCAAGGACCAGCAGGACGTGATGGACGTGACGGAAAAGACGTATTGAATGGCAAAGTTGATCCAACAACAGAAGGTAAAGACGGCGATAAATACGTTAACACAGAAACAGGCGATGTCTTCGTTAAGAATAACGGCAACTGGGAAAAAGAAGGTAACATCAAGGGACCTAAGGGTGATAAAGGTGCAGAAGGTGCGCAAGGACCTAAAGGTGCGGATGGAGCTCAAGGTTTACCAGGACGCGATGGACGTGATGGCGCAGCAGGACGTGACGGACGTGATGGACGCGACGGTAAAGACGTATTGAACGGCAAAGTCAACCCAACTACAGAAGGTAAAGACGGCGATAAATACGTTAACACAGAAACAGGTGACGTCTTCGTTAAGAATAACGGCACATGGGAAAAAGAAGGCAACATCAAGGGACCTAAGGGTGACAAAGGTGAACGTGGAGAAGATGGTAAGACTCCAGAAGTAACTGTAACTCCAGGTAAAGATGGTCATAGTACCGACATTACATTCACTGTTCCAGGTAAAGATCCAGTTACAGTAAATGTTAAGAACGGTGAAAATGGTCTGAACGGTAAAACTCCAAAAGTTGATTTGCTTCGTGTTGAAGGACAAAACGGAAATCCATCTCATACAATTGTGACATTCTATACTGATGAAAACAATGATGGTAAGTACACTCCAGGAACTGATGAACTTCTAGGTTCTGAAATGATTAAAGATGGTGCTAAAGGTGCGGACGGACGTGATGGTAAATCATTGCTTACTGTCAAAGATGGTAAAGAAACTAAAGTTTACCAAGAAGATCCAGCACATCCAGGCCAACCATTGAACCCTGAAAAACCTCTTGCAGTTATTAAAGATGGAGTGGACGGTGTCTCTCCAACAGTAACAGCTGTTCGTAAGGATGAAGAAGGTCATAAAGGTGTAGAAATCACGGTGGATAACCATGATGGTTCACAACCAACTACAGTCTTTGTTCAAGATGGTGCTAAGGGAGAAACTGGTGCAACCGGTCAGGATGGACAAACTCCTACAATCACTACTCAACGTGGACAAGATGGCCAAAGCACTGTTGTAACTATCACAACACCAGGTAAAGATCCAGTAACCTTTACAGTGAAAGATGGTAAGAATGGTAGAGATGGCCGTACACCAACTATTGACTTAAATGCATTGGTGGAAGCAGTTAGAAGAGGTGCTGGATCAACTTCTAATTCACAACCTTCTGGAACATCAAGAAGTGCAAGAAATAGAAGAGCATTACCAGATGAAGATAGAAGTGCAACTGAGTCATCAGAAACAGTACAACCAACAACTACAGATGCAACAGATTCACAACCAGTAAATGGTACTCGTATTACAGCATACTATGATAATAATGGTAACGGTAAATACGATCCAGGTGTGGATGAATTAATTGGTACAAGTGATATCTTGAATGGTACAAATGGACGTAATGGTACAGATGGAGCTTCTGGTACAAATGGACGTAACGGTGCTGAATTACTAAGTGGAGTTACTGCCCCAACTGCTAATGATGGTAAAGACGGTGATACTTATATCGACGCCAATACAGGTGATGTTTACAAGAAAGAAAATGGTTCTTGGAACAAGATTGGTAATATCCGTGGACCTCAAGGAGTAGCCGGTGAAAAAGGCGACAAAGGCGAAAAAGGTGAAAAAGGTGAAAACGGAGCTAATGGAGCAGACGGTAAATCACCAGTTGTAAATGTAACGGACAATGGAGATGGAACACACTCTATTACTGTTAGAAACCCTGATGGTTCTGAATCAACAACTAAAGTTAAAGATGGTAAAGACGGTAAAACTGCCAATATCACTACAACAGAAAATCCAGATGGAAGCCACACAATTACTATAACAAATCCAGATGGAACAACTAAAGAAACAGTTGTTAAGAATGGTAAAGATGGTAAGACTCCAAAAGTTGAAGTGACTGATAACAACGATGGAACTCACACTGTTAAAGTTACGGATGGAGATGGCAATGTTACGAATGCTATCATCAAAGATGGTAAAGATGGTAAAGCTGCAACAGCAACTACAACAGAAAATCCAGATGGAAGCCACAGAGTAACAATCACTAACCCAGACGGAACGAAGAATGAGTTTGTTGTTAAGAATGGTCGTGACGGTGTTGACGGACGTACTCCAACCGCATCTGTTCGTGATAATGGAGACGGAAGTCATACAATCGTTATTACAAATCCAGAAGGTGTGACAACTGAAACCACAGTTCGTGATGGTAAATCACCAAAAGTTACAATAACTGACGAACAGAATGGAACACATAAGATCTCAGTTCTAAATGGTGATGGAACAACTACTGAAACAATCATTAAAGATGGTAAATCACCAGTAGCAACAGTTAGAGATAACCATGATGGTACTTACACAATTCGTGTAGAAAACGGTAATGGTACTGTTTCTGAAACCACAGTTCGTGACGGTAAATCACCAACTGCTAAGGTTGTGGATAACGGAGATGGAACTCACACTATCACAGTTGTGAACTCAGACGGTACAACTACAACAACTACAGTTCGTGATGGTAAAGAACCAAAACTTGAAGTGATTGATAACAACAACGGTTCACACACTATTAAAGTGACAGGAGCTGATGGTAAAGAAACTACAACTACAATCTTTGATGGTAAATCACCAAAAGCGAACATCGTTGATAACGGAGACGGAACTCACACATTAACAATCATAGATTCTGATGGTCGTCAATACAAATCTATTATCAAAGATGGTAAAGACGGTAAAGATGGCGTTTCACCAACTGTAACTGTTAAAAATAATAACGACGGAACTCACGTTGTTACAATCACTAATCCAGATGGAAGTAAGACAGAAATGGTGATTAAAGACGGTAAAGATGGTAAATCACCAAAAGTTTCTGTTGAAGATAATGGTGATGGTAGTCATACAATCACAATCATCAATTCTGATGGAACTGTGACAAAAACAGTTGTTAAAGATGGACGTGATGGTCGCGACGGCAAAGATGGTAAGGACGGAAAAGATGGTAAATGTGGTTGCCAAGGCAAACCAGTAACACCATCAAATGACAAACCAGTTCCTCCAACACGTAATGTGCCAGAAGGACCAACGTTTGCAATGCCAGAACCACCAGTTCATGAATTGCCAGAATTCAACGGTGGTGTTCCAGGAATGCCAGAGGTTAATGAATTGCCAGAATTCAATGGTGGAGTACCAGGTATGCCAGAAGTCAATGAACTTCCTAATCCAGAAGTTCCAGGAATGCCAACACCTCCAGTTCATGAAATTCCAGAATTTAATGGCGGAGTACCTGGTATGCCAGAAGTCAATGACAAACCAACTTCAAACATTCCTGAAGTTCCAACACAACCAAATCCAAATGTACCAGTTCAACCGGTAACACCATTAACTTCTAACCCAGTAGTACCAACTACAGGTAAAGAAAAACATGGGGACAAATTACCAGAAACTGGAAGCCAATCTGATTATATCTCTGTTCTTTTAGGTAGCGGTATTCTATTGAGCCTATATGTAGGTCGAAGAAAAGAAGATTAATCAGCAACAAGCAGTCACTAATTTCTCGAAAGAAGATGATAAGTGATAGATCTCGAATGAAAGAATATTCTTAGAACGATTTTCCATGATGGAAAAGACTGCTAAAAACCTTGAGTGGTAACGCTCAAGGTTTTTTTGGATGGCTGATGTTTGTCTGAGAATCTTGATAGAGTCTAAAAAAGCCACCCTATGAGGTGGCGATAATTGATTTAGACTTTTAAAAATTCTTTATTTTTTATTGAACTGCTGCAACCAAGTCTTGAGCTTGTTTTTCAAGTGAATTTAGGACTGTTTCTTCTAGAACTAATTTTCCATCTGCCCAGGCAGAGTCGTTAACACGTGCAGCAGTAAAGTCACCAACGACTTGTGTACGGATGAATGGCAAGAGGTCTTTGTAAATAGCGAAGAGTTGATCGTGACCTGCATTGGCTACAGATGATACGGTGACAAACTTGTCTTGAAGGGCAGAAGCGCCACGTGTATCAGACAAGTCAAGGGCACGAGATAGCCAGTCAAGCAAGTTTTTCACTGGCCCAGGAATTGAGTGATTATAAACTGGTGAGAAAATCCAGATAGCATCCGCAGCGAGAACTGCTTCACGAGCAGCAGCTACAGCTGGATGAGTTGGAACTTCCAAATCTTGGCTGAAGAGAGGTACAGCTGAGTAATCAAGATAGCTAACTTCTGCTTTACCAGCAAGTGCTTTCTCAGCTTCGAGAGCCATTTGGTGGTTGAAAGAACCTTGACGTAGTGAACCGACGATAAATAATACTTTTTTAGACATGATGTGTCTCCTTTTTTTAAATTTACGAGAATTTTCTCGTTGTTATAAAATATATTACAACAAAACAAGACAACTTGCAAGAAATTTGCTCAGAGTTTATTTGAAAATTATAAAATTACAGAAGCTCTAGTCAGTTGTCACTGGAAAAGTGAGAACTGTTTCTCTTAGATTACGGGTTTCATTTGATTTTCGAAGAGTATTCCTATATTCTCTTGTAATATGATGATATAAGTGCTAAAATAAACAAGAAAACTAGCAATAGAAACCGCAGAACAGCTATTTTCCGGTATCATTTCATAAATCATTAAAGGAATAATAATGGCATTGAAGAATGCTTCTAAAAGGGGTGGAGATCATGTAAGACACAGATTAACAAGTGACGGACAAAAGAAATAATAATACACTTGTTAAGGAGAAAAGATGTTAATAAGAAATTATCGGAAAAATATTGGCCTGATGGCCGGAGTTGAGTTTTTTGCATTTCTAGGGATTACCAGTTTTTGGATTCTCTTTCTCAGTCAAAACGGCATGTCTCTTTGGCAGATTGGACTTCTGGAAAGTATCTTTCATACGATCAGTCTTCTCTGTGAAATTCCATCTGGAATGTTAGCTGATCGTTATTCCTATAAGACCAACCTTTATTTAAGTCGAATAGCAGGGATTGTGTCTTCTATTCTCATGTTGGCTGGGCAAGGAAATTTTTGGATTTATGCACTAGCAATGGCGGTGAGTGCCTTGTCTTATAATTTTGATTCAGGAACAAGCGCAGCAATGGTTTATGACTCAGCTGTAGAGGCTGGACTAAAAGAACGCTATCTATCCATTTCAAGTTTCATGTCAGGAGTAGCAGAAGGAACTCGTTCTTTGGGGACAGTGTTAGCGGGATTTTTTGTCCATGGTCAATTGTACCTGACCTACTATATCATGATTGCCACTTCTATCATAGTTCTTGTCTTGATTTGGATGCTGAAAGAACCCAGTGTCAAGCTAGAAAAAACTGATAGTGTGACCATGAAACAGATTATGTGGACTGTTAAGGAAGAGTTGGAGCGAAATCCCATGCTGTTCAACTGGATGATTTTGTCTCAGATTGTTGGTACACTCATGTGCATGTTTTATTTTTACTATCAAAATCAGTTACCAGATTTAAGTAGTTGGCAAATTTCAGCAGTTATGCTACTTGGAAGTCTCTTGAATATCGTCGCAGTCTATCTAGCGAGTAAGATTGGAAAGAGATATGCCGCCTTGAAGCTTTTCCCTATTCTCGTCCTGCTGACTGGAGTTACCTACCTGCTGTCCTACTTTGGAACACCTCTAATCTATATTTTGGTTTATTTGATTAGTAATGCTCTATATGCTCTTTTTCAGCCGATTTTTGATAATGATTTGCAAGAGCGGCTCCCAAGTGAAGTAAGGGCAACCATGCTGAGTGTCTACTCTATGATGTTTAGCCTAAGTATGATTGTGTTCTTCCCACTGACAGGCTGGTTGATTGACAATTTAGGCTTTGTAGTAACATTTCTTTATCTAGGATCCTTTTTAGTCATGATTAGCCTTCTACTGACTATCTTTTTAGGAAAAATGGCTAAAAAAATAGATGATAAAATGATTCCATAGATTAAAAAAATTTCTGAAAACTTGAGTGCAAGCTCAGGTTTTTTAATACGTTGATTTCGCTTGTATCTATACTTTTCCTCTCAGTTTTAAACAATAAAAAACGGTTTGCTTTGAAGGGAGAAATAAAATGCGATTGTTCTTGCATTCACTTGTAATAAAGCCCAATAGATGGTAAAATAGACGAGTGAAAACAAGACAAAATAAAGCAAAAAATAATCTACTGTGGCAGTATGGTCTAGGGATGACGATTTTGTTTGTGGTTATCAGTGCTTCCTTTCTGTATCTGGTTTCTCTTAGCATGAAACCTTATCAAACAGCTAAAAGTGAAGGAGAAAAATTAGCTCAGCAGTATGCAGGATTAGAGCAGGCTGATCAGGTTGATTTATACAATGGCTTGGAATCTTATTACAGCGTTCTTGGTCGTAATAAACAGCAAGAAGCACTTGCTGTCCTGATCGGAAAAGATGACCATAAGATTTACGTTTATCAGCTAAATCAGGGTATTTCACAAGAAAAAGCAGAAGCGGTTTCTAAGGAAAAAGGAGCTGGCGAGATTGACAAGATAACCTTTGGCCGTTATCAAGACAAGCCAATCTGGGAAGTCAAGTCAGGAACTAATTTTTATCTAGTAGATTTTGAAACAGGAGCATTGGTCAATAAGGAGGGCCTATGAAACTATCCAACCGTGTTTTAGAAATGGAAGAAAGTGTGACCTTGGCTGCTGGAGCCCGTGCCAAAGCACTGAAGGCTGAGGGAAGAGATATCTTGTCTCTAACCTTGGGTGAGCCAGATTTCACTACTCCAAAAAATATCCAAGATGCCGCCATTGCATCGATTCAAGAGGGGCGTGCTTCTTTTTATACAGTAACCTCAGGCCTGCCA
This sequence comes from Streptococcus symci, assembly GCF_006385165.1. Taxonomy (GTDB): domain Bacteria; phylum Bacillota; class Bacilli; order Lactobacillales; family Streptococcaceae; genus Streptococcus; species Streptococcus symci. The sequence goes on along the minus strand of NZ_VFJA01000002.1, from coordinate 320,733 downwards.
GAGCTCAAGGCAGCAGTCAATACCTACTTTGAGCGCTTTTATGGCTATTCTGTAGCGCCAAATCAAGTGACAGTAGCTGCAGGAGCAAAATATTCTCTCTATACCTTCTTTATGGCTGTGGTCAATCCAGGTGATGAAGTTATCATCCCAACCCCCTACTGGGTCAGCTATGGAGATCAGGTTAAGATGGCAGAGGGTGTGCCAGTCTTTGTTCCTGCTAAGGAAGACAATCACTTTAAGGTGACTGTAGAGCAGTTAGAAGCAGCTCGCACAGACAAGACCAAGGTTTTGGTGCTGAATTCACCATCTAATCCGACAGGTATGATTTACACCCGTGAGGAACTCTTAGCAATCGGGAACTGGGCTGTAGAAAAGGATATTCTCATCCTAGCAGACGATATCTATGGGCGCTTGGTCTATAATGGCCATGAGTTCACACCTATTTCTAGTCTATCAGAAGCGATTCGCAAGCAAACAGTGGTTATCAATGGTGTGTCTAAAACCTATGCTATGACTGGCTGGCGTATTGGCTATGCCGTTGGAGAAGCAGACATTATCGCTGCCATGTCCAAGATTGCAGGTCAAACAACTTCAAACCCGTCAGCAGTAGCCCAGTATGCAGCAGTTGAGGCTCTATCAGGCGAGCAAGATACGGTGGAAAGCATGCGTCAGGCTTTTGAGGAACGTCTCAATACCATCTATCCCCTTCTTGCTGAGGTGCCAGGATTTGAAGTGGTCAAACCGCAAGGAGCCTTCTACCTCTTCCCAAATGTCAAAAAGGCAATGGAGATGAAAGGCTATACGGATGTGACAGAATTTACAACCGCTATCCTAGAAGAAGCTGAAGTAGCCTTGGTCACAGGAGCTGGATTTGGAGCGCCAGAAAATGTCCGCCTCAGCTATGCGACAGACCTAGACACGCTTAAAGAAGCAGTTAACCGCTTGAAAGCATTTATGGAAAAATAAAAGAAAAGGAAAAATAATGACAAAACGTGTAACGATTATCGATGTAAAAGACTATGTTGGTCAAGAAGTGACGATTGGCGCTTGGGTTGCCAACAAATCAGGAAAAGGGAAAATCGCCTTCTTGCAATTGCGTGACGGGACAGCCTTCTTCCAAGGTGTGGCCTTTAAACCAAACTTTTTAGAAAAATTTGGTGAAGAAGTGGGACTTGAGAAGTTTGATGTCATCAAACGCTTGAGCCAAGAAACGTCTGTTTATGTGACAGGTATTGTCAAAGAAGACGAACGTTCTAAGTTTGGCTATGAGTTGGATATTACAGACATCGAAGTAATCGGTGAATCTCAAGACTACCCAATCACACCAAAAGAACACGGAACAGATTTCTTGATGGATAACCGTCACTTGTGGCTCCGTTCTCGTAAGCAAGTAGCTGTTATGCAAATCCGTAACGCTATCATCTATGCAACTTATGAATTCTTTGACAAGAACGGCTTCATGAAGTTTGATAGCCCAATTTTATCAGGAAATGCGGCTGAAGATTCAACTGAACTCTTTGAAACAGACTACTTCGGAACGCCAGCTTACTTGAGCCAATCAGGTCAGCTTTACCTAGAGGCAGGTGCTATGGCTCTTGGCCGTGTATTTGACTTTGGTCCAGTATTCCGTGCTGAAAAATCAAAAACACGTCGTCACTTGACTGAGTTCTGGATGATGGACGCAGAGTACTCATACTTGACACATGATGAGTCACTTGACTTGCAAGAAGCTTATGTGAAAGCTCTTCTTCAAGGTGTTCTTGACCGTGCGCCTCAAGCATTGGAAACTTTGGAACGTGATACAGAGCTTTTGAAACGCTACATTGCAGAGCCATTCCAACGTATCACTTACGATCAAGCCATTGATCTCTTGCAAGAGCATGAAAATGATGAAGACGCTGATTACGAACATCTTGAGCATGGTGATGACTTCGGTTCACCACATGAAACTTGGATTTCAAACCACTTTGGTGTGCCAACATTTGTCATGAACTATCCAGCAGCCATCAAGGCCTTCTACATGAAACCAGTTCCTGGGAATCCAGAGCGTGTGCTTTGTGCAGACTTGCTTGCTCCAGAAGGCTATGGAGAAATCATCGGTGGGTCTATGCGTGAGGAAGACTACGATGCCCTTGTAGCTAAAATGGATGAACTTGGTATGGATCGTACAGAGTACGAATTCTACCTTGACCTTCGTAAATACGGTACTGTTCCACACGGTGGATTTGGTATCGGTATCGAACGTATGGTAACCTTCGCAGCAGGAACAAAACATATCCGTGAAGCTATTCCATTCCCACGTATGTTGCACCGTATTAAACCGTAAATAAAATAAAAAAGTTATTATAATAAAAAGAAGGGTAATTCCTTCTTTTTGTATTTTGGGTACAAAAATATTATACAAAAAGCGAGAATATATAGATTTTTTTGGTTGACTAGTGTTAAAAATATATGATAAAATTGGATAATGAGTATTGTGTTGTAGTTTCGTTAAAGAAGGCTTTCTTTAGCAGGAGAGGCAGGGGATATGAAGGACTTCAACCGTATTCTAAATCAACATATATATAAATAAGGAGAAAACATGTATTCAAGAATGGAAAAATACCATGGTAGAAGAGCTCAGCGCTTTTCTATTCGTAAGTATAGTTTTGGTGCGGCTAGTGTTCTTTTGGGGACTGCTCTTCTTTTAGGAGCAAACGCTGTTAAAGCTGATGAAACAAGTACTGCTTCTGCAAAAACTCCAGAAGTTACAAATTCTGATAAACAGAAATCTGATTCTGGTTCAACAACACCCGTTGTTGAAGAACTTCCTGAATTAAAGATTGATGCTGTAAAAGCAGATGAAAAATCTGAAGTAAAAGCAGATGAAAAACCTGAAGTAAAAGAAGATGCTAAAACTGAAGCTAAACCTGTAGCAGAAAAAGAAGTTACCGATAAAGCTGCAACAGAAAAATCTGATAAAGAGCAAGCTGATAAAAAAGAAGCAGACAAAGAAAAAACTAACAAAGAAACATCTGAAAAAGCTGCAACAGAAAAAGCACAAGACGATGTTAAAACAGTTCTTACTCAATTGACTTCAGAAGCTGATGTTATGGCAACAGTAGCCTCAAACTTCTCAGATAAAGAAGTGAAAGATGAAGCATCTAAACAAAAGTTATCGGCTGCAATTGCTACAGTGAAGCTTGAAGCAGTAGCGTCTAAAGGATTGCTTTCATCTGATGCTTCTAAAGACCAAATGGTAGCTCAAGTGAACCGTCTTTCTGCCGCAATCGAAGCAGTTTATGCTGAAATGAAACGTGCGGGTCATGCAGGTAAAGTTGAAGCTGTATTAGATGGTGCAGCAACTCAAGACCAAAAAATCGTAGGTAAAGATGTTGTTAAAGATGGAGAAAAAGTTAAATCTATAACAAATGGTTATATTACGATGAATGCTGATAATACAGCTCCTAAAGCATGGGGATTTGATTCAACAATTGATACTACAGATTTACAAGCAGGTTCAATTACAAAAATCGAAGTTACAAACTTAGCTGAGTTTGGTGCTGCCTTCCCTGCAGGAAAAGAAATTACTGCAGCAGATGGTACTGTAATCGGTAAAGTTAAATCTATCGACTATAGAACATCAACAGGAAACAACAATAACAAATCTGTACCATATTGGGCGCAACGTACACAACGTGGAATGACTTATGATCAGCGTGTTGCTGAACAACCAGCTGTTGCTAATGAAACGGGTACATATACTTACAACATTGAGTGGAACGCGAAAGTGAAAGATTATCCTGTTGTTTCATTTGGTGCTGAAAACTTATCAGGTGGTGGATACTTAGCTCCGCAAATCTCAAAAGATACAGATTATAAAGCTACTATTAAGATCGATGGCAGAACAGTTGTTGAACATACCTATACACGTAAAGGTCAGCAAGCAAGTTTCTCAAAACAAGGAACATCAGCTTCATTAAGATCAAATAATGGTTTAGGATATGTTTCTAATGAACTGAAAAGTAAGAGTGATACTCTAGAGATTAATACAGATTCAGACATCCGTTATGGAGTAGGGTCTAAATTTACTATTAAACTACCTAATTCTGAATTTACAGAATTCAAAGAACTTCAAGGAAGTACTAACTTTGTAAATGGTCTAAATACAGCTTCAACTCTTAACCCTAATAAAGGAGACAGTATTACATACCGTCTTGCTAACCGTTGGGCAAACGTTAAAGCTAATGAAAATAATGTTTGGATTCTTCAAGATGGTCGTGAAGGTGGATTTACATTAACTCCAAAACTAATCTCTCCAACAGAATTAGAAGTAACTGTAACAGAAGGATACATCCAAGAAGGTTCTAATATCTCGTTATCTCTTCAATCTTTAGGTGTAGAGAAAGTTATTAAAGATAAAACTTTAACAAGTGAATTCTCTAATGTTACTTATAATGAATTTGGACTTATTACAGGTGGAACAGCAGGGAATGATAAAACAGCAGCTACGTTAACGGTCTCTGGTGGAACATCTATTAGTGGTGAAAAAGAAGATGTAACTACAACAGTTGCAAATGGTTGGGAAATCAATGCATCTGGAACACCTCTAGGAGAACCACCAACAGGAGCAGTAGTAATTGGACTTAAAGATCTTGAGACTGGTAAAATTATAGGGCATGCTACTACTAAATATGATGGTAATCGTCCGTTAAATGAAGATGGTACAAAGGATAATACTAATGTCCTAGGTAAAAAATACGATGTATCTGACTATATTCCTCCATTAATAAAAGAAGTGGATGAAGAAGAGTACATCCTTGCAGACATCCCTACAACAGGAATTGAAGGTACATTAAGTGTAACGAACACTAGAGCTCGTGATTTATATTCTACTGAAGAATTGAAAAAGAATGGACTTAATGCTTCAGCTTATGTTACGCCAGTAGATTACAATTATGTTAAGAAAACAAAAGTAGAAGAAGTAAATCGTACAATTAAGTATGTTTATGCCGATGATGCACCAGGTCTTGCAGGACAACAAGTATTTGATCCAACGACTCAGACTGTAAGCTATAAAGGAACTGTTAAGACAAATGCTGAGGGTAAAGCAGTAATTGGTTCAAATGATAAACCAATCTACATTAACTGGAAAGGTATTGGAGATACAAATCTTCCAGAAGTAACAGTACCTCAAAAAGAAGGATACATTGCAAGTGTAGAAAAAGTTCCGGTACAGCCAACAACTGCAACAGATGAAGATTACGAATATGTAGTAACTTACTCACCAATCCAAAAAGCTAAAACAACATTTGTCTACCAAGACAAAGATGGTAATGTTAAGCAAGTGGAAGGTAACACGCCAATCTCTGAAACAGGTAAAGGTGGAGACAAACTTACAAAAGCAGATGAAATCGCTGCGAGAATCAAAGAAGCTCAAAACAAAGGATATGAAGTAGTTTCTAATACATATCCAACAGATGGCGTCTTTGATAAAGATGTTGACACTGACCAAGAGTTCACAGTAACACTTAAAGAACGTGTTGTACCAGTTACACCAGATCAACCAAAAACACCAGGAACTCCAGTAGATCCAAATAACCCAGACGGACCTAAATACCCAGCTGGCTTGGAAGAAAAAGATCTAAACAAAACAGTAACACGTACAATTACATACGTATACGAAGATGGCACTCCAGTATTAAACGAAGACGGCACTCCAAAAACAGTAACACAAGAAGCTAAATTCACACGTGAAGCGAAAGTTAATTTAGTTACAGGAGAAGTTACATATGGAGATTGGACTCCAGCACAAGATTTAGCTGAAGTTAAATCACCAGTAGTTAAAGGATTCTTAGCTGACAAAGCAAGTGTACCAGTAGTAAACGTAACAGGTGATTCTGAAGATATCAAGGAAGTAGTAACCTACAAACCACTTGGTTCATGGGTACCAAACATCCCAGGTCAACCAACAGACCCAATCAAGTATCCAAACGATCCAACAGATCCAACAAAACCAGGACAACCAACAGAAGTAGTACCATATGTACCAGGATACACTCCAAAAGATGGCAATGGTCAACCACTTAAACCAGTAGATCCAAACGATCCAACTAAAGGTTACGAAGTACCAAGTGTCCCAACTAACCCAGGTGAGGATACACCAATCAACTATGTGAAGGATACGCAAAAAGCTAAGACTACTTTCGTAGATGAAAAAGGAAATCCAATTCCAGGTGTTGACGCTATTACTGAAGAAGGTGACTCAGATACACCATTAACAAAAGAAGCTGATGTAAAAGCGAAAATTAAAGAACTTGAAAACAAAGGATATGAATTAGTATCTAATACATACCCAGAAGGTGGTAAGTTCGATAAAGATAAAGACACTGATCAGGAGTTCAAAGTAACACTTAAAGAACGTGTTGTACCAGTTACACCAGATCAACCAAAAACACCAGGGGCACCTGTTGATCCAAACAACCCAGACGGACCTAAATACCCAGCTGGTTTGGAAGAAAAAGATCTAAACAAAACTGTCACACGTACAATTACTTATGTTTACGAAGATGGAACTCCAGTATTGAACGAAGATGGAACTCCAAAAACAGTAACACAAGAAGCTAAATTCACACGTGATGCCAAAGTTAACTTGGTTACAGGTGAGGTTACATACGGAGATTGGACACCAGCTCAAGACTTGGCTGAAGTGAAGTCACCAGTAGTAAAAGGATACTTAGCTGATAAAGCAACAGTACCAACTACAAAAGTAACTGCAGACTCAGAAAACACTACAGAAGTGGTAACATACAAACCACTAGGATCATGGATTCCAAACATCCCAGGACAACCAACAAATCCAATCAAGTATCCAAATGATCCAACAGATCCAACCAAACCAGGACAACCAACAGAAGTAGTACCATATGTACCAGGATATACTCCAAAAGATGGAAATGGTCAACCACTTAAACCGGTAGATCCAAACGATCCAACTAAAGGATATGAAGTACCAAATGTCCCAACAGATCCAGGAAAAGATACAGTAATTAACTATGAAGCAAATGACGCTAACCTAGTAGTTAAATATGTAGATGAAAATGGAAAAGAACTTAAACCTACAGAAACAACAAAAGGAAAAGTAGGAGATGAGTACACTACAGAAGGAAAAGTGATTGACGGATACGTATTAGTACGAGTAGAAGGTGAAGCGAAAGGTAAGATTGGTAAAGACGGTTCAACAGTAACTTATGTTTACAAGCCACTTGGTTCATGGGTACCAAACATCCCAGGACAACCAACAGACCCAATCAAATATCCAAACGATCCAACAGATCCAACCAAACCAGGCAAGGATAAACCAGTTCTTCCGTACGTGCCAGGATACACACCTAAGGATAAAGACGGTAATCCGTTGAAACCAGTAGATCCAAACGATCCAACCAAAGGATATGAAGTACCAAGTATTCCAACAGATCCAAGTCAAGATACACCAATCAACTACGTAGCAAACAAAGCTAACCTAGTAGTTAAATATGTAGATGAAAAAGGCAAAGACCTTCTTCCTGCAGAGACTACAGAAGGTAAAGTAGGCGATGAGTACGCTACAAGTGGAAAAGTTATCAAGGGTTATGTTCTTGTTCGTGTAGATGGAGAAGCGAAAGGTAAGATTGGTAAAGATGGTTCAACAGTAACTTATGTTTACAAACCACTAGGATCATGGGTACCAAACATCCCAGGTCAACCAACAGACCCAATCAAGTATCCAAACGATCCAACAGATCCAACCAAACCAGGCAATGATAAACCAGTTCTTCCATACGTGCCAGGATACACACCTAAGGATAAAGACGGTAATCCGTTGAAACCAGTAGATCCAAACGATCCAACTAAAGGATATGAAGTACCAAGTATTCCAACAGATCCAGGTCAAGATACACCAATCAACTACGTAGCGAACAAAGCTAACCTAGTAGTTAAATATGTAGATGAAAAAGGCAAAGACCTTCTTCCTGCAGAGACTACAGAAGGTAAAGTAGGCGATGAGTACGCTACAAGTGGAAAAGTTATCAAGGGTTATGTTCTTGTTCGTGTAGATGGAGAAGCGAAAGGTAAGATTGGTAAAGATGGTTCAACAGTAACTTATGTTTACAAACCACTAGGATCATGGGTACCAAACATCCCAGGTCAACCAACAGACCCAATCAAGTATCCAAATGATCCAACAGATCCAACCAAACCAGGCAAGGATAAACCAGTTCTTCCGTACGTGCCAGGATACACACCTAAGGATAAAGACGGTAATCCGTTGAAACCAGTAGATCCAAACGATCCAACTAAAGGATATGAAGTACCAAATGTTCCAACTAACCCAGGTGAGGATACACCAATTAACTATGTTCCAAATCCTAGGGAAGTAGAAAAACCTGCTAAACCAGCTCAACCTTCTCAACCTTCTCAACCTTCTAAACAAGAAACACCTAAATATGTTGAAGGTCAAAAAGAGTTGCCTAACACAGGTACAGAAGCTAACGCTAGTCTAGCATCACTCGGACTTCTTGGAGCACTAGGAGGGTTTGGACTTCTTGCTCGTAAGAAAAAAGAAGATTAAATCTAATTAGATTTTCTAATAAGAATAAGGAGTTGGATGGAATATCCGCTCCTTTTTCTTATAGTTTGAAACTATAGGATTGCCTAGGAAAGAAGTGTTAGAGGGGACTAACAGTTTTTGGTATAATGGAAGATATTTGAAAGAAAAGAGAAGTGATATGACACAGATTATTGATGGGAAGGCTCTAGCAGCTAAGTTACAAGGACAGCTGGCTGAAAAGACTGCAAGATTAAAGGAAGAAACAGGTTTAGTACCTGGTTTGGTGGTGATTTTGGTTGGGGACAACCCTGCCAGCCAAGTCTACGTTCGAAATAAGGAACGTTCTGCCCTTGCAGCTGGTTTTCGTAGTGAAGTAGTCCGAGTTCCAGAAACCATTACCCAAGAGGAATTGTTAGACTTGATTGCCAAATACAATCAAGATTCAGAATGGCACGGGATATTAGTCCAGTTACCATTGCCAAAACATATTGATGAAGAGGCAGTTTTATTGGCTATTGATCCTGAAAAGGACGTGGATGGTTTCCATCCCTTAAACATGGGGCGTCTCTGGTCTGGTCATCCAGTCATGATTCCTTCTACACCAGCAGGGATTATGGAAATGTTCCATGAATATGGGATTGACTTGGAAGGTAAAAATGCGGTCGTCATCGGTCGTTCCAATATCGTCGGAAAACCCATGGCCCAGCTTCTTTTGGCAAAGAATGCTACAGTGACTTTGACTCACTCACGGACTCATAATCTTGCCAAGGTGGCTGCTAAAGCAGATATTCTGGTGGTTGCAATCGGTCGTGCCAAGTTTGTGACTGCTGACTTTGTTAAACCTGGAGCAGTTGTCATTGATGTTGGGATGAATCGCGATGAAAATGGGAAGCTATGTGGTGATGTTGATTATGAGGCAGTTGCCCCACTTGCTAGCCACATCACACCAGTTCCTGGAGGTGTCGGTCCTATGACCATTACCATGCTGATGGAGCAAACTTATCAAGCAGCACTTCGGACATTGGATAGAAAATAGGAAAAAAGAAGGTAGAATAATGTCTTACCTTCTTTTTATATAATGCAGTCTAAAATGATATGAGTCCATAAACTATAAATTTGAAGTATGAAAATGCTATTAATAGAATGAAATTTGTATTGGAAAAAGTCTAGAATAGAAAGCTACTTTCATTGCACCTATTTCTTTTGAATGAACTTATCTTGCATACCATTTTATTAGGTTAAATTGATGGAAAATGATTGCAATTTTAGGTGTGTTTTGATATATTTAATATATAAAATATATTATCGAACTTGGTACGTGTTTGTGTATTCAGAAGGAGGTCGTTTTTTAAAATAAAGTAAGCGCTTACTTTGTATCAAGAAAAAGAAATGAGGATTTTAATGAACAAAAGACTTTTTGATAAACGTTGTCATTATAGCATTCGTAAATTTGCAATAGGTGCGGCATCTGTAATGATTGGGGCTAGTATATTTGGAATTTCAGCTGTACAAGCTGAGGAGGTGGCTTCATCCAATACTCAAACAGGAGAAACAACTGTTCATCAACCTCAGCCTTTAGATAAGCTTCCTGATGATGTGGCAGCTGCTATTGCAAAGGCTGATGAGAATGGTGGGCGTGAGTTTGTAAAACCCAAAGCTGAGTCGACAGAAGATAAAGTGACTAAGGATACAGAAACTACTAGACCTGCTAACGATGGTAGTCATGAATTGGCTAGTCCTAAAGTGGAAACTCCAAATAAAGTAGAAGAAGGAACCAAGGCTGAGGACAAACAGAAATCTGAAGAGGCAAATCCAAAGCCTGTTGAATCTGCATCAACATCTGGAACAGAACTGAAAGAGGATTCTAAAAAAACTTCTGAAAAGGACCAAGTGAAAGCAGACACAGAGATCAAACCTTCTTCTGAAAAATCGCAAGCACTATCTGGAGAGTCAAACAAAGCTGAAGTTGAAAAGGAAAAACAACTATTATCGGATCGAAAACAAGATTTTAATAAAGATTGGTATTTTAAACTAAATGCCCAAGGCGATTTTTCAAAAAAAGATGTGGATGTTCATGATTGGTCTAAATTGAATCTTCCGCATGATTGGAGTATTTATTTTGATTTTGACCATAAGTCTCCCGCGCGTAATGAAGGTGGCCAGTTAAATGGTGGAACAGCTTGGTATCGTAAGACTTTCACATTAAATGAAGCAGACAAGAATAAGGATGTTCGTATTAATTTTGATGGGGTTTACATGGATTCAAAGGTCTATGTAAATGGTAAATTTGTAGGACATTATCCAAGTGGCTATAATCATTTTTCATATGATATCACAGAATTTTTAAACAAGGATGGTAGTGAAAATTCAATTACTGTTCAAGTGACCAATAAGCAACCAAGTAGTCGTTGGTATTCAGGAAGTGGAATTTATCGTGATGTAACTCTTAGTTATCGTGATAAAGTCCATGTTGCCGAAAATGGTAATCATATCACTACTCCAAAACTTGCTGAGCAAAAAGAAGGAAATGTTGAAACACAGGTTCAAAGTAAGATTAAAAATACGGATAAGAAGGCTGCTAAAGTCTTTGTGGAACAACAAATTTTCACTAAGGAAGGCAAGGTTGTCTCAGAATTAGTTCGCTCTGAAACGAAGAATTTAGCAGAAAATGAAACTGCAGATTTCAGACAAACAATCCTAGTTAATAAACCAACTCTTTGGACGACAAAAAGTTATCATCCTCAACTGTATGTGCTGAAAACAAAGGTTTATAAAGAAGGTCAACTAGTTGATGTAACAGAAGATACATTTGGTTACCGCTATTTTAATTGGACTGCTAAGGATGGTTTCTCTCTGAATGGTGAACGCATGAAATTCCACGGAGTAAGTATTCACCATGACAATGGAGCCTTGGGTGCAGAAGAGAATTATAAGGCTACCTATCGTAAATTAAAACTCCTGAAAGATATGGGGGTTAACTCTATTCGAACAACCCACAATCCAGCTAGTCCTCAGTTGCTTGATGCTGCAGCTAGTTTAGGTCTTTTGGTGCAAGAGGAAGCTTTTGATACTTGGTATGGTGGCAAGAAGACTTACGACTATGGACGTTTCTTTGATCAAGATGCAACTCATCCTGAAGCTAAGAAGGGTGAGAAGTGGTCTGATTTTGATCTTAGAACAATGGTAGAACGTGATAAGAACAATCCGTCTATCGTCATGTGGTCTCTTGGAAATGAGGTAGAAGAGGCAAATGGTAGTCCTCGCTCTATCGAAACTGCTAAGCGTCTGAAGGCTATTATCAAGGCGATTGATACTGAGCGTTATGTCACCATGGGTGAAAATAAATTTAGTCGTGCAGCGACAGGTGATTTCTTGAAACTCGCAGAAATCATGGATGCTGTCGGTATGAACTATGGTGAACGTTTTTATGATGCGGTTCGTAGAGCGCATCCAGACTGGCTCATTTATGGTTCTGAAACCTCTTCAGCTACTAGAACGCGTGATTCTTATTACAATCCTGCTCAAATCCTTGGACACGATAACCGTCCAAATCGTCACTATGAACAATCTGATTATGGTAACGACCGTGTTGGGTGGGGAAGAACAGCTACTGAGTCATGGACTTTTGACCGTGATCGCGCTGGCTATGCCGGACAATTTATCTGGACTGGGTTTGATTATATTGGTGAACCAACTCCATGGCATAACCAAGATAATACACCTGTAAAAAGCTCTTACTTTGGTATCATCGATACGGCTGGTTTACCAAAAAATGATTTCTACCTTTATCGCAGTGAGTGGTATAGTGCTAAAGAAAAGCCAACTGTACGTATTTTACCACATTGGAACTGGACTGAAGAGACACTTAAGGATCGCAAGATGCTAGTCGATGGAAAGGTTCCAGTTCGTACCTTCTCAAATGCTGCAAGTGTCGAATTGTTCTTAAATGGACAGTCGCTTGGTAAAAAGGAATATACGAAGAAAAGGACAGAAGATGGACGTCCTTATCATGAAGGGGCTAAACCAAGTGAATTGTATCTTGAGTGGCTTGTGAAATACCAACCCGGCACACTGACTGCGATTGCTAGAGATGAAAATGGTAACGAAATTGCGCGTGATAGTGTGACAACTGCAGGGGAACCAGCAAGAGTTCGTCTGACTAAAGAAGAGCATGTTATCACTGCAGATGGGAAAGACCTATCCTACATCCATTACGAAATTGTTGATGGCGATGGGAATGTGGTTCCGACAGCGAATAATCTTGTTCATTTCAATCTTCATGGTCAGGGACAAATTGTTGGTGTGGATAATGGAGAACAAGCTAGCCGTGAGCGCTACAAAGCTCAAGCAGATGGAACATGGCAAAGACGTGCTTTCAATGGTAAAGGAGTTGTCATTGTAAAATCAACAGAAAAAGAAGGTAAATTTACTCTTTATGCAGATTCTGCTGGTTTGACATCTGATAGCGCAACGGTCGCAACTGTGTCTGGTAAGAAAGAAAACCGTCACTTTGTAGCCTTTGCTCCTGTAAAAGCAACAACTGATGTGACTACAAATCCTGAATTGCCTCAAACAGTAACAGCTATTTATAGCGACGGTAGTGTTGAGGAAAAGACTGTAACATGGGATGTGCCAGCTGACTTGCTTAAAAGTGCAGGTGAGAAAAAAGTATCTGGACGTGTAGAAGGTTTGGAAACCAAAGCTGAGGCACTTGTAAAAGTGATTGCCTTAGATAGATGGTTACCAAAAGTTGCTACAGTACCAGTTGGTACAACTGCAGCAGATTTGGATAAAACGGTCACAGCTGTTCTGACAGATGGTAGTTTGATTGATACAGATGTTGTTTCTTGGACTTTGAAAGATCCTGCTGCTTTGACCAAGGAAGGGGGACGTACAGAGGCTACTGGTAAATTGGTAGATGACGACCGTGAAGTAACTGCAACCTTTATTGCAAGCAGTAAGGAAACAACAAGTAGCATTACAGGACTTACTGTTGGGGATAAAGCTCTTGAGAACTTCGAGTCTGGCAAGACTTATTATCGTGTATCTCTTCCTTACACTGGAACAATTCCAAGTGTTGGAGCTCAGACTACTGGTTATCAAGTAACTGTTCAGCAAGCTTCTGCTGATAATGGTTATCAGGCTTCTGTCTTCTTGAGTGATCAAAAGGGTGACTTGGTTCAAACTTACTTAATTCAGTTTGTGAAGGAAGCTCCTGCCTTGAAACGTTTGGAAGTAGTTGTGGAAGGAAAAGAAACTGCTACTGAAGATCAGGTTTTAACTTATCGTGTCATTGGTAGTTATGAGGATGGTTCTCAAACAGAATTTTCAGCTTCAGATATTCACCTAGAAGCTAAATCATCTGATGGTGGGCATCTTGAGGTAAATGGTCAGAATCTATTGCTCTATACTAAGGGAAGAGTGACTTTGACACCTCGAATCGATAATCAAACAGAGAAAACAGAATCTGTAACCACTGAAGTGGTGATTAAAGAAAATAAAGTCAGCAAGAAGATTGTGAAACTTCATCCTGTATCTATTTCTACAGACATTAATCAGCAACCGAATCTACCTAAAGAAGTTGGGGCAGAATTTGATAAGGGCTTGCCACGCAAAGTATCTGTAACTTGGGACAAGGTAGATGAAAAAGAATTGAGTCGCTATCATAGCTTTACCCTTAAAGGACATGTAGAAGGCACAGACATTGAAGCTCAAGCAACGGTGACAGTTGAAGGCTTACAAGTTGCAGAGGAAGTCAGCCTCACAGTACCTAAGGGTGAGACAGTTCAATTGCCAGCTAATGTTCGTGCTTACCATTCTAACGGAACAACTATCTACAAAGATGTGGTTTGGGAACAGGTTCCAGCCAACTTTAGTCAAACTGAAGGGGTCTATGAAATCAATGGTCGTTTAGTAGGTAGCAATCTGACCACTAAAGCCTATGTTCGAGTGTCTAGTCAAGTTGTTGCTGGAAATAATATCTCTAAACAATGGACAGGGTCACAATTGCCAGCTGCCATTGTATCCAATACAGGAGGAGATGATTCAGCTAATACCTTGAACGACCTAACTGTGTCAAGAACGCCAACAGATGCTAAAAATAGATGGACTACTTGGAGAACAAATACAGATAATGACTGGGCTTCTATCTTGTTTGGTAATTCAGGAGACTTGACGAAACGTTTTGTCAACAATTTGTCGGTTGATTTCTATACTGATGGAGCAATTGGTCTTCCAAAAGAATATGTAGTTGAATATTATGTAGGTAAAGAAATTCCAGATTTACCAAGTGATGTCAGCAATGCTCAGCGTGATACTAATCATCCATTTAATAATCCAGCCAACTGGAAGGCAGTTGAAAACTTACATGCTCCAAGCCAGCTATCTGCAACTCAAACCAATCACTTTACCTTTGACAAGGTAGAAACCTATGCTGTTCGTCTTCGAATGAAAAAGGCTGAAGGTACTGCGGGAGTTGGTCTGACAGAGCTAACTATCCTTGGAAACAAGGTCTTAAGTGAAACAAGTTCAGATATTTCTATCAAAGTAGATGGCAAGGATCTTGAACACTTTAATCCATCGAAAACAGATTATTATATTCCTCAATCTAGCAAGGAAATTACTGCAACAGCTAGCAACAATGGTTTGGTTACTCTTGTTCCAGCAACAAGTCCAAAAGGTGCGACACGTCTTATTTTGAAGGCTGAAGATGGTACTATTTTAAAAGAATATCGGATCTACCGTAATGATGAAAAAGATACAAGTCTACCTTTAGCAGCTGAAAATGGTGCAACTACTTTGAAGCTCGGAGATACCCTTCAACTTCCATCAGAAGTCACTGTTTATTATCCAACTTCAAATACTTGGACTACAGATAAACTGGCAGTGAAATGGGATGCTATTCCTCAACATGCGACAGAGCATGAGGGAAGATTCCAAGTAACTGGTCATGTCATCGGTACAAATCTAACAACTACCATGCAAGTAACAGTTGTAGCTAAAGGAAATCAAGTCATCTCAGAAAATCCAAGCAACAATGAAACGGATTCTAAAGCCTTTGCTTCAACAACGAACGATACACAAGCAGCTTCACATGATAGAATTTTCTATATCAATGATGGAAAATACAATGAAGAAGGACGTTGGACAAACTGGTCTCGTACTCCGAAAAATCAAGAAACTTCTGTCGGACTACTCTTTAAGAAGAACGGTAAAATTGCCTCCCAATCTATTGGAAAAGTAGCCATTCAGTTCTTTAAAGATAGTGGAACAGATGCCCCAGAGAAAATGGTTCTAGAAAGATATATTGGTCCTGCCTTTACAGAACCAAGTACGATTTCTCGTTATGAAGAAAATGCTGATCATCCATTTAACAAGGCAGAAAATTGGGCACCAATTCCTTACAAAGCTTCTGGAGAATTAGTAGCTGGGAAACTAATCGAGTTTAACTTTGAACCGGTTCAAGCGCCAGCTATTCGTGCTCGAATGACTCGTAAGTCTACTACTAACGGGTTAGCAGTAGTCGAATTTACAGCCTACTCTGCAGGCAAGGGAGCAGAAGTCGAAACACTGTCAGCGACTATTTCAATCGATAGAAAAGCATTGGAAAACTTTGATCCAAATGTGACAGAGTACACCCTAACAACAATGGGAACTAAACCAAAAGTCACTGCGACAACTAGTGGACATGGAGTAGTCACGGTAGTGGATCATGGAAATACAAATCTTCCAACACTGGTTCGTCTTGTTTCCAAAGATGGAAATCTGGTGAAAGAATATCGTTTACACTTTAAGTCTACCTTCCAAACAACACCGACAGAAGGCGTTAAGAACTTAGTAGCAGAAACTCCAAGTTTAGAAATTGAAAAGACTCCACTTCCGTTTAAAGAAGTTATTCGTGAAACCCCTGAACTTGCTCAAGGTCAACGTCGCATAGTTTCTGAAGGACAAGCTGGAGAAAAAGTTGACTATATTCAAGTTTTGGGAACTACTAGAACTCTTGTTCATTCTGAACAAAGAAAGGCTCAGGATCGTATTATTGAGGTAGGAGTAAAACCATCTATTTCAAATAGTAAGGGTGAGGAACCTTCGCCAGTAAACGAAGTTCCAGAATTCAAAGGCGGTGCTAACTTTGTAGAAGCAGCAGTGAACGAAGTTCCAGAATTCAAAGGCGGTGCTAACTTTGTAGAAGCAGCAGTGAACGAAGTTCCAGAATTCAAAGGTGGTGCTAACTTTGTAGAAGCAGCAGTAAATGAAGTTCCAGAATACACAGGAATTCTAGCCACAGTAGGAGATCAAGCAGTACCAAGTGTTGAGAAACCTGAATTTAAGGGTGGCGTTAATGCTGTAATGGCTCTAGAACATAAACTTCCAGAGTACCGTGGTATTCTAGCTACAGTAGGTAATCAACCAGCACCGACAGTAGAAACACCAGAGTTTAAACTAAGTTCGTTAGAAAAAGCTCAGACTCCAGAAGTACCAGTTCAAGTTGCCAAGGAAGACAAGAGATTGCCAGAAACTGGTGAAAAACAGTCAGAAACAGCTATTTTCTTGGCTGGTGTTACCTTGGCCTTATCAGCAGCTTTATTAACTGCAAAACGCAAAGAGGATTAGTCTGTGCGCCTAATACCATTCTATTTGTATAGATTGGTAGAAGATAAAAAATGAATCGATAAATGAGTCGAATAGATGGAGAGGACCAATTAGGCCTCTCCGTCTTTACTAGTGAAAATGGAATCGTTTACTTTCGTGTTGGGACGAAAGGAGAGTAGAGGGGCTTTGTCCCCTCTTTTTCTATATGAACGAAGAGATTTATATTTAAGATGCAAGGTGGATAGACTTTATAGTATAATGAATAGAGAGGAAAAAACAATGAAAGTGATTGAGCAAGCATTATTAGAAAAAGTCATTATTGAACGTTCTCGTACAAGTCATAAAGGAAACTATGGCCGTCTACTGTTGCTTGGTGGGACTTATCCTTATGGTGGTGCTATCATCATGGCTGCTTTGGCAGCTGTTAAAAGTGGAGCTGGTTTGGTGACTGTTGGAACAGATAGGGAAAATATCCCAGCTTTGCACAGTCATTTACCTGAGGCTATGGCCTTTTCTCTTCAAGACCAACAACTGTTAAAAGAGCAGTTGGAGAGGGCAGAAGTGGTCTTAGTGGGACCTGGTTTACGAGACGATGCATTTGGAGAAAATCTAGTCAAACAGATTTTTGCCAGCTTAAAAAAGAATCAGATTTTGATTGTAGACGGAGGGGCCTTAACCATCCTTGCTAGGACAAGTTTGTCGTTTCCATCTAACCAGTTTATCTTAACTCCCCACCAAAAAGAATGGGAAAAGCTGTCTGGTATTGCTATTGAAAAGCAAAATGAAGATGCAACGGCTAGTGCCCTAACTTCCTTCCCTCAAGGAACCATTTTGGTGGAGAAAGGTCCAGCTACTCGTATTTGGCAAGTTGGTCAGTTTGATTATTACCAGTTACAGGTTGGCGGTCCCTATCAGGCGACTGGGGGAATGGGAGATACTCTGGCTGGGATGATCGCAGGATTTGTAGGCCAATTCCGACAGGCCAGTCTCTACGAACGTGTGGCAGTGGTAACCCATCTTCATTCAGCCATAGCCCAAGAACTAGCTCAAGAACATTATGTGGTCTTGCCGACGGGAATCAGCTCTTATCTGCCCAAAATAATGAAAAAAATATCTCAAAAAGGCACCTGATCGTTTCAGGCGCCTTTATATCTTTTAGAAAAATCCTTTAATCTTTCCAACGAGGCCATCTAGACCTTCAGAACCAGAAATCAACTGCTGAGCTTGAGAGAAGTATTCTCCAAGCTGTTCTTGATTTTCTGCAACAAATGTTTTTGCAGCTTCGAAATCTTTTGTTTCGATTAGCTCTTTTACTTGATTAAACAAATCTAATGGGTTCATCTTATGTCTCCTTTTCTGTATAATACTATTCAAACATTTTATAAAAATTTTTTCAAGCAAAGAGATTTTTCTATCGAAGTTGAGGGGTGTCAAACAGGGCTTTTTTTGATATAATTTTTAATGATGAATTCGAGAAATGATCGGTATGTGGTTGTTGATTTAGAGGCCACTAGCACCGGAAGCAAGGCAAAAATTATTCAAGTGGGTATTGTGGTGATTGAAAATGGTGAAATCGTCGATCAGTTTGGGACTGACATCAATCCTCATGAGCCCTTGGATTCTCATATAAAAGAATTAACAGGTTTGACTGATCAACGGTTGGCAGTTGCTCCAGAGTTTTCACAGGTAGCTGGAAGGATTTTTGAACTGGTTAAGGATGGTGTTTTTGTCGCGCACAATGTTCAGTTTGATGCAAATCTTCTAGCAGAGTACCTATTCTTTGAAGGTTATGAATTGAGAACTCCACGAGTGGATACCGTTGAGTTAGCACAGGTTTTGTACCCTCAGTTTGAAAAGTACAATCTCGGCATTCTCTGTCAAGAGTTAGGGATTAAGTTAGACCACGCCCACACCGCTCTCTCTGATGCACAAGCAACAGCAGAGCTTTTGCTTTTTATGCGTCAAAAACTTTTTCAGTTACCAAAAGGACTTTTAGAAACCTTGTTAAATCTTGCGGATAACCTCCTTTATGAAACTTATTTAGTGATTGAAGAAGTATATCAGCGACAGTCTCCCCTTTCTTCTCATGATTTGATGGAACTCCATGGACTCTTTCTTAGAAAGCAAAGTCAGTCTTTAAAGCCACGTAAGCTATCTAAGGATTTTACTAAAAACATTACCTTATTAGACTTGGATGAACGTCCTCAGCAAGTTGAATTTGCAGAAAAAGTTGAACAGCTATTAAAGGAACAGAAAACCGCGTTTATTCAAGCTCAAACGGGACTTGGAAAGACTTATGGTTACCTACTGCCAGCTTTGAGCATGAAAAGTGAAGGGGGTATCCTTGTTAGTGTTCCTACCAAAATCCTTCAAAATCAAATTATGCAAGAAGAAGGAAGTCAATTAAAAGATACTTTTCATATTGATATTCATAGTCTTAAGGGACCTCAAAATTATTTGAAACTCGATAATTTTTATAAAGTACTTCATAGGCCAGAGTCTAACCGCCTATTCACACGCTTTAAAATGCAAGTATTGATTTGGTTAACAGAGACAGAAACAGGTGACTTAGATGAAATCGGGCAGCTGTATCGTTATCAACATTTTCTAGCTGAACTTGTACATGATGGAAAACTTTCAAAAAAAAGTTTATTTATTTCTGAGGACTTCTGGCAACGTAGCCAAGATAGGGCTAAATCGAGTCGCCTTTTGTTAACCAATCACGCTTATCTGGTAACACGTTTAGAGGATGATCCAGAGTTTGTCAACAATCGCTTGGTAATCATAGATGAAGCTCAAAAAATGCTGATTGCCCTTGAAAACCTCGCCCAAGAGTCTTATCTCCTCGAGGTTTTAGTAACACAAGTTGAAAAGTCCTTGGAAACAGAAAAAAATCTTATTCAGAGACGGTTGCTTGAGAGTATCGGGTTTGAATGTCGCTATTTGATAGATCAGTTTTACTCAGGGCTTAAGAATGACAAGTGGTTGGATTCTCTTGAAAACTTACGCCAGCATTTTTCTGAGTTAAATCTTCCCGAGTATAGAGATATGACGCGCTTTTTTACATCAGACCGTGAATTTTGGCTGGCAACAGCTGAGAAGTCTAGTAAGGATGTCTTAATCTGCTCAAGTAAAAAAGGCCGCTTTCTACTAGCAGATTTATTGCCAGAAGATTGCAGAGTGCTTGGCGTATCTGCCACTCTTGAAATCAGTAATAGAGTTTCTTTAGCGGATTTATTAGGATTTACGGAAGCTCCACTTATTACAGTTGAATCTTTACAACAGAAGCAACAAGAAATTTTATTAGTAAATGATTTTCCGTTAGTGACTGAACATTCTCCTTTAGATTATGCAGAAGAGGTTACATCAGTTATCCATTCCTTACAAACCTTTCAAGAGCCGTTACTTGTTTTATTTACGTCTAAAGAATTACTGTTAGCAGTGTCAGATTTACTAGACCATCCTCATTTAGCCCAATATAAAAATGGGGAGCCCAGTCAGTTGAAGAAACGTTTTGAAAAAGGAGAGCGACAAATCTTACTTGGAACAGGAAGTTTCTGGGAGGGAGTGGATTTTTCTACCCATCCTTGCGTTATTCAAGTAATTCCTCGTTTGCCTTTTCCAAATCCCCAAGAACCTTTGACACGAAAATTAAATCATGAGTTGTGTCAGGAAGGGAAGAATCCTTTCTATGATTATCAGTTGCCAATGGCCATTATTCGTCTCAAACAGGCTTTGGGTAGAACAATTAGAAAAGAGGAACAAGCTTCCATTGCTGTGATACTGGATAGTCGAGTTGTTCATAAACGATATGGTAAACAGATTAGACAAGCTCTAGCTAAGGAAAGAACTATCAGAGAGGTGAATAGAAACCAGATTACCTCTGCTGTCATTGATTTCCTCCAAAACAACAAAAATAAAAAATCTAAGAAAGAGAAAAGGTGAATATATGAAACGTTCTCTCGACTCTAGAGTCGATTATAGTTTGCTCCTGCCAGTATTCTTCCTACTGGTTATCGGTGTGGTGGCTATTTATATTGCCGTTAGTCATGATTATCCAAATAATATTTTGCCCATTTTAGGGCAGCAGGTCGCTTGGATTGCCTTGGGACTTGTAATTGGTTTTGTGGTCATGCTCTTCAATACAGAATTTCTTTGGAAGGTGACACCCTTTCTATATATTTTAGGCTTGGGACTTATGGTCTTACCTATCGTCTTTTATAATCCAAGTTTAGTTGCATCAACGGGTGCCAAAAACTGGGTATCGGTAAATGGTGTTACCTTGTTCCAGCCGTCAGAATTTATGAAGATATCCTATATCCTCATGTTGGCTCGTGTGATTGTCCAGTTTACCAAAAAACATAAGGAGTGGAGACGCACAGTTCCGCTGGACTTTTTGTTAATTTTTTGGATGATTCTCTTTACCATTCCAGTCCTAGTTCTTTTGGCACTTCAAAGTGACTTAGGGACGGCTTTGGTTTTTGTAGCCATTTTCGCAGGAATCGTTTTATTATCCGGGGTTTCTTGGAAAATTATTATCCCAGTATTTGTGACTGCTGTAACAGGAATTGCTGCTTTCTTAGCTATTTTTATCAGCAAGGACGGTCGGGCTTTTCTCCATCAACTGGGAATGCCGACCTATCAAATCAACCGTATTTTGGCTTGGCTTAATCCTTTTGATTTTGCTCAAACAACGACCTATCAGCAGGCTCAAGGGCAGATTGCGATTGGTAGTGGAGGCTTGTTTGGTCAAGGATTTAATGCTTCTAATCTGCTTATTCCAGTTAGAGAGTCGGATATGATTTTCACGGTCATTGCAGAAGATTTTGGCTTTATTGGCTCTGTCCTTGTTATCGCCCTTTATCTCATGCTGATTTATCGTATGTTGAAGATTACTCTTAAATCAAATAATCAGTTCTACACCTATATTTCCACAGGTTTGATCATGATGTTACTCTTCCATATCTTTGAGAATATTGGTGCTGTTACTGGCTTGCTTCCCTTGACTGGTATTCCCTTGCCTTTCATTTCTCAAGGAGGATCGGCTATTATCAGTAATCTGATTGGTGTGGGCTTACTTTTATCGATGAGTTACCAGACCAATCTAGCTGAAGAAAAGAGCGGAAAGGTTCCATTCAAGCGGAAAAAGGTTGTTTTAAAACAAATCAAATAAGGAGAAAATCATGGTAAAAGTAGCAGTTATGTTAGCTCAGGGCTTTGAAGAAATTGAAGCTTTGACAGTTGTGGATGTTTTGCGTCGGGCAAATATCACTTGTGATATGGTTGGGTTTGAAGAGCAAGTGATGGGTTCGCATGCAATCCAAGTAAGAGCAGATCGTGTCTTTGATGGTGATTTATCAGACTATGATATGATTGTTCTTCCTGGAGGGATGCCTGGTTCTGCACATTTGCGGGACAATCAGGCCTTGATTCAAGAGTTGCAAAGCTTTGAGCAAGAAGGAAAAAAACTAGCGGCTATTTGTGCTGCGCCAATTGCCCTCAATCAAGCAGGGCTATTGAAAAACAAGCAGTACACTTGTTATGACGGCGTTCAAGAGAAAATCCTTGATGGTCACTACGTCAAGGAAACAGTAGTGGTAGATGGTCAATTGACAACCAGTCGAGGCCCTTCAACAGCCCTTGCCTTTGCCTACGAGTTGGTGGAGCAATTAGGAGGAGACGCAGAGAGTTTACGAACAGGAATGCTCTATCGAGATGTCTTTGGTAAAAATCAGTAAAACGGATCCGTAATCTCTATAGTTTGATAAATACTAAAATATTAATCACTCTCTATAGAGTTATATTTTTTGAGAAGATGATTCGTCATCTTCTTTTTATATTTCGGTGTTTTTACTTGCGTAAAAAAATGTTTTCTAGTATAATAGTTTATTGTGAGCGAACCTCACTTACCCCTTGCAAAGTCTTGGGGTCATTAGACCAAAAGGAGGAACATATCAATGGCTAAATACGAAATTCTTTATATCATTCGTCCAAACATTGAAGAAGAAGCTAAAAACGCTTTGGTAGCACGTTTTGACTCTATTTTGACTGACAACGGTGCAACTGTTGTTGAATCAAAATCTTGGGAAAAACGCCGTCTTGCATACGAAATCAAAGATTTCCGTGAAGGACTTTACCACATCGTTAACGTTGAAGCAAACGACGATGCAGCTCTTAAAGAGTTTGACCGTCTTTCAAAAATCAACGCTGACATTCTTCGTCACATGATCGTCAAAACTGACGCGTAAGAAGGTAAACTATGATTAACAATGTTGTACTTGTAGGGCGTATGACACGTGACGCTGAGTTGCGTTATACCCCATCAAATGTAGCAGTTGCGACTTTTACTCTTGCAGTAAACCGTACATTTAAGAGTCAAAATGGCGAACGTGAGGCTGATTTTATCAATGTCGTTATGTGGCGTCAACAGGCTGAGAACCTTGCTAATTGGGCTAAAAAAGGCTCACTTATCGGGGTGACAGGTCGTATTCAGACTCGTAGTTACGATAACCAGCAAGGACAACGTGTCTACGTGACAGAGGTCGTGGCTGAGAATTTCCAAATGTTGGAAAGCCGTAGTGTGCGTGAGGGTCACACAGGTGGAGCTTATTCTGCACCAAGTTCAAACTATTCAGCGCCTACAAATTCAGTACCAGACTTTTCACGTGATGAAAATCCATTTGGAGCAACAAATCCGTTGGATATTTCAGATGATGATTTACCATTCTAATGGACAACTAAAATTATAAAGGAGAAAAAACATGGCTCAACAACGTCGTGGCGGATTCAAACGCCGTAAAAAAGTTGATTACATCGCAGCAAACAAAATTGAATATGTTGATTACAAAGATACTGAGCTTCTTAGCCGTTTCGTTTCAGAACGTGGGAAAATCCTTCCTCGTCGTGTAACAGGAACTTCAGCTAAAAACCAACGTAAAGTAACAACAGCTATCAAACGTGCTCGCGTAATGGCTTTGATGCCTTTCGTAAACGAAGATTAAAAAAAGGGGTCCGAGTGGACCTCTTTTCATGATCTTGAAAATAAGAAAGCGAATTAAGACCCCGACGGGTCTTTTTTTCACGAGCCTTGAAATGAAAGAGCTAGTTGAGTTCCGAGTGGACCTCTTTTTCAGACCCGGTTGGGTCTTTTTTCACGAGATAGTTTTTTTCTGACCTTGGCGTGCTATAATGGTAATAGAAAGAGTAAAGGTGGGTAAGTCAAAGATGAATTGTACGATTAGAAATATGATTAAGTCTGATATTGAATCCTTATCTCATGGATTTATGAATCAAGGTTGGCCTGGTAGAGAGGAAATTTTGGCTAGATATTTTCTGGAACAGGAAAGTGGGGAGAGAGAAGTCTTAGTTGCAGAGATTGATGGTGCTGTAGCGGGCTACGTTACCATTTTGCCCTCTGCTAAACATGGTCCTTTTGCAGAAGTCTATCCAGAATTATCAGATTTTAATGTGTTTGAGCATTTTCGAAATCAAGGGATTGGGAATCAACTGCTAGAAGAAGCAGAAAAACGAGTCAAGTTTGTTTCGAGTAAGGTCACTCTTGGTGTAGGTTTGTACTTAGGCTATGGCCCTGCCCAGAGATTGTATATCAGACGGAGCTACATTCCAGATGGGACAGGTGTCTGGTATAGAAATAAACCGCTAGAAATGGGTGCAAGTTGTCAAAACGATGATGATTTAGTTTTATACTTATCCAAGGACTTACAATAAAACTGGAAACTTTTTGAAAATAGGGGATTTAACTACTTTATGGTATAATGGAAAGAGTTAGATTGAAAGAGGTAGTGAGATGGATGCCAAATTAAGATACAAGGCAAAGAAAATCAAGATTGTCTTTTTTGATATTGATGATACATTGAGAAATTCTAAGACAGGTTTTATTCCAGCTTCAATCCCAACTGTTTTTAAGCAATTACGTGAGAAAGGAATTTTGACAGGTATTGCTTCTGGACGAGGGATTTTTGGTGTTGTTCCAGAGATTCGTGATCTCAAGCCTGACTTTTTTGTAACCTTAAATGGGGCCTATATCGAAGATAAAAAAGGTCAGGTTATTTATCAATATCAGATTGAGAAGTCAGATGTTGAGGAGTATATCTCTTGGGCAAAGCAAGAGGGAGTTGAGTATGGCTTGGTTGGGAGTCATGATGCCAAGTTGTCGACTCGCACCGATATGATTAGTGAAGCCATTAATCCAATTTATCCTGATTTAGATGTAGATCCTGATTTCCATGAAAAAGAAGATATCTATCAGATGTGGACTTTTGAAGATAAGGGAGATGACTTGCACTTGCCTGACAGTCTCTCAGACAAACTTCGCATGGTTCGTTGGCATGAGCATTCGTCTGATATTGTGCCGATTTCAGGCTCCAAAGCGACGGGGGTGGAAAAGGTTGTGGAACACCTAGGTTTGAAACCAGAGAACGTCATGGTCTTCGGAGATGGACTGAATGACTTGGAACTCTTTGATTATGCTGGAATTAGCGTTGCAATGGGAATTTCTCATGATAACATCAAAGAAAAAGCAGATTATATTACAAAAACATTAGAAGAAGATGGCATTTTTGATGCCTTAGAAGGATTTGGTATGGTAGAAAAAGAATTGCATTTCCCACAAGTAGACATTGAAACAGTAGAAGGTCCTATCGCGACTATTAAGACCAATCATGGAGACTTGCGTATTAAACTTTTCCCTGAACATGCTCCTAAAACAGTAGCTAACTTTGTAGCTCTTTCAAAAGATGGTTACTATGATGGTGTCATTTTCCATCGTATTATCAAGGACTTTATGATTCAAGGTGGAGACCCAACTGGAACTGGTATGGGTGGCGAGTCAATCTACGGAGAATCATTTGAGGATGAGTTCTCAGAAGAACTTTACAATATCCGTGGTGCTCTTTCCATGGCCAATGCTGGTCCAAATACCAACGGCAGCCAGTTCTTTATCGTCCAAAATCAACACCTGCCATATTCTAAGAAAGAAATTGCTCGTGGTGGTTGGCCAGAACCGATCGCAGAAATCTATGCCAACCAAGGTGGAACTCCTCATCTAGACCGCCGTCACACTGTATTTGGTCAGTTAGCTGATGAAGCTTCTTACGCTGTTTTGGACGCAATTGCTGCTGTTGATACAGGGGCTATGGACAAGCCAGTTGAAGATGTCGTGATTGAAACAATTGAAATCGAGGACTAAGATGAAAATCGGTGATAAGCTAAAGGGGCGTGTTACAGGAATTCAGCCCTATGGTGCCTTTGTTGAGCTAGAGACGGGTGATACGGGGCTGATTCACATTTCAGAGATTCGGACAGGCTTTATTGAAAATATCCAAGAAGCCTTGAAAGTCGATGAAGAGGTTCAAGTTCAAGTAGTGGATTTAGATGAATTTACAGGGAAAGCTAGTCTTTCTATCCGCACTTTGGAGGAAGAAAAGCACCAGTTTCCGAGACGGCGACGCTTTTCAAGCGACCGCTTTAACTACGGCTTTGCGCCTCTTAAACGAATGATGCCAATTTGGACCAAGGAAGCTCTTCAACATTTGAAGAATCAGAAGCACTAGTTAGAAATCTCTATCTTTTGTAATGTTAATATAAATTTGCTATAATAAGACCATGGAAGAAGAACAATTATTAAAATCAGGAGAGCGCATTAACCAGCTCTTTTCGACAGATATTAAAATCATTCAAAATAGAGAGGTTTTTAGCTATTCGGTGGATAGTGTTCTCTTGTCACGTTTTCCACGTTTTCCTAAAAAGGGCTTGATAGTGGATTTTTGTGCTGGGAATGGAGCGGTGGGGCTATTTGCTAGCACTCGTACTCAGGCACAGATTTTGGCTGTTGAGATTCAGGAGCGTTTGGCGGATATGGCTGAACGCTCTGTCCGTTTGAATGGTTTGGAAGAGCAGATGGAGGTCATCTGTGATGATTTGAAAAATATGCCTGCTTACATTCAGGGAAGTAAGGTAGATATGATTTTGTGTAATCCGCCCTATTTCAAGGTGGATCCTCATTCCAATCTGAACGAGAGCGAACATTATCTCTTGGCGCGACATGAAATCACGACCAATTTGCAGGAAATCTGTCGTAGTGCCCAGAGTATTCTCAAATCCAATGGGCGTTTGGCCATGGTTCATCGCCCTGATAGACTTTTAGATATCTTGGATATGTTGCAGCGGCACAATCTAGCTCCTAAACGCCTACAGTTTGTTTATCCAAAGCGGGAAAAGGAAGCCAATATGCTATTGATTGAGGCTATCAAGGATGGCTCGACAAGTGGCTTTAAGGTCTTGCCACCTCTCATTGTCCACAATGATGATGGCTCTTATACGCCTGAACTTGAAGAGATTTATTATGGATCATAAGGCTTATATGTATGTGCTGGAGTGCCGTGATGGTTCCTACTATACGGGTTATACAACTGATGTGAGAAGACGCCTCGCTGTCCACAGTAGTGGGAAGGGAGCCAAATACACACGAGCACGCTTGCCAGTCAAACTTATCTATGCTCAAGGTTTTGCCAGTAAGGAAGAAGCCATGTCGGCAGAAGCCCTTCTCAAGCGTAAGAAGAGACCACAGAAGGAGCAATTTTTATCTGAAAATCAAGATAGAAATTTACTTAGTTATTTTGAAGAATTGTGAGGAGTCCTTTGACTCCTCTTACTTTTGTCAAAAAGCGAAAAAAATGCTACAATAAAGAGAATAAACAAAATGAGGTATTATCATGTCTAAGATTCTAGTATTTGGTCACCAAAATCCAGACTCAGATGCCATCGGGTCATCTGTAGCCTTTGCCTACCTTGCAAAAGAAGCTTACGGTTTGGATACGGAAGCTGTTGCCCTTGGAACTCCAAATGAAGAAACAGCCTTTGTCTTGAACTATTTTGGTGTGGAAGCACCGCGTGTCATCACTTCTGCCAAAGCAGAAGGTGCAGAGCAAGTTATCCTAACTGACCACAATGAATTCCAACAATCTGTATCAGATATCGCTGAAGTAGAAGTTTATGGTGTTGTGGACCACCATCGTGTGGCTAACTTTGAAACTGCAAGCCCGCTTTACATGCGTTTGGAGCCAGTTGGTTCAGCGTCTTCAATCGTTTATCGTATGTTTAAAGAACATGGTGTAGCTGTTCCTAAAGAGATTGCTGGCTTGATGCTTTCAGGTTTGATTTCAGATACCCTTCTTTTGAAATCACCAACAACACATCCAACAGATAAAGTCATTGCTCCTGAATTGGCTGAATTGGCTGGTGTCAACTTGGAAGAGTATGGTTTGGCTATGCTTAAAGCTGGTACAAACTTGGCTAGCAAATCTGCTGATGAATTGATTGATATCGATGCTAAGACTTTTGAATTGAACGGAAATAATGTCCGTGTTGCTCAAGTAAACACAGTTGACATCGCTGAAGTATTGGAACGCCAAGCAGAAATTGAAGCTGCAATGCAAGCTGCTAACGCAGCAAACGGCTACTCTGACTTTGTTTTGATGATTACAGATATTGTCAACTCAAACTCAGAAATCTTGGCTCTTGGTGCTAACATGGACAAGGTTGAAGCAGCTTTCAACTTCAAACTTGAAAACAATCATGCCTTCCTTGCTGGTGCTGTTTCACGTAAGAAACAAGTGGTACCTCAATTGACTGAAAGCTTTAATGCTTAAGATTTTGAGTATTAATTCAAATTAGGAAAGGCTAGTTTGCCTTATATCGAAAGGAGTTTCGGCTCCTTTTTTTCTAGGAGTGAAGTATGTTAGAAAATGGCGATTTGATTTTTGTGAGAGATGAGTCAGATATGGGACAGGCCATCCAGACTTCCACAGGCAACTATAACCATGTTGCCATTTGTTTGGATGGGATGATTTACCACGCTAGTGGAGAATTTGGTGTGGTCTGTCAAGAACCAGCAGAATTCTTTGAGTCCAATCACTTGTACGACCTCTATGTTTACCCAGAAATGGATATCCAGTCTGTGAAGGAAAAAGCTTGCAAACATCTTGGAGCTCCCTACAATGCTTCTTTCTATCCAGATGGCGCTGGTTTCTACTGTTCCCAGTACATGGCAGAAATTCTCCCCATTTTTGCAACCATACCTATGAAATTTGGAGATGGGGAGCAGGAGATTAGTGATTTTTGGAGAGAGTATTACAGAGAACTAGGTCTGCCTGTTCCTTTGAACCAGCCGGGGACCAATCCCAGTCAGTTGGCAGCATCGCCTCTGTTAGAATGTAAAGAAAGGAATCTTCATGATTCAGATTTTTAATCCATCTCGTTTGACGAGACAGCCATTTTTTAGAGAATTGATCCGCTATCTGGACCAGCATGAGGATGTTATTTTGAGAGAAATTAAGGCTCAATTTCCAGATATAGCAGTTGATAAACTCATGGAAGAGTATATAAAGGCAGGCTTGATTCTACGAGAAAATAAGCGTTATTACCTTAATCTTCCTATGCTTGAATCACTTGATAGTCTTGAACTGGATCAAGAGATTTTTGTTAGCGAAGATAGTCCGGTCTATCAAGCCTTGTTAGAGCAGAGGTTTGAGACAGAATTACGCAATCAAACCAATGCTGCTATTTTAGTTGAAAAGACGGACTTTGCGCGGACTAAAATGACCCTTTCCAATTATTTCTACAAGGTCAAACATCAGTATCCTTTGACAGAAAAACAGCAGGAACTTTATGACATTTTAGGAGATGTCAATCCTGAGTATGCTCTCAAATACATGACAACTTTTTTGTTGAAATTTCTCAAAAAAGACCAGCTTATACAGAAACGCCGTGATATCTTTGTGGATAGTTTGGTTGTCCTAGACTATATTGTCCAAAATGAAGAGGGGAAGTATGAGTTGACCGTCGATTTTGACAAGGAGAGATTAACTTTCTACTTAGCTTGAAATTTTGTTTCTGAGCACATTGTTTGACTTTCCTTAGGATTAAGTATAAACTATATGTAACCGGTAACACATATCGGAATAAAACTAAAGGAGACAATCATATGTCACTTGAAAACAAATTGGAACAAGCAACAGGCGCTATCAAAGAAGGATTTGGTAAAGTTACTGGAGATGGTAAGACTGAAGCAGAAGGCGCTGTAGAAAAGACAGTTGCTAAGGCAAAAGAAGTAGTTGAAGATGCTAAAGATGCTGTAGAAGGTGCCGTTGAAGGTTTGAAAAACGCTTTTAAATAAAAATAGAAAAAATCAAGGGTTTCATTTCCCTTGATTTTTTACTATCTTATAAATAATTTTCTGCGACTGCTGCATCTCCTGGATAGGCTTCTTTCTTACCTTGGACGATTTGGTAGCAATCGGCTCCTTTACCAGCGATAATCACAGCATCTAATTCTTGACTTGTGATAGCCATCGCTGCCTTGATGGCTTCTTGGCGATCCGCAATCTTTTTAACAGGATGATTGATGTAGCTACTAATTTCATCCGCAATGGCCATTGGATCTTCATAGTTGGGGTCATCAGCAGTCAGAAAGACTTGAATCTCAGGGTGTTGGTTCAGGAGGAGGCCAAAGTCCTTACGACGGCTTTCTCCCTTGTTTCCTGTCGAACCAAGAACCAGTGCAATTTTTCCAGTTTGATGAGTTTCTACGACATTGATGAGTTTTTTGAGACTATCACCATTGTGGGCATAGTCGATGAAAATCTTGGCTCCGTTTTTCTGAGTGAGAACTTCCATACGACCAGGAACTCGGGTTGCAGCGATTCCTTTTTTGATGTCCTCAAGACTAGCTCCGAGACGGAGGCAGGCAAGTCCAGCAGCGACTGCATTTTCTTGGTTGAAGTGACCAATCAGTTGGATATCATAATCTCCAGCAAGTTTACCTGTAGCTGAGAAGCTAAAGGCTTTGGAATTCTCAATTTGGTTTTCAGACTGGCTACCATAAAAATCATGGTCTTGATATTCAACTTGTTCTTTCAAGACAGAAAAGTGGTCCATGTCACTGTTAATGATGACTGCTCGGCTATTTTCCATCAAGAGACGTTTGTGGTAGAAGTAGTCTTCAAACGTCGGATGTTCAATCGGGCCGATATGGTCTGGGCTGATATTGAGGAAAACTCCCACATCAAAGGTTAGACCATAGACACGCTTGACCAGATAGGCTTGACTGGATACCTCCATGATGAGGTGAGTACGGTCATTTTGTACAGCTTGATTCATCATGTCAAAGAGGTCAATGCTCTCAGGGGTTGTCAATGCAGACTTAAAGAAAGTCTTGCCATCTAGAGTTGTGTTCATGGTCGACAACATAGCAGGTCGATGCCCTTGAGATAAAATGTTATAGGCGAAGTAGGCTGCTGTTGTTTTACCTTTGGTTCCAGTGAAGGCGAGGAGTTTGAGTTTGTCTTGGGGATTCCCATAAAATTCCATGGCAATCAAACTCATGGCTTTCTTGATATCACTGACGATAATAGCAGGAATACTAACCTCATAGTCTTCTTCAGCCACATACCAACCGAGGCCTTGAGAGATGGCAGAAAGCAAAAATTCCTTCTTAAAGCCAGCACCCTTGACGAAAAAGAGGCTCTTCTCTTTGGCCTTGCGACTATCATAGCAGATGGTGTCAAATACGACATGGCTGTAGTTGTAGTGATAATGTCCTTGGTCGATAATCTCACGGAAGAGACCATCTTTCTTTAAAATATCTAATACGGTTTCAATCTTAATCATACTTTCTATTGTAAACCGAAAGTCGTAAATTTACAAGTGACAAGGAAAAGTTTATAATGGAAGATGAGGAATTTTTCCTAGTTATTAAAATTAAATGAGGAATCTATGTCTAACGAAAACAATCACCAGCAGGCCCAGATGTTACGAGGGACTGCTTGGCTAACGGCTAGTAACTTTATCAGTCGTCTACTCGGGGCTATTTATATTATCCCTTGGTATATCTGGATGGGGTCTTATGCGGCTACAGCAAATGGTCTCTTCACCATGGGCTATAATATCTATGCCTGGTTCTTGCTGATTTCAACAGCAGGGATTCCAGTTGCGGTGGCCAAGCAAGTGGCCAAGTATAATACCATGCGAGAAGAAGAGCATAGCTTTGCCCTGATTCGGAGCTTTTTAGGCTTTATGACAGGACTTGGTCTGGTCTTTGCATTAGTCTTGTATCTCTTTTCTCCTTGGCTAGCAGACTTATCGGGTGTGGGCAAAGACTTGATCCCAATCATGCAGAGCTTGGCTTGGGCAGTCTTGATTTTCCCATCTATGAGTGTTATCCGAGGTTTCTTCCAAGGGATGAATAACCTGAAACCTTATGCTATGAGCCAAATCGCTGAACAGGTCATTCGTGTAATCTGGATGCTCTTGGCTACCTTTATGATTATGAAAATGGGCTCAGGAGATTATCTAGCAGCGGTTACCCAATCCACCTTTGCTGCCTTTGTCGGCATGGTAGCCAGTTTTACAGTTTTGATCTATTTCCTTGCCAAAGAAGGATTACTTAAAAGAGTCCTTGAAACAGGAGATAAGATTAATAGTAAGCGTCTTTTGATCGATACCATTAAGGAAGCCATTCCTTTTATCCTGACAGGGTCTGCAATCCAGCTTTTCCAGATTTTGGATCAGATGACCTTTATCAATAGTATGAGCTGGTTTACCAACTATAGTAATGAAGACTTGGTTGTCATGTTTTCTTATTTCTCTGCCAATCCTAATAAAATCACTATGATTTTGATTTCCTTAGGAGTTTCGATTGGTGGTGTAGGCTTGCCACTTTTGACCGAAAACTATGTGAAAGGTGATTTGAGGTCTGCCTCTAAATTGATTCAAGATAATCTAACTATGCTTCTATTGTTTCTTTTTCCTGCAACAGTGGGAGTGGTCATGGTCGGTGAACCTATTTATACCATATTTTACGGGAAGCCAGATGGTTTGGCATTAGGTTTGTTTATCTTTGCAGTCTTGCAGTCAACCATTTTGGGTGTATATATGGTTTTGTCACCAATGCTTCAGGCTATGTTCCATAATCGTAAAGCAATCCGTTACTTTTTCTATGGTTCGGTTGCTAAGCTAGTCTTGCAATTACCAACAATTTATCTTTTTCACAGTTATGGTCCTTTGATTTCAACATCAATCGCTCTTATCATCCCTATTCTATTCATTTATCGTGAACTATGTAGGGTAACAGGAATGAGAGGTAATGTGGTATTTAGGAGAACGATTTTAATCAGTTTGTTGACTTTTGTTATGTTCATCGGTGTAGGTGCTATCCAGTGGATACTGGGATTTGTCTTCCAACCAAGTGGGCGTTTGTGGAGTTTTCTATATGTAACTCTTGTCGGTGCCATGGGTGGAGGAGTTTATGGAATTATGAGCCTCCGTACCCGTTTATTGGATAAGGTGATTGGAAAAGCCCAAGCAGATCGCCTACGAATCAAATTAAAGTTAACTTAAAAAATATTTATAAATAAAAGGGATAATTTGAACATTTCTATCATGAAATGTTCAAATTATTCTCTTTTTTATTAATTTGTAGAATAATAGCTAAAGTTTGTAGATGGTAATTTAATTTTTCTTAAATTTTACTTAAAAATCTATTGACTAAATAAAACTCAAGTTGTATAATAAGACAAATATTTAAATCAGGAGGTTCTGAAGATGAAAAAGTCTAAAGCCAAGTATGTAGCACTTGCGGGTGTCGTGTTAAGTGCAGGTATTTTATTAAGCGCGTGTGGAAATTCCAGCACAGCGTCAAAAACATATAACTATGTTTATGTTAGTGATCCGTCTAGTTTGAATTATCTAGCAGAAAACCGTGCAACAACTAATGATATCGTGGTTAATTTGGTAGATGGGCTCATGGAAAATGACCAGTATGGGAACTATATTCCATCCTTGGCAGAGGATTGGAGTGTTTCTAAGGACGGTTTGACCTATACCTACAAACTGCGTAAAGATGCTAAATGGTATACTGCAGATGGAGATGAATATGCTCCTGTAACTGCCCAAGATTTTGTAACTGGTTTGAAATATGCAGCTGATAAAAAATCAGAAGCCTTGTACTTAGTACAAGAATCCGTCGCTGGTTTGGATGACTATATCACTGGTAAAACAACAGACTTTTCAACTGTCGGAGTCAAGGCTCTTGATGACCAAACGGTTCAATATACCTTGACACGACCAGAATCTTACTGGAACTCAAAAACAACATCAACCATTCTCTTCCCAGTCAATGCAGATTTCTTGAAATCAAAAGGGGATGATTTTGGGAAGGTAGACCCATCTAGTATTTTGTACAATGGACCTTTCTTGATGAAATCCTTTGTTTCAAAATCGGTTATTGAATTCAAGAAAAATCCGAACTACTGGGATGCTAAAAATGTCTTTGTAGATGATGTGAAATTGGCCTATTATGATGGTAGTGACCAAGATGCACTGGCTCGTAACTTTGTAGAAGGTGCTTATAGTTATGCTCGTCTCTATCCAAATAGTTCAAGTTTTGAAGGAATTAAAGAAAAGAATAAGGACAATATCATCTATAGCTTGCAAGATGCTACTTCTTACTTCTTAAACTTTAACCTAGATAGAAAATCTTATAAATTCACTTCAAAAACAAGTGATGCTGAGAAGAAATCGACTCAAGAAGCTGTTCTTAACAAAAACTTCCGTCAAGCCATCAACTTTGCATATGATCGTACAGCTTACGGGGCTCAATCTCAAGGAGAAGATGGTGCAACTAAGATTTTGCGTAACTTGGTTGTTCCTCCAAACTTTGTAAGTATCAACGGAAAAGACTTTGGTGAAGTAGTAGCCTCTAAGATGGTCAATTATGGTAAGGAATGGCAAGGAATCAACTTTGCAGATGCCCAAGATCCATACTACAATGCTGAAAAAGCTAAAGCTAAATTTGCAGAGGCTAAGAAAGAACTCCAAGCTAAAGGAGTCCAATTCCCTATTCACTTGGACATGACAGTTGACCAAGCTGCTAAAAAGGGTGTCCAAGAGGCAAACTCTATGAAGCAATCTATTGAGGCAGCTTTAGGTTCAGAAAATGTTGTAATTGATATTCAACAACTCACTACTGAAGATTACGACAATACAAGCTATTTGGCTCAGACTGCTGCTCAGAAAGATTACGATTTATATAACGGTGGTTGGGGATCTGACTATCAAGATCCATCAACTTATCTTGATATTTTCAATGTGAAGAGCGGTGGAGTGTTGCAAAATCTGGGTATAGAGCCTGGTGAATCTAATGATAAGGCTAAGGCTGTTGGACTGGATATCTACACTCAAATGCTGGAAGAAGCCAATAAGGAGCAAGATCTTGCAAAACGCTATGAAAAGTATGCTGAGATCCAAGCATGGTTGGTAGATAGCGCTTTAGCGATTCCAAATATTTCTAAGGGGGGAACACCAGTATTGAGAAAAACAGTTCCTTTCTCAGAACCATATTCATTAGCTGGTAATAAAGGAATCGAATCCTATAAATACCTCAAAGTACAAGATAAAACAGTCACAAAAGATGAATATGAAAAAGCTAAAGAAAAATGGCTGAAAGAAAAAGAAGAATCCAATAAAAAAGCCCAAGAAGAATTGGCAAAACATGTAAAATAAGGATTTTTCAAGAAAAACGATGGTTTCGAAAGAAGCTGTCGTTTTTTATATAGTTTGAAACTATAACTAGCTCTTGAAAAGAAGAAAATGAGTTGATGAAAATAAGTGGTACAATAGTTACTATAGATTTGGAGGTATTGTATGAGCAAGGAATTACACATTAACACAATTTTGGCCCAGGCGGGTATCAAGTCAGATGAAGCGACAGGAGCTTTGGTGACACCGATTCATTTTTCGACGACTTATCAGCACCCAGAGTTTGGTCAGTCTACTGGATTTGACTATACGCGCACCAAAAACCCAACTCGCAGTAAGGCGGAAGAAGTCTTGGCGGCTATTGAGTCCGCAGACTATGCCCTAGCGACTAGCTCAGGTATGTCAGCTATTGTACTGGCCTTTAGCGTCTTTCCAGTAGGAAGTAAGGTCTTGGCTGTCCGTGACCTTTATGGTGGTTCTTTCCGCTGGTTCAACCAAGTGGAGCAGGAAGGCCGTTTCCATTTTACCTATGCCAATACAGAAGAAGAGTTGATTGCCGAGTTAGAAAAGGACGTGGATGTTCTCTATATCGAAACCCCAACCAATCCCTTGATGTTGGAATTTGATATCGAAAAACTAGCCAAATTGGCTCATGCTAAGGGTGCCAAAGTGGTGGTAGACAATACCTTCTACAGCCCTATCTACCAACGTCCGATTGAAGATGGAGCAGATATCGTTCTCCATTCAGCAACCAAGTATCTAGCAGGGCACAATGATGTCTTGGCTGGAGTGGTTGTGACCAATAGTTTAGAACTATACGAGAAGCTCTTTTACAATCTTAATACGACAGGGGCAGTCTTGTCTCCATTTGACAGTTATCAATTGATTCGTGGTCTCAAGACCTTGTCTCTTCGTATGGAGCGCTCAACAGCTAACGCCCAAGAAGTGGTTGCCTTTTTGAAGGATTCTCCAGCAGTTAAGGAAGTTCTCTACACTGGTCGAGGGGGCATGATTTCCTTTAAAGTAGCCGATGAAACGCGCATTCCTCATGTTTTGAACAGTCTCAAGGTCTTCTCTTTTGCGGAAAGTTTAGGTGGGGTAGAAAGTCTCATTACTTATCCAACGACGCAAACTCACGCTGATATTCCAGCAGAAGTGCGCCATTCTTATGGTTTGACAGATGACCTCTTGCGTTTGTCGATTGGGATTGAGGATGCTAGAGATTTGATTGCAGATTTGCGCCAAGCCTTGGAAGGATAAGACAAAGATGGGAAAATATGATTTTACAAGCCTGCCCAATCGTTTAGGGCACCATACCTATAAATGGAAAGAGGCAGAAACGGATAGTGAAGTCCTACCAGCTTGGATAGCGGATATGGACTTTGTAGTCTTGCCTGAAATCCGCCAAGCCGTGCAAACTTATGCGGATCAACTGGTTTATGGTTATACCTATGCCAGTGATGATTTAATTAAGGAAGTTCAAAAGTGGGAAGCAACACAACACGGTTATCACTTTGACAAAGAGGCTCTTGTCTTTATCGAGGGTGTGGTACCAGCCATCTCAACAGCTATTCAAGCTTTCACAAAAGAAGGCGAAGCGGTTCTGATTAACACGCCTGTCTATCCACCTTTTGCTCGCAGTGTCAAGTTGAACAATCGCAGATTGATTACCAATTCTTTGGTGGAAAAGGATGGTCTGTTTGAGATTGACTTTGATCAACTTGAAAAGGATTTGGTGGAAGAAGAGGTCAAACTCTATATTCTTTGCAACCCTCACAATCCTGGTGGACGTGTTTGGGAAAAGGAAGTGTTGGAAAAGATTGGCCAACTCTGCCAAAAACACGGTGTTTTCTTGGTTTCGGATGAGATTCACCAAGATTTGGCCCTCTTTGGTCACAAACACCAGTCTTTCAATACCGTCAACCCTGACTTTAAAGAATTTGCTATCGTCTTAAGCAGTGCTACTAAAACTTTTAACATCGCTGGAACAAAAAATTCCTATGCAGTCATTGAAAATCCTAAGTTGAGAGTGGCTTACCAGAAACGCCAGTTGGCTAATAATCAACATGAAATTTCAGGCTTGGGTTATCTGGCGACAGAAGCTGCTTATCGCTATGGGAAGGATTGGCTAGAGGAACTCAAGCAAGTCTTTGAAGACCACATCAACTATGTGGTCGATCTATTTGAAAAAGAAACTAAAATCAAGGTCATGAAGCCGCAAGGAACCTACTTGATTTGGCTTGATTTTTCAGCCTATGACCTGACTGATGAAAGATTGCAAGAGCTGTTGAGAAATGAAGCCAAGGTTATCCTCAACCGTGGTTTGGATTTTGGAGAGGAAGGGAGTCTCCATGCCCGTCTCAATGTAGCTATGCCGAAGTCAGTACTAGAAGAGGTTTGCCAACGCATCGTGACCACTTTTGCTAAACTTTAAAAATCCAGCCTTCTAGGAGAAAAGTATCCTTAGAAGGCTATTTTCATAGGGGAAAATATGGTATAATAAAAAGATAAGGTAAAGGTAAAAATATGGCTAAATTGATTCCGGGGAAAGTCCGTATCGAAGGCGTTGCCCTTTATGAAACTGGTAAAGTTGACATCATCAAGGAAAAGAATAATCGGCTCTACGCTCGCGTCGCAGAAGAAGAACTGCGCTATAGTTTAGAGGATGATTTGGTTTTTTGTGCCTGCGATTTTTTCCAAAAGAGGGGCTACTGTGTGCATTTGGCAGCTCTGGAGCATTTTTTGAAAAATGATGAGCGTGGCCAAGAAATCTTGCAGGGTCTTGAAGAAGGTCATGAAGAAAAAGAGGCCGTTGAAACCAAGGTGACCTTGGGAGGCAAGTTTTTGGATCGAATCTTGTCTCCAAAAACAGAACGAGCCTATGAATTATCGGCTGTCGGTCAGGTGGAAGCAGGAACCAATCGTATCTTGTGGACTCTGAGAATCGGGCAAACCAATAGTCAAAAATACTATGTCATTCGGGATATTCCGCTCTTTTTAAAAGTCGTCGAGAAGAGAAAACCTTATATGATTGGAAAAACTTATGAGGAATCTCTGTCTTTGGAAGCCTTTGATGAGGCAAGTCAAGAGCTTCTGGCTTTTTTGCGGGGACTAACGGAGGAAGGACTTAGTCCAGATCTTTTTTTCCAAAACCAGGGTCGGCATCTCTTTTTTCCTCTGACCTTTTTTGAGCAGGGTGTGAATTTACTGATGACCTTGCCGCATTTTCAATTTGACCATCAAGTAGATAGCTACCAAACCCTGATTTTTCAGGATTTGCATGCGGGTGCTAATCTATTTGCCTTTATAGTAAAAGAATACTCGGATTATTTTGAAATGGAAATCAGTGAGAGTCCTAGAGTCAATGTCTTTTATCAGGGAGCCGTACTTTTCCATAAAGGACAGGTTTATTTTCTAACAGACCAGCAGATACGTCTTCTCAAGGAAATCAAAGCGTTGCCTTTGGATCAGCATGGAAAGAAATACTTGCAATTTGATAGCAGTGACCGCGATAAATTGGCTTCCTGTTTAACTCTTTTTAGCCAGATGGGGACCGTTTCAGCTCCAGAACGTCTACATATCAAAACTTTTGAACCCTCTTTTTACTTTGATAGGGAAGAAGACAATCGGATTCGTTTAGAAATTCAGTTTGATTATGGAGACAGGAAGGTATCTAGCCGACAAGAGCTAGAAGAATTACCTTTTTCGAGTGATGCTGACTTAGAAGAAAGAGTTTTCCAAGTCTGTTTGGCAGCTGGATTTGAAGCAGACTTTCAATCTTGGCGTCAGGCCTTAAAAGCCGAGTCTGTTTATCATTTCTTCCATGACATCATTCCAGTTTTTGAAAAACTCGGGAATGTTGATCTATCAGACAAGCTAGAAGAAATTTATAGCCTAGCAAGCCCTCAAGTGCAGATTGCTTCCAAGGGAGGTCTCTTGGAAATCCAGTTTGATTTTCAAGATATTGCCCAAGAGGAAATTGACCAAGCCATGCAGGCCTTGGTTGCCAATCAAGATTTTTACATTGGTGCGTCCAATCAAGTCTACTTTTTCGATGAAGAAACCAAGAAAATTCGCCAAAATCTACAGGAACTGGGGCAGTTTGAATTAAAAGATGGGGCCTTGCAGGCTCGAAAATCTTTGGCTTATAGTTTAGCCCATCTCTTTGAAGGACGAGATCGTGTTTCTTTTTCACAAGAATTCCAGAATCTGGCCCAGGATTTGACGCATCCAGAGGACTTTCCTTTGCAAGCAACTCAGGTTCAGGCTGATTTACGAGATTATCAGGAAAAGGGAATTCGTTGGTTGCAAATGCTCCATCATTATGGTTTTGGTGGGATTTTAGCTGATGATATGGGACTTGGTAAAACCCTGCAGACCATTGCATTTTTGACCAGCCAAGTGACAAAAGAAAGTCGAGTCTTGATTCTCGCTCCGTCGGGTTTGATTTACA
Source organism: Streptococcus symci (assembly GCF_006385165.1). Taxonomy (GTDB): domain Bacteria; phylum Bacillota; class Bacilli; order Lactobacillales; family Streptococcaceae; genus Streptococcus; species Streptococcus symci. The sequence goes on along the minus strand of NZ_VFJA01000002.1, from coordinate 280,565 downwards.
ACTGGGCAGATGAATTTCAGAAATTTGCTCCACAGTTGGATGTGGTTGTTGTTCATGGTTTGAAAGCTAGTCGTGAGGAGATTCTTGCCGAGAGCCATCAAATCTATGTGACGAGCTATGCTACCTTCCGTCAGGATAGTGATCTTTATCAGGGGATGGCCTTTGACTTCCTTTTCTTAGATGAAGCTCAGGTCATGAAAAATTCCCAAACTAAGATTGCCCAGACCTTGAGACAATTTGTGGTGCCGTCAGTCTTTGCCTTGTCAGGAACTCCTATTGAAAACCATCTGGGTGAGTTGTGGTCTATTTTCCAAATCGTCATGCCAGGACTCTTGCCAAGCAAGAAAGAATTTATGAAATTACCAGCTGAGCGCGTTGCTCAGTTTATCAAACCTTTCGTTATGAGGCGCAAGAAAGAAGAAGTGCTGACTGAATTACCAGACTTGATTGAAGTGGTTTACAAGAATGAACTGGAAGACCAGCAAAAGGCTATTTACCTAGCTCAGTTGCAACAGATGCGAGACCGTCTGGCTCAAGTGTCAGATCAGGAATTCCAGCGAAGTCGGGTGGAAATCTTGTCTGGTCTGATGCGCTTGCGCCAAATCTGTGACACCCCTGCCCTCTTTATGGAGGATTATCAGGGTGCCAGTGGTAAACTGGATAGTCTCCGAGACCTGCTGGTACAGGTGGCAGACGGCGGACACCGTGTCTTGATTTTCTCACAGTTCAAGGGAATGTTGGAGAAAATTGAACAAGAACTGCCAGACTTGGGCTTGACTTCCTTTAAAATTACCGGTTCGACCCCAGCCAAGGAAAGACAAGACATGACCAAGGCCTTTAACCAAGGAGAAAGAGATGCCTTTCTGATTTCCCTTAAGGCTGGTGGTGTCGGTCTGAATCTGACAGGTGCTGATACGGTTATTTTGGTTGACCTTTGGTGGAATCCTGCGGTGGAAGCGCAAGCCATTGGCCGTGCCCATCGGATGGGTCAGGAAGAAACGGTTGAGGTTTATCGCTTGGTGACCAAGGGAACCATTGAAGAAAAAATTCAGGAACTCCAAGAACAAAAGAAACATCTGGTGTCACAAGTATTGGATGGCACAGAGTCACGTGGCAGTCTGACCCTAGCAGAAATTAGAGAAATTTTAGGAATTTCTGAAGCCAGCACTTGAAAAATCAAGACAATACGCTATAATGAAGTGTTGAAAGGAAATAGAAAATGAGAGAAGAACGATTTCCATTAGTGTCAGATGATGAGGTCATGCTGACTGAGATGCCGGTTATGGACCTCTATGATGAGTCTGACTTTATCAGTAATATCAAGGGAGAATACCGTGATAAGAATTATCTGGAGTGGGCCCCTATTACTGAAGAAAGACCAGAAAAACCGATTGAAAAGCCAGTAGAGAAACCTAAGAAGGCTAGCTTAGGAGTAAAAAAAGAAGGAAAGAGCTATGCGGAGGTGGCGCGTGAAGAAGCGCGTGCGGACTTGAAAAAGAAACGCTCAGCAAGTTATCTGACTAAGGATATTACTCCTACAAGACGCCATTCTCAGCCAAGTCTAGTTAGACAGGGCAATCAACCTACAGCTCCTTTCCAAAAGGAAAATCCTGGTGAATTTGTCAAATACAGTCAAAAATTGACTCAGTCTCATTACATCTTGGCGGAAGAAGTGAACAATATGTCGACTCAAGCTGAGTCGAAAGAAACTTCAAGTCCAAAGAAAAACAACTATGATTTTCTGAAGAAGAGCCAAATCTACAATAAAAAGAATCAACAAAAAGAACAAGAACGTCAGGTGGCCCAAGAGTTGAATCTGACAAGAATTACGGAATAGGGGAGAAAACATGTCAAAGACATATCATTTTATCGGAATTAAGGGATCAGGTATGAGTGCCTTGGCCTTGATGTTGCACCAAATGGGGCATAAGGTACAGGGATCAGATGTTGAAAAGTACTACTTTACTCAACGTGGTCTTGAGCAGGCAGGGATTACTATTCTTCCTTTTGATGAAAAAAATCTAGACGGTGATATGGAAATTATCGCTGGAAATGCCTTTCGTCCAGATAACAACGTCGAAATTGCCTATGCGGACCAAAATGGCATTAGTTACAAACGTTACCATGAGTTCCTAGGTAGCTTTATGCGTGACTTTGTCAGCATGGGAGTTGCTGGAGCGCACGGAAAAACTTCAACAACGGGTATGTTGTCTCATGTCTTGTCTCATATCACAGATACTAGCTTCTTGATTGGAGACGGGACAGGTCGTGGTTCAGCCAATGCCAAATATTTTGTCTTCGAATCTGACGAATATGAGCGTCATTTCATGCCTTACCACCCAGAATACTCTATCATAACCAATATTGACTTTGACCATCCAGACTACTTCACAAGTCTAGAGGATGTTTTCAATGCCTTTAACGACTATGCTAAACAAATTACCAAAGGTTTGTTTATCTACGGTGAAGATGCTGAGTTACGTAAGATTACGTCTGATGCACCAATCTACTATTATGGTTTTGAAGCAGAAGGCAATGACTTTGTAGCTAGCGACCTTCTTCGTTTTACAACTGGTTCAACCTTCACAGTTCATTTCCGTGGTCAAGAATTAGGGCAATTCCACATTCCAACCTTTGGTCGTCACAATATCATGAATGCGACAGCCGTTATTGGTCTTCTTTACACAGCAGGATTTGATTTGAACTTGGTGCGTGAACACTTGAAAACATTTGCCGGTGTTAAGCGTCGTTTCACTGAGAAAATTGTCAATGACACGGTGATTATCGATGACTTTGCCCACCATCCAACAGAAATTATTGCAACCTTGGATGCGGCTCGTCAGAAATACCCAAGCAAGGAAATTGTTGCAGTCTTCCAACCGCATACTTTTACAAGAACAATCGCTTTGTTGGACGAATTTGCCCACGCTTTGAACCAAGCGGATGCAGTTTACCTAGCCCAAATTTATGGATCTGCTCGTGAAGTGGACCATGGAGATGTTAAGGTAGAAGACCTAGCTAATAAAATTAACAAGAAACACCAAGTGATTACTGTTGAAAATGTTTCTCCACTCCTAGACCATGACAATGCTGTTTACGTCTTTATGGGAGCAGGAGATATCCAAACCTATGAATATTCATTCGAGCGTCTCTTGTCTAACCTGACAAGCAATGTTCAATAGGAAGTTCTCATGGAAATTCCAATTAAAATCATTCGGGCAAGTAAGTCTGATTTAACTGAGATAGAGGCACTTCAGGCCTCATCTTTTCCAGCTGAAAATCAGCAACCTTCCCATATTTTAGAAGAAAGTATCCGTAAGTGTGCGGATACCTTTCTTCTAGCTAGGGATGAAAATCAGCTTCTGGGCTATGTTCTAGGCGATCCTCAGCCACATAATCCGCAATGTCTAGAAATGCATTCTTTAGTCATTGACTCTGGCCATCAGAGACAGGGCTTGGGCACGCTTCTTCTTGCAGCCTTGAAAGAGGTGGCGGTTGAGCTGGATTACAAAGCTATTCGTTTGAAGAGTCCTGATGAGTTGCTATCCTATTTTGAAATGAACGGTTTTATTGATGAAGAAACTTCCCTTTATGCAGCTAGTCAAGGTTTTAGTATGATTTGGTTTAATCCCTTTTATCTGGAGGCACAATGAAAATCAGGAAAGCAAGATTAGAAGATTTAGATCGTATCGTTGAGATTGAACTAGAAAATTTCTCACTTGAAGAAGCCATTCCTCGCTCGGTTTTTGAAGCTCATTTGCGAAAAATTCAGACCTCGTTTCTGGTTGCAGAAAAAGAAGGCAGAATCATGGGGTATATAGAAGGGCCAGTTGGACCATACCGCCATCTGCAAGATCAGTCTTTTACAGAAGAGATAGAAGATTATAGTCATGAGCCGAGTGGTTATATCTCTGTGACCTGTCTTTCTATTGCCAAGGAAGCACAGGGCCTTGGACTTGGTCAAAAATTATTAACAGCCTTGAAAGAGTTGGCTCTTGAACACGAAAGAGAAGGTATTAACCTAACCTGTCATGACTATCTCATCGCCTACTACGAAAAACATGGATTTGTCAATGAAGGCCGGTCTCAGTCAACCTTTGCAGGGGAAACCTGGTATGATATGGTCTGGGAAGCTAAAAAATAAGCGAGAAAAGCATGCTAGGTTGCTTTTCTTTCGTTTTTAAGATATAATATTATGGATTGTCAACGAGGAGGATAAACTTTTGAGTGAAAAAACAAGAGAAGACGAAAAATTAAGCTTTAAAGAGCAAATTTTACGTGATTTAGAGAGAGTAAAAAAACAAGATAGAAGTGAGCAAGAAAACGAGATTACAAGTTTTGAAACTCCTTTATCTCAAGAAGATTCAGTAGATCCTTCAACTCAGGAACATGAACCTTCAGCAGAAGAGTTGATGGCTAATTCTCTTTCTGTTGTGGATCAAATATTAAAGAATGCTCCTGGTGTTCCATCACGTTCTAATAATATTTCGGATGAAATTGCAGGAAATGAAGAAGTTGCAGAACCTAAAATTGAAGCGGTAGTTGAACCAGTAGAACCTGTTTTCGAGCCAGTTCAACCAAAAGTAGAACCTGTAAAACTTAACGAAGACAAAGAATTTAACGAGATTCCAACAAAGGTTGCGGTGTCGTATAAAACAAGTAGACAACAGGAAGAAGTTAGTACTCCTACAGTGGATAATGAGTTGTCTGAGTCAGCTGAATCGGCAGATAGCCTAGGTTCAGTTCCTAGACGTAGTCGCCGTGAGACAGTTAAACCAGTTAAGAAGAAAAAATCACATTTGAAGGCATTCTTCATTTCTCTACTGATTTTCCTAGCCTTGATTTCGGCAGGTGGTTACTTCGGTTATCAGTATGTTCAATCATCCTTGCTACCTGTTGATGCAAATTCTAAGGAATATGTGACTGTTCAAATTCCAGAAGGAGCCAATGTCCAAGAAATCGGATCAACTCTTGAGCATTCTGGTGTGATTAAACACGGTGTGATTTTTGCTTTCTATGCAAAATATAAGAATTATTCAGATTTGAAGGCTGGATATTACAATTTGCAAAAGAGCATGAGTACAGAGGACATCATTAAGGAACTGCAAAAAGGTGGTACACCTGAACCTCAGGCTCCATCTCTTGCAAACTTGACAATTCCAGAAGGATATACGATTGATCAAATTGCCCAAGCTGTAGGCCAATTACAAGGTGAATTTAAAGAACCTTTGACAGCGGAAACTTTCTTGGCTAAAGTGCAAGATGACAACTTTATCAGTCAAGAAGTTGCTAAATATCCAAACCTACTCGAAAGCTTGCCAACGAAAGAAAGTGGAGCTCGTTACCGTTTGGAAGGTTATCTTTTCCCAGCGACCTACTCTATCAAGGAAAGCACAACTATTGAAAGCTTGATTGATGAGATGCTGGCAGCTATGGATAAGACCTTGACTCCGCACTATAGTGCAATTAAGTCTAAGAACTTGACAGTCAATGAATTGCTAACAATTGCTTCACTGGTTGAAAAAGAAGGGGCTAAGACTGAAGACCGTAAGTTGATTGCGGGTGTTTTCTACAACCGTTTGAATCTTGGTATGCCACTTCAAAGCAATATTGCAATCTTGTATGCCCAAGGGAAACTTGGTCAAAATATCAGCCTAGCAGATGATGCTGGAATTGATACATCGATTAATTCACCATACAATGTTTATACAAAACCTGGTTTGATGCCTGGTCCAGTAGATAGCCCAAGTCAGGACGCGATTGAAGCAAGTATCAATCAAACTAAGAGTGAGAACCTATACTTTGTAGCCAATGTTACAGATGGTAAAGTCTATTACGCAGTGACACAGGAAGAACATGATCGTAATGTAGCTGAGCACGTCAATAGCAAGCTTACTCAAAATAGTAGTTCAAACTAAGACTACACAAATGAGAATCTCAGATAGAGATTCAATATTATCGAAGGAAAGTTGAGAAAAATGGCAGAAAAAACATATCCTATGACCCTTGAGGAAAAGGAAAAACTTGAAAAAGAATTAGAAGAATTGAAATTGGTCCGCCGTCCAGAAGTGGTAGAACGCATTAAGATTGCCCGTTCATACGGTGACCTTTCTGAAAACAGTGAATACGAAGCAGCTAAGGATGAACAAGCCTTTGTCGAAGGACAAATCTCTAGCTTGGAAACAAAAATCCGTTATGCTGAAATCGTCAATAGTGACTCAGTTGCCCAAGACGAAGTAGCGATTGGTAAAACAGTCACTATCCAAGAAATTGGTGAGGACGAAGAAGAAGTTTATATTATCGTAGGTTCAGCGGGTGCGGATGCCTTTGCAGGTAAAGTTTCAAATGAAAGCCCAATTGGACAAGCCTTGATTGGCAAGAAAACAGGTGATACAGCAACAATTGAAACACCTGTTGGTAGCTATGATGTAAAAATCTTGAAGGTTGAAAAAACAGCCTAATGATTAAAAGGAGTAAAAAGAGGGAAAAATCCTTCTTTGCTCCTTTTTAGGTTTAAAAAGAATTGGAGACTATATGAGTTCAAAGAAGAAAAAAAATAAGATGGAGCGTGGTTTAACTAATCGTCACGTACAGGTTATGGCCATCGCTGGGACAATCGGAACAGGACTCTTTTTGGGAGCAGGTCGCTCAATTAGCCTAACAGGTCCTTCCATTGTACTGATTTATATGATTACGGGGGCTTTCATGTTCCTTATGATGCGTGCAGTTGGGGAAATGCTCTACCAAGACCCTGAGCAACATACCTTTATCAACTTTATCACGCGCCATTTGGGTAAGGGCTGGGGTTATTTCTCGGTTTGGTCCTACTGGCTATCCGTTGTCTTTATCGGTATGGCGGAAATCACTGCTATCTCTCACTATGTTCAGTTCTGGTTTCCTAGCTGGCCAAGTTGGATGATTGAGATTGGATTTTTGACCATTCTAGCCTTGGTCAATCTGATTGCGGTTAAGCTCTTTGGAGAAGTTGAGTTTTGGTTTGCTATGGTTAAGATTGTGGCTATTTTAGCTATGATCGCTACAGGAGTCTTTATGGTCTTGACTGGCTTTAAGACACCTCATGGAGTAGCAAGTTTGGCTAATATTGCTGACAATTTCTCCCTCTTCCCAAATGGTGGAGTTAACTTTGTCATGGCCTTCCAGATGGTTTTCTTTGCCTACCTTATGATTGAGTTTATCGGGGTCACAACTTCAGAAACCAAAAATCCACGTCAAGTCTTGCCAAAAGCCGTTAAGGAAATTCCTTTGCGTATCGCCTTTTTCTACGGTGGTGCCCTCTTAGCCATCATGGCTATCATTCCATGGCGTGAGCTTGCATCGGCTGATTCACCTTTTGTTACAGTATTTGAATTGGCAGGTATCAAGTGGGCAGCAGCCTTGATTAACTTCGTCGTTTTGACCTCAGCAGCATCTGCTCTTAACTCAACTCTCTACTCAACAGGGCGTCATTTATACCAGATTGCCCATGATTCGCCAAATCGCTTCCTAAAAGCAATTAAAGCAGATACTCTTTCTCGCCACAATGTACCACAAAATGCTATCATCGCTTCAGCAATCTTGATTGCCCTAGCAGCCTTTATCAATATCTTGCCAGGTGTTTCCGATGCCTTTGCCTTGATTACGGCATCATCATCAGGTGTCTATATCGCGATTTATATCTTGATTATGGTGGCTCACCTTAAATACCGCAAGTCACCAGACTTTATGGCAGATGGCTATCTCATGCCGCATTATCGTTTCCTAAATCCCTTAACCATGCTCTTCTTTGCCTTTGTCTTTGTAACCCTCTTTTTACAAGAGTCTACATTTGTAGGAGCAATTGGTTCAGCTATTTGGATTATCGGTTTTGGTATTTATAGCCAGTGGAAATTTAGAAAATAGATTTGAAACTCATCAACTCAGGTTGGTGGGTTTTTCTAGTTTGACAGTCTATTGAAATAAGACTATAATCAAGCTGTAACAGTATTTAAGGAGATTTAGATGTACTTTAGATTGGAAGATAAGGAATCCTATAAATCACAAGAAATAGGGAATCTGATTCGTGCTTATAATCGTTCAAAAAGAGAAGAGGCTGAAAGTGAGCCATTGAACCTTTATGTCGAAGATGAAAAGGGCAATCTCCTGGCAGGTTTGATAGCAGAGACTTTTGGAAATTGGCTAGAAATAGAGTATTTATTTGTAAAAGAGGAACTGCGAGGGCAAGGAATCGGTTCAAAACTATTGCAGCAAGCAGAAACTGAAGCTAAGAATCGAAACTGTCGTTTTGCTTTTGTCAATACTTACCAGTTTCAAGCTCCAGATTTTTATAAAAGGCATGGCTACAAGGAAGTCTTTGCTTTGCAAGACTATCCCTACATTGGGCAAAGATATTATTACCAAAAGAATTTGTAACGAGAATATGAAATCATAAAGTAAAGAGGGGGGCTTGACATAAGTATGGAGGTGGACTGATGGATATGAGTAACTATCAATAATTAGCAGTTATAATCTAGAAATTGTGTCTTTCTAGCTGATATTGAGGACAATACAATCGCAGCTGAGACATTAGATGTGAAATCCTACGATGCTGTAGATGTTTTGAAAAAAATTGAATAAGCAGAAACTCTCTATCATTTAGGTGGTAGAGGTTTTTTGTTAATAGAAACCTATTTAATTTTCCTTAACAGATTAATTATATTATTTCTTTACGTTCAAAAAATTCTATGCTATACTTAGGGTGCATAATAGAAAAATATTAGTTGGGGGCTAAATTGTTGAAGTCGAATTTAGTAGATAAAATAAAAGAAAAAGAAATTGATTACTGGGACTTTAAAAATGTAACTGCTTCAGGCATGCATAAAATTAGTGCTTATCCAGCTACGATGGTTCCTGATATGCAATATGAATTAATTAAACTAATTAAAAGTGAAGATTCATCTATTACAAATATTCTTGATCCTTTTCATGGTTCTGGAACAACACTAGTAGAGGGTGAAAAGAATAACCTTTTTCCGATTGGCATAGATATTAACCCTTTAGCTAATCTTATTACAAAAGTTAAGCTGCAAGGTGTTAACAAAATATATATATATATAGCAAATAATAGAATTGAGAAATTTTTAAAAAGCAATAGTTTTGAATTTGATAAACACTATTTTTATAATATAGAAAAATGGTATCGAAAAGATTTTATAATAACGTTTAGTAAAATTCGTAGTGCTATTCAGAGAGAAAAATACAGATACGTAAGACAGTATTATTGGGTGTGTTTAATTAATATTTTAAAAAAATACAGTAATACAAGAAGTTCAACATTTAAATTGCATATAAAAGAGCAAAGCGCTATTGAAAAGATGGAAAACCACATCGTTGAAGATTTTATAAAGAGCATTAACGAATACTCTCAATATTTACCTGATTATAACAGAAGTAAAAAAATTGATTTAAAAATAGGAAAATCGGAAGATATTTTATTTGGAATGAAGAGCGATTCTGTCGATTTGATTGTTACTTCTCCTCCGTATGGAGATAATTCAACTACTGTAACATATGGACAGTACTCTATGCTACCGATATATTGGATTGATAGGAAGGATTTGGAGGTTTTTTCTGAAAATTTAATAGATAATTATTCAAGTATTGATTCAAATAGTTTAGGTGGATCTGGCAAAAGAAATAAACAAAAGCATCAGTCACACTATTTATCTGATTATCTTGAAAGTATATCTCAAGATAAGCGAAAAAAAGTGGAAAATTTTGTAATAGACTATTTGGAAGTGATGATGCAAATGGGACGTGTTCTAAAAAAGGATAAGAGAATAGTTTTAACTTTAGGTGATCGACGTGTTGATAATAAAGTAGTGCCATTATCAAGTATTACGCAGGAATTTTTTGAAAATATTGGTTTTGAGTTGGAAGCTTCTATTACACGTAATATACCTATAAAGAGAATGCCAAGACGGGTTTCTAAAGTAAAAGATAAATCAGTGGAATCAATGAATCAAGAATATGTTTTGATATTAAGAAAAATAAAGGAGATTTAGATGCCTAATAAAGTTGAACAAGTACCTATTACTGTAGCAGGTAATATATTGAGTGAATTATCAGAAAAAATTCCTAATAATATTATTGCATTAAATGAGTTAATAAAAAATGCGTACGATGCGTTTTCTCCCAGTGTTGATATTATATTGGATTCGGAATCAAAAAAACTCACTATTCGAGATTATGGTATTGGTATGGATACAGAAGGAATTAAGAAATTATTCCATATATCAAGTAGTGATAAACAATATGGAGAAATTATCTCTTATAATGGTACTATACGCCTGACTCAAGGGTCAAAGGGGTTAGGGTTCTTGTCTGTTTTTAAGTTTGGTAAAAAAGTATATTGGAAAACATCACGTAATAATCAAATTTCAGATTTTGCTGTAGATTTTGATTCTTTGATTTCTGAATATAATATAACAGATAAATGCTTAGATGTCACGCTTGTAGGTTCAGGGGATTTTGTAGGGACTTTAATCCAAATTGAAGTCGATGATTATAATCTTGAAGCTTTAAAAGAATATCTCACCAAAGATGTCAATCGAAATAAAGTTTTAAATTCTTTTATTGATAATGAGAAAAATGATGGGAAAATTTCTGCTGATAGAAACTTTATTATAAATCTAAATATAGATGGAGAAGTATACTCTACTGACTACAGTATCCAGTTAGAGAATCAAAATAGTTCTGATCAGTTATTTGAAATTAATTATTCTTCAAATGAATGTTTGTTAGTGTTTAAGAAAAATGGTGAGGATATCTACTCTGAAAAATTTAGTTTTGACTCAGATAGGTATTCTGTTGAGATGAATCTAGCTGCTTTTTATCTCGTCCCAAATGGAAAAAGTAAGATTAACTCTTTATTTTACAATCCTAATAATAACAATTTAACACCTTTGGTTTATATCAATAATAATTTGTTTAACAACTATCTATTATTTGATACTGAATTAATGGTGACCAAAAAATATAGCGATGTATTAAAGCAATTAATTGGTTATATTTCAATTAAATCTAGTGATTCAGCCATACAGTTTAATTCTGATCGAACTCAATTTTCTCAGAGTAAGTTAACTGATGATATAGCTAAATTCATTGAAAGAATAAACGAAAAAATTCAGAGAATCGGCTCTTCGTTAAAAAATGAATTAAGAGATTTTCCTCGCAAAACATTTATTCAAAATAGGATATCTTTAGAAGAAACTTCTGATCTCAGCAATCTTAAAAAAAATATTAGACCAGATTTTAAATTAAAAGATTTTATAATTTTTGAAAAACAAGGAGACAAATTAAAATGTACTCTTTTTGATAAGGAAATTCTATTGGATATTATTCCAAAGACTAAAGAAACAATAAATTTGGGGGTAGTTGAATCATGGATTGATATAGATGATCTAGACAAGAAGATTCCTAATTTAAAGGAATTAATTCAAGTTGCTACAGACATTTATTTTAACGAAGAAAAAGTAAGAGAATTTAATAAACTCCAAGAAGGGGAATGGATCATTAGGCAAGAGACAGATACTACAGTCTCTTCTCTAAAGATAATTTTAAGGAAGCCAGCTCAACCTAAAATCAGTCAAAGAGAAAATATACTCAAGAAGGGGATAGATTATAAAGTTGATGATTTATTCACTTTTATAAATAGTTTTGGTGAAGAGGATAAGGGCTTATCTTTTGAAATTGATACAAAAAGTAATCCTACTATAAATTTTAATAAAGGTATAATAAATTTTGGTCGATTAAATGAAAATACAATTTCAATTATAATAACAGATAAGAAAACAGAACTTATTCATGAAGCTGATTTTACGTTTAGAGTAGTAGAGGATAACTTTTATATTGCTCAACCAGAATCTTCTAAGAGTAATTTAGTTAATATGCCTATAAACAAAGAAGTTAACTTTAGGTCAGATGTTGTCAGTTTTATAGGAGAAATTAATCGAATTTTTAGTACTGAAGATTATAGTTTTGTAGCAGTTGCAGCTTATCGAACTTTAATTGAAATTGTTGTAAATGATATTTTGGATAATAGTAAAATAGCTAAGACAGAAAGTTTATTGCAAAACTATAGAAAAGTAATTGAGGAAGGAAAAGGTTTGATTGATAGTAGTGAATTAGACGACGCGGATAAGCGAGTTTTGAATTCTTTACGTAGCACAATTAGTTCTAGAGATGAAAGTAAAAGCTTTTTAGAATTTCTTAACCTGTCAACGCATGGGGGAACTAGAATTATAACAAAAGTTGATGTAATGAAAAAAACACAAGAAATAAAATTGCTATTAGGCTTACTATATATTTCTGGTTTAGAAAAAGAAAAGTAATTTTGAAATTTAAATATAATCTGTAGTTTTAAATATGTTGGATTTTTATATAAAAGTTATGTCAAATGGGCTACCAGAACTATGACTAAGCTCTTGCTTGAAAGTCTAGGTATCAAAGCCTACCAAGTAAAACAAAGAAGTCATGTCGTTGATATTTTGAAATCCTATATTTAAACTCAGAACTCTCTATTATTTTGTGATAGAGAGTTTTTTGTTAACAAAATATTACAAAATGACATTTATATATTGCATTAAGTTAGATATATGGTATAATATGTTTAAAAAGAAGCGCAACTTTTTAAAACTATAAGGAGGACGCAGGTGGCTAAAAATTTAAAATTAAAATTAGCTCGTGTTGAGCGTGATTTAACACAAGGTCAACTAGCAGAGGCTGTTGGGGTGACGCGCCAGACTATTGGTTTGATAGAGGCGGGGAAATACAATCCCAGTCTTTCCCTCTGCCAGTCCATTTGCAGATGCTTAGGCAAAACTTTGGATCAATTATTTTGGGAGGAAGAAGATGAAAAATAGATTTTTTTATTATCAATTACTAGACGAAAGAGAAGAACAACTGATCAATAAAGCGGGGGCTGAAAGTTTCTATATCTCTATAGCTTTCTTGCTTTTATCTTATATGATTGCAGTATTAGCACCAAGTCTTTTTAATCCGAGAATGATTCTCATCATTATCATTATTGGAACTTTTTACTTTTTCGGCCGTGCTCGAGATTTGGGTGTGAACTACTATAGTCGTTTTCATTTTACAATTTTAGGCTGTTTGCTGGTAACTCTCGCTATTACAACACTCTTGATGTTGCAGAATTATCAATTTAATATCGAAATTTATCAGCACAATCCTTTAAATTTTAAATACCTATCTGCTTGGGCTATTACTTATGTCAATTACCTTCCCTGGGTCTTTATTGGCAATCTTGGTCTTAAAAGCTATGGCGAATGAACTCAGAAAAAGTTTGAACAAGATATGGATGAACTGGAGAGTGGAGAATAGCTTGTTACTCTTTTCTCAATCCAGCCAAAATGTGTTATAATAGTACTAATTTATTGGAATGAATGAAAGTTCTTGAAATTTTTCATTGGTTTCTAGTTAAGGAAGTAGGAAAAGTATGTATCCAGATGATAGTTTGACATTGCACACGGACTTGTACCAGATTAACATGATGCAGGTTTACTTTGACCAAGGGATTCACAATAAAAAGGCGGTCTTTGAGGTTTATTTCCGCCAACAGCCTTTTAAGAACGGCTATGCAGTTTTTGCAGGTTTGGAAAGAATTGTGAGCTATCTTGAAGATTTGCGTTTTTCAGATAGTGATATTGCCTATTTGGAGTCGCTTGGTTATCATGGGGCATTCTTGGACTATCTCCGCAATTTCAAGTTGGAGTTGACCGTTCGTTCTGCCCAAGAAGGGGACTTGGTTTTTGCTAATGAACCGATTGTGCAGGTGGAAGGTCCTCTAGCCCAATGTCAATTGGTCGAAACGGCTCTTTTGAACATCGTCAACTACCAGACCTTGGTGGCTACTAAGGCAGCTCGTATCCGTTCGGTCATCGAAGATGAACCCTTGATGGAGTTTGGGACACGTCGGGCTCAAGAAATGGATGCGGCTATCTGGGGAACACGCGCAGCGGTGATTGGTGGCGCCAATGGAACCAGCAATGTGCGTGCTGGTAAACTCTTTGACATTCCTGTTTTGGGGACCCATGCCCATTCCTTGGTGCAGGTTTATGGTAACGACTATGAGGCCTTCAAGGCTTACGCTGCGACCCACAAAAACTGTGTCTTTCTTGTGGATACCTATGACACCCTTCGCATCGGTGTACCAGCTGCCATTCAGGTGGCGCGTGAGCTGGGTGACCAGATTAACTTTATGGGTGTTCGAATTGACTCTGGGGATATTGCCTACATTTCCAAGAAAGTCCGTCAGCAATTGGACGAGGCTGGATTTACAGAGGCTAAGATTTATGCTTCTAATGATCTAGATGAAAATACCATCCTCAACCTCAAGATGCAAAAGGCCAAGATTGATGTCTGGGGTGTGGGAACTAAGCTGATTACAGCCTATGACCAGCCAGCTCTTGGTGCAGTTTATAAGATTGTGGCCATTGAAGATGAAAATGGCCAGATGCGCAATACCATTAAGCTGTCAAATAATGCTGAAAAAGTTTCTACGCCAGGTAAGAAGCAGGTGTGGCGCATTACCAGTCGTGAAAAAGGCAAGTCAGAAGGAGACTATATCACTTATGATGGCGTAGATGTTGCCAGCATGACAGAAATCAAGATGTTCCATCCGACCTATACTTACATCAAGAAGACGGTTCGTAATTTTGATGCTGTTCCTCTCTTGGTGGATATTTTCAAGGACGGAAAATTGATTTACAATCTGCCTAGCTTGACTGAGATTCAGGATTATGCTCGTAAGGAATTTGACAAGCTTTGGGATGAATACAAGCGCGTGCTCAATCCGCAGCATTATCCAGTGGATTTGGCGCGTGATGTATGGCAAGACAAGATGGACTTGATTGACAAAATGCGTAAGGAAGCCCTCGGTGAAGGAGAAGAAGAATGAGTTTGCAAGAAACGATTATCCAAGAGTTGGGTGTCAAACCAGTGATTGATGCCCAGGAAGAAATCCGTCGTTCTATTGATTTCTTAAAAAGATATCTGAAAAAACATCCCTTCCTAAAAACCTTTGTACTAGGGATTTCTGGAGGACAAGACTCAACCTTAGCAGGACGTTTAGCTCAACTAGCTATGGAAGAACTGCGAGCAGAAACGGGAGACGACAGCTACAAATTTATCGCTGTCCGCCTGCCATATGGAGTGCAAGCTGATGAAGCAGATGCTCAAAAAGCCCTAGCCTTCATCAAGCCAGATATCAGCTTGGTTGTGAATATCAAGGAATCAGCTGACGCCATGACGGCAGCAGTTGAAGCGACAGGTAGTCCTGTTTCAGATTTTAACAAGGGCAATATCAAGGCACGTTGCCGTATGATTGCTCAGTATGCCCTTGCTGGTTCCCATAGCGGAGCGGTCATTGGAACAGACCACGCCGCGGAAAATATCACAGGTTTCTTTACCAAGTTTGGTGACGGTGGTGCAGATATTTTACCACTGTTCCGTCTCAATAAACGCCAAGGAAAACAACTATTGAAGGAACTTGGTGCGGACCCAGCCCTTTATGAAAAAATCCCAACAGCAGACCTAGAAGAAGATAAACCAGGCCTAGCTGATGAAGTTGCTCTCGGAGTCACCTATGCAGAGATTGACGACTACCTAGAAGGCAAAACAATCAGCCCAGAAGCCCAAACGACTATTGAAAACTGGTGGCACAAAGGTCAACATAAACGGCACCTACCAATCACCGTATTTGATGACTTTTGGGAGTAAAAAGGTCCGGGGGACCTTTTTAGCTTCTTGCCTTGAAACTCGAGAGCAAGAATAACCTCTAGTGGAGGTTTTCAGCCTCTCACCTTGAAATAAAAAAGTGAGAGTAGGTCCGGTAACTCGAAGAGTTCGATTTCGTTGTCTCACCCCCGCAACGATGACTAGGTTTGAAAAAGCTTGGTAAAGCGCATTTCAAACCAGACAGCAACTGCGTCAAGGAACTAGATGAAAAACTTGTTTTCTAGCTATTAATGAGTTTAGTTTTTTACCCCGAGTCTAAAAATAGGAAAACGAGAAAACTCTAGTGGACCTTTTTACCCTGAGCCTAGAAATGAGAAAGCGAAGAAGGTCTGGTAACTCACAGAGTTCGATTTCGTCGTCTCACCCCCGCAACGATGACTAGGTTTGAAAAAGATTGGTAAAGCGCATTTCAAACCAGACAGCGACTGCGTCAAGGAACTAGATGAAAAACTTGTTTTTTAGTTGTTACTGAGTTTAGTCTTTTTACCCCGAGCATGGAAATAGGTAAGCGAGGAAGTCCGGGGGACCTTTTTAGCTTATTACCTTGAAATTCAAAAGCAAAGTAAATTTAAATTGAGGTTGGACATAGAATCATCTATCAGAAAGCGAGGTAGCGTCATGAAATCTATCGGTACGCAAACATTACAGACAGATCGTTTAATTTTGAGAAGATTTATGGAGAGTGATGCAGAAGCCATGTTTCAGAATTGGGCTTCCTCTGCTGAGAATCTAACCTACGTCACTTGGGATCCCCATTCTGATGTCGAGGTGACTCGAAATTCGATTCATAACTGGGTTGCCTCCTATGCCAATCCCAACTATTACAAATGGGCCATTTGTCTCAAAGAAAAGCCAGAACAGGTGATAGGAGATATCAGCATCGTTGCAATGGATGAGAACGATTCTTCTTGTGAAATTGGCTATGTGCTAGGCAAGGCTTACTGGGGACGTGGGATTATGACAGAGGCCTTAAAAACTGTCTTGGACTTTTGTTTTACTCAAGCAGGCTTTCAAAAGGTCAGAGCACGATATGCTAGTCTCAATCCAGTTTCAGGTCGTGTCATGGAGAAGGCTGGAATGTCCTATCTAAAGACTATTACCAATGGTGTAGAGAGAAAAGGCTATCTTGCGGATCTCATTTATTATCAGATAAGTAGGGAAGACTAGTAAATTTTCTTTTCTGTTTCCATCAAAGTCAGACTGTGTCTGGCTTTTTTTGCAACATTTTTTACATAACCTGATTAAATTCCTATTTTTCCCTATCATTGTCCCTGTTTTTTCTGGAGTTTTGGGGCTATAATAGTCCTATCAAATCAAAGAATGGAGGAAGGCGATGGATAATATAATCTTTTTTATTAGTGTGTTTCTTGCTGGAATTCTTTCCTTCTTTTCTCCTTGTATCTTACCCTTGTTACCGGTCTATGCAGGGGTCTTGTTGGATGACAAAGATGGTGCTCAGGATTCTAGTGGCAAATGTTCAATCTCACTTGTTAGTCTATTGCGAACTTTGGTCTTTATAGCAGGGATATCCTTTATTTTTATCTTACTAGGCTATGGAGCTGGGTTTTTAGGCAATTTGCTGTATGCTTCTTGGTTTCAGTATGTGACGGGTGCGGTCATCATTCTCTTGGGCTTGCACCAGATGGAAGTCTTACATTTTCAGGGACTCTACAAGGAAAGAAGGATACAATTAAAGAGACAGGGGCAAAAGGGTAAGGGCTATAGTCAGGCATTTTTACTGGGGTTGACCTTTAGTTTTGCTTGGACGCCTTGTGTGGGGCCGGTTCTTGGCTCTGTTTTGGCTTTAGCGGCTTCAGGTGGCTCAGGTGCTTGGCAGGGAGCTGGTCTCATGTTAATCTATACGCTGGGTCTAGCGCTACCATTTTTGGTTCTAGCTCTAGCTTCCAGCTATGTTTTGAAACATTTCCGAAAACTTCATCCCTACCTCGGAACCCTCAAAAAAGTGGGTGGCTTCCTCATTATTGTGATGGGAATCTTGGTGCTTTTGGGAAATGCTTCTATTTTAACAAGATTATTTGTATAGAGAGGAAGAAGAAATGAAAAAATGGCAAACATGTCTCCTTGGAGTCGGCTCAATCTGTTGCTTGGCAGCCTGTTCTGCTAAAAATATGTCAGACGAAGCTACTATGAAGGAGCAAACAAAAACAGAACAAGTCAGTTCGCAAACTGCGACTAAAGGTCAGGCGGTTGCAGATTTTGAACTGATGGGAGTAGATGGCAAGACCTACCGCTTGTCTGATTACAAGGGCAAGAAAGTCTATCTCAAATTCTGGGCTTCTTGGTGTTCCATCTGTCTAGCCAGTCTTCCAGATACGGATGAAATTGCTAAAAATGCTGGTGATGATTATGTGGTCTTGACAGTGGTGTCTCCTGGACACAAGGGGGAACAAGCAGAAGCTGACTTCAAGAACTGGTACAAGGGCTTGGATTATAAAAATATTCCAGTTCTAATTGATCCATCAGGCAAACTTTTGGAAAGTTATGGTGTCCGTTCTTACCCAACTCAAGCCTTTATAGACAAGGAAGGCAAACTGGTCAAAACGCAACCAGGTTTTATGGATAAGGATATGATTTTAAAAGAATTGAAAGAAATGGGGTAGAGAAAGGTCATGAACGATAAAGTAAAATTGTTTGTCTTGGCAGGGATTTTTTTCCTAGCCATAACCGGTTTCTATTTTCTATTGATGCGAAATGCAGGGCAGACAGATAGCTCGCAAATTGAGAAAGCATCAGTTAGCCAAGGAGGAAAAACAGTGAAAAAAACAGAAGTGAGTAAAGATGCAGATTTGCATGAAATTTATCTAGCTGGAGGCTGTTTCTGGGGAGTGGAGGAATACTTCTCACGCGTTCCCGGAGTGACAGATGCCGTTTCAGGCTATGCAAACGGTAGAGGGGAAACAACCAAGTACGAATTGATTAACCAAACTGGACATGCGGAAACCGTCCATGTTACCTATGATGCCAAGCAAATTTCCCTCAAGGAAATCTTGCTCCATTATTTCCGCATTATCAATCCAACCAGCAAAAATAAACAAGGAAATGATGTGGGAACCCAGTATCGTACCGGTGTTTATTACACAGATGACAAGGATTTGGAGGTAATCAACCAAGTCTTTGATGAGGTGGCTAAGAAATACGACCAACCTCTGGCAGTTGAAAAGGAAAACTTGAAGAATTTTGTGGTGGCTGAGGATTACCATCAAGATTATCTCAAGAAAAATCCAAATGGCTACTGCCATATCAATGTCAATCAGGCGGCCTATCCCGTCATCGATGCCAGCAAATATCCTAAACCAAGCGATGAAGAATTGAAAAAGACCTTGTCGCCTGAGGAGTATGCAGTTACCCAGAAAAATCAAACAGAACGGGCTTTTTCAAACCGCTACTGGGACAAATTTGAATCCGGTATCTATGTGGATGTGGCAACTGGCGAACCCCTCTTTTCATCAAAGGACAAGTTTGAGTCTGGTTGTGGCTGGCCTAGTTTTACCCAACCAATCAGTCCAGATGTTGCTACCTACAAGGAAGATAAGTCTTACAATATGACGCGAATGGAAGTGCGAAGCCGAGTTGGAGATTCTCACCTTGGCCATGTCTTTACAGATGGGCCTCAGGACAAGGGTGGCTTGCGTTACTGTATTAATAGTCTCTCTATCCGCTTTATTCCCAAAGATCAAATGGAAGAAAAAGGCTACGCTTATTTACTAGATTATGTCGATTAAGAGGGATTTCCTAAGCAGTTAGAGGAGAATTTTGCTATACTGATACTAGTAAGTGACAAAGGAGAGAAGCATGACCTACACAATCTTAATCGTAGAAGATGAATATCTGGTAAGACAAGGTTTGACCAAGCTGGTCAATGTAGCAGCCTACGATATGGAAATCATCGGTCAGGCTGAAAATGGAAGGCAGGCTTGGGAATTGATTCAAAAGCAGGTGCCAGATATCATTTTAACTGATATCAACATGCCTCAGCTAAATGGCATCCAGTTGGCCAGTCTGGTCCGAGAAACCTATCCTCAGGTTCATTTGGTCTTTTTAACAGGCTACGATGATTTTGATTATGCCTTGTCTGCTGTCAAACTAGGTGTGGATGACTACCTGCTCAAGCCCTTTTCTCGTCAGGATATTGAGGAAATGTTGGGGAAAATCAAGCAAAAGTTGGATAAGGAAGAAAAGGAAGAGCAATTACAAGATTTATTGACCGATAAGTTTGAGGGAAATATGGCCCAGAAAATCCAGTCCCATCTGGCTGATAGCCAATTTAGTTTAAAGTCTTTGGCCAGTGACTTGGGCTTTAGTCCGACTTATCTGAGTTCTTTGATTAAGAAAGAGTTGGGCCTACCTTTTCAGGATTATTTGGTGCGAGAACGTGTCAAACAGGCCAAGCTCTTGCTTTTAACTACGGATCTGAAAATTTACGAGATTGCAGAGAAGGTTGGTTTTGAAGATATGAACTACTTTACCCAACGTTTTAAACAGATTGCAGGTGTGACACCTCGTCAGTTTAAGAAGGGGGAAGGTCGATGAAGCGTTCTTCACTCCTAGTTAGAATGGTTATTTCTATCTTTCTGGTCTTTCTCATTCTCCTAGCTCTGGTCGGGACTTTCTACTATCAATCTAGTTCATCAGCCATTGAGGCTACTATTGAGGGCAATAGCCAAACGACTATCAGTCAGACTAGCCACTTTATCCAGTCTTATATCAAAAAATTAGAAACCACCTCTACCAGTTTGACCCAGCAGACGGATGTTCTAGCTTATGCTGAGAACCCCAATCAAGACAAGGTCAAGGGAATTCGAGATCTATTTTTGACTATCTTGAAGGCAGACCAGGACTTGAAAACGGTGGTACTGGTCACTAAATCCGGTCAGGTCATTTCTACAGATGACAGTGTGCAGATGAAAACTTCTTCTGATATGATGGCTGAGGATTGGTACCAAAAGGTATTCATCAGGGGGCTAAACCAGTTTTGACACCAGCTCGTAAATCGGATAGTCAGTGGGTCATTTCTGTCACTCAAGAACTTGTTGATGTAAAGGGGGTCAATCTCGGCGTACTTCGTTTGGATATTTCTTATGAAACTCTGGAAGCCTATCTAAATCAACTTCAGTTGGGTCAGCAGGGCTTTGCCTTTATCATCAATGAAAACCATGAATTTGTTTACCATCCTAAACACACAGTCTATAGCTCAGCTAGTGAAATGGAGGCCATGAAACCCTATATTGAGACAGGGCAGGACTACACTCTGGACCACAAATCCTACGTCAGTCAGGAACAGATTGCAGGAACTGATTGGACGGTTATAGGAGTGTCTTCACTGGAAAAATTAGACCAGGTTCGGAGTCAACTCATGTGGACCTTGCTTGGAGCCAGTGTCACATCTCTTCTTGCCTGTCTCTGCTTGGTGTGGCTTAGTCTTAAACGCTGGATTGCTCCTCTGAATGACTTGAGAGAAACCATGCTGGAGATTGCTTCTGGTAATCAGAATCTTCGTGCCAAGGAAACTGGTGCCCATGAACTGAGAGAAGTGACTCGTCAGTTTAATGCCATGTTGGATCAGATTGATCAGCTGATGGCAGATGTGCGCAAACAGGAAGAAACGACCCGTCAGTATGAACTTCAAGCCTTGTCGAGTCAGATTAACCCCCATTTCCTCTACAATACTTTGGACACCATCATCTGGATGGCTGAATTTCAGGATAGTCAGCGAGTGGTTCAGGTGACCAAGTCCTTGGCGACTTATTTCCGCCTAGCGCTCAATCAGGGTAAAGATTTGATTTGCCTGTCTGACGAAATTAACCATGTCCGCCAGTATCTCTTTATCCAGAAACAACGCTATGGCGATAAGCTGGAATACGAAATTAATGAAAATCCTGCCTTTGATAATCTAGTCTTGCCCAAGCTGGTGTTGCAACCTCTAGTAGAAAATGCTCTTTACCATGGCATCAAGGAGAAAGAAGGTCAGGGTCATATTAGAGTCTCTGTCCAGAAACAGGATTCAGGATTGATCATTCGTATTGAGGATGATGGAGTTGGCTTCCAAAATCCTAGCGATAGTAGTCAGAGTCAGCTCAAACGTGGAGGAGTAGGTCTTCAAAATGTTGACCAACGCCTCAAACTTCATTTTGGAGAAAACTATCAGATGAAGATCGATTCTGTCCCTTTAAAAGGTACGACAGTAGAAATATACATAAATAGAATAGAAATTAGCTAACTCCCAGTTCATTCTGGGAGTTTTATGCGTAATTGGGCAAGCTTTCTAGGTTGTCTATCTTGCTAAAAAGTAGAAAAAACGATATGATAGATAATGACAAAAGAGGTATCAAGTATGAAGGAAAAAGACATTCAAAGAGAAACAAGCCAGATTGTAAAAGATGTATTAGAAAAGGCCAATTTGAAGCAAGGATCTATCTTTGTTTTAGGCCTTTCTTCTAGTGAAGTGATAGGTGGTCAGATTGGTAAGGAATCCAGCCAAGAAATTGGGGAAATCATTGTGAAGACCATCCTAGATATCCTAGAGGAAAAAGGAATTCATCTAGCTGTTCAAGGTTGTGAACATGTCAATCGGGCCCTCGTTGTTGAACGTCAGGTTGCAGAGCAGTTTGCTCTGGAAATAGTTAGTGTCCTTCCTACCCTTCATGCAGGAGGTTCAGGTCAGTTGGCAGCCTTCAAGTTTATGCAAGATCCAGTTGAGGTTGAATTTATCAAGGCTCATGCTGGATTGGATATCGGAGACACTGCAATTGGCATGCATGTCAAGCATGTTCAGGTTCCGATTCGCCCTCTTTTGAGAGAAATTGGGCATGCCCATGTAACGGCTCTTGCTAGTCGTCCAAAATTAATTGGAGGTGCGCGTGCGCACTATCCGCAAGATTCTATTAGAAAGTCATAAGAATGAGAAAAACAAAACAACAACTTGAAAAAATTACTAAATATTCCATTCGCAAGTTAACTGTTGGGGTTGGTCCTGTAGTCATCGGGGCCTTCCTTTTTGGTGCAAGTGCCCTTTCAGTAGATAAGGTACAAGCCAATGAAGTTGGTGGAGCTCATAGCGTTCATTACCGTTATTTGGCGGAGCAGGAATTGACCGAGTCTGAAAAAGCCTTAATTCACCATGAAGTCCCTTCGGAGTTTCAAGAGGATGATATTATCTATGCAGTGTATCGAAAGAAAGCTAGTACCTACCAAGAACTTCCTTATACAGGGAGTAAAGAATTAGCCTTGGCTGGTATAGGGTTGGCTACGGCTTCTTTGGCTGTTTTATTAATCTCTAAAAAACATCGTGGTAAGGTGCTTGGTGTCTTATTAATTAGTTCGATTGGTGCAAGCAACTTTGTTCCTTTCACCACATTTGCGTTTGAAAATAAAGAATTGCTTTCTTATAACCAAACTATTTCGGCTTCTACACATGAAGGTTTGGCTGAAGGGATTATCCACATTGATGGCTATGAATACATTGGATACTTCAAGGAAGCAGAACTCCATCCATCAAGGCCAGCTTCAGCTGAGAAGCCTCAGTTGCCAGTAGAAAAGCAAAGTGCAAATGAAATTGATAAGACAGAAGTAGTTCAAGAAAAACCAGTTTCTGAGAAACCTCAGTCAAGACTGGAAGAGAGCTTGGTAGATATTCCTTTTGAAACAGTCACAAGCCCAGATACCAATCTAGCAGAAGGACAGACTCGTATCGTCACAGCTGGAGTAAATGGTCAGCGTCGCATTGTAACCAAAGTATCGATGGTTAATGGTCAAGAAGTTAGAGAAGTCATCGAAGACCAAGTGGTTCAAAATCCTGTTTCGCAAGTCATTGCAGTCGGAACTAAGAAAGAAGAGCAACCTGCCCCAACTCCAGTACCACAAGCTGAACCAACGCATCAGGTAGCTAAAGGAACGCAAGAGGCAGGCAAAGAAGGTCAAGCCTTAACGCAACCAACCTTACCAGAGGCTCCAGTTGAAGCAAAAGGAACCCAAGAGGCAGGCAAAGAAGGTCAAGCTCTAACACAACCAGAACTACCAGAGGCTCCAGTTGAAGCAAAAGGAACCCAAGAGGCAGGCAAAGAAGGTCAAGCTCTAACACAACCAGAACTACCAGAGGCTCCAGTTGAAGCAAAAGGAACCCAAGAGGCAGGCAAGGAAGGTCAAGCTTTAACACAACCAACCTTACCAGAAGCTCCAATCGAAGTAAAAGGTACACAAGAGGAAGGTAAAACTGGCCAAGCCCTTGTACAAGAACAGTTACCTGAGTACAAAGTAACTGAGGGAACCCTTGTTGAAACATCGACTACAGACCTAGACTACAAAACTGAAACGATAGAGGACCCAACCAAGTATACGGACGAAGAAACTGTCCTACGAAATGGTGAAAAAGGTAGCCAAGTTACTAAAACAACTTATAAAACAGTAGAAGGTGTTAAAACGGACCAAGTTCTTTCAACTAGCACAGAAGTTACCAAGGAACCTGTAAATCAACAGGTAAGTCGTGGGACAAAACCAATTGAAGGAACTCTGGTGGAAGAAAGTCTTGAAAAGATTCCATTTAAGGAAGTTCTTAAAGAAGATGACCAACTGAAAAAGGGTGAAAGAGTTACTGTCCAAGAAGGAAAAGATGGGCAGAAAAAAGTTACCAAGACTTACAAAACTCTCAAAGGTTTAAAAACTGAAGAAGCACCTAAAATTGTGGAACAGGTTCTGGAGTTAGACCAAGATCGTATCGTCAAATTAGGAACTAAAAACTTTGAAAAACCAATCTTAAGTTTGTCACTTGTTGATGTTAATGATTTGAAACGATCATCTCAAATTCGTTATAATTTGGAAAATCCAAGTAAGACAGCCATTAAATCTATTACCTTAACTCTGAAAAAGGGTGATGAAATTGTTAAAACTTTGAATGTTTCACCAGACGACTTGACAACGACCCTGACAGATTTGCAGTACTACAAGGATTATAAACTTGAAACGAAGATGGTTTATAATTTAGGTGAAGGTGATCAAGAAGAAGTTCTTAAAGAAGAACCTCTAAGAATTGACCTTAAAAAAGTTGAAATTAAAAACATCAAAGAAACAAGCTTGATGAGTGTGGATGCTGACGGTAATGAAACAGATACTAGTTTGCTGACAGAAAAACCAACTGATCTTGCTCCGCTTTATTTACGAGTGACCACTCATGACAATAAAATAACAAGACTAGCTGTTGACAAGATTGAAGAAGTAGAAAAAGACGGAAAAACTTTATACAAAGTCACTGCCAAAGCACCTGATTTGATTCAACGGAATTCTGACAACACACTTAGCGAAGAGTATGTCCATTACTTTGAAAAACAAAAAGCACACGATGGTGATGTATATTATAGCTTTAACGACCTAGTAACGGCTATGAAAGCTAATCCAAGTGGTACCTTTAAACTTGGTGCAGATTTGAATGCAGCAAATGTACCAACTCCGAATAAACAATATGTACCTGGTAAATTTAGCGGAACTTTAACAAGTGTTGACGGTAAACAATATACCATTCATAATATGGCTCGTCAGTTATTCGATAACGTTGAAGGCGGTACAGTTAAAAACATTAACTTAGGTAATGTTAATATCAATATGCCTTGGATTGAAAATATTTCCGCACTATCAAGAGTAATTAAAAATGCCACAGTTGAAAATGTTAAGGTAACTGGTAGTATCCTTGGTAAAGATGGTATTGCTGGTATCGTAAATAAAGGAGATACTGGTGGACTTCTTAAAAATGTTGCTTTCATCGGTAAACTAACAGGTGTCGGTAATAAAGGTTGGGATCTTGGTGGTATCGCCGGAGAACTTTGGCGTGGTAATATTAAACATGCATACGTAGATGCTGATATTGTTGCAGATAGAGCACGTGTTGGTGGACTTGTCGCTAGAACCGATAACGGTTCTGATCCTAATGGTATTGATAAATACGCTTCTGTTCGTAACGCTGTTACTAAAGGAACTATTGATGTGAAGAACCCTGTTGAGGTAGGTGGTTTCATTAGTAAAAACTGGACATGGGGGCGTGTTGCTGACACAGTTTCAATGATGAAAGTCAAAAACGGTGAAGAATTCTACGGTTCTAGAGATTTAGAAGCAGAAGGTGGATATTACACAAAAAACTGGATTGAAAGAAACTACGTTGTTAAAGATGTGAGTGAAGGTTCTCACTCATTTAACGGTTCTCGTAGTAATCGAATCCAAGAAATCAGCCTAGAAGATGCAAATAAAAAAATAGAATCATTCGGAATTACAGCTGATAAGTTTGAAATTAAACCTCTTGTTGAAGATGCACTTAATAACGTAAAACCAAAAACAGATACTTATAAAGATACTCAAGATTATGATGTATCTCGTGAGCTTGCTTACCGTAATATTGAAAAGCTTCAACCGTTCTACAACAAAGAATGGATTGTAAATCAAGGTAATAAGATTCCTGCAGATTCTAAATTACTAAATACGGAAGTTTTATCTGTTACAGGTATGAAAGATGGACAATTTGTGACCGACTTATCAGATGCTGATCACATTATGATTCATTACGCTGATAAGACGAAAGAAATTAAGGCTATTACACAAAAAGAATCTAAGGTTCAACAAGTTCGTGAATATAGTATTGAAGGATTAGGTGATATTGTCTATACACCAAATATGGTTGTTAAAGATAGGACACAATTGATCAGCGATATCAAAGCTAAATTAGCTTCTGTTGAACTTGATTCAGATGAAGTTCGTAAGATTAATAACAATCCTAAGATGTTATACATGGAAGAAAGCT
Organism: Streptococcus symci; assembly: GCF_006385165.1. Taxonomy (GTDB): domain Bacteria; phylum Bacillota; class Bacilli; order Lactobacillales; family Streptococcaceae; genus Streptococcus; species Streptococcus symci. The sequence goes on along the minus strand of NZ_VFJA01000002.1, from coordinate 253,975 downwards.
TCAAAGAAGTAAAAGATAATCTTGATGCTTTAGTTAAAGCTTTAGTTGAAAATGAAGACCATCAATTAAATACGGACGAAGCAGCTAAACGTGCATTGATTAAAAAAGTTGAAGATAACAAAGCTAAAATCATGTTAGCTCTGGCTTATTTAAACCAATACTATGGAATTAAATTTGACGGATTAAATATCAAAAATATGATGACCTTCAAACCGGATTTCTACGGTAAGAACGTTAACGTACTTGATAGATTAATCAGCTTCGCTTCAAATGGTAACAACCTAAAAGGTGATCAATCACATGATGCATTTAACAGAGCTCTTGCAAGTGCTACTGGTAAAGCTAACTTACACGAATTCCTGAAGTACAACATGGAATTATTCACTAGTGAAACAGATATGAATACTTGGTTCAAGAATAACATTGCAGATAACGCTTATGTTGTTGAGAAACAATCATCAAATCCAGATTTCGCTAATAAGAAACATAAATTATATGAAGTAATTAATAATGGGCATCACGGACGTTATATTTTACCACTTCTGAATTTGAAGAAAGCGCATATGATCTTAATTACGACCTATAATACCATTGCCTTTAGTTCATTTGAGAAATATGGTAAGAACACAGCAGAAGAACGTGAAGCGTTCAAGAAGCAGGTTGATTTACGTGCGCAAGAACAAATCAATTATTTAGACTTCTGGTCAAGACTTGCTGCTGATAATGTACGAAATAATCTTCTTAAGAGTGAAAATATGGTACCATCTGCAATTTGGGATAACCATGATGTACCAGGTTTGGGATGGGTTGACCGTATGGGACATACGAAGAAAGGCGATTTTGCTCCAATTCGTGAATTCTATGGTCCGACTGATAAGTGGCACGGATACAATGGAATGGGTGCATACGCTTATATCTTCCAAAATCCACAACCACAAGAGGCCGTATATTACATCATCTCTAGCATGATTAGTGATTTTGGTACATCTGCATTCACTCACGAAACAACTCACATCAATGACCGTATGGCCTACTTAGGAACATGGCGTCACCGTGAAGGAACAGACGTTGAAGCCTTTGCTCAAGGTATGTTGCAATCACCATCAGTTTCAAATCCAAATGGTGAATATGGTGCCTTAGGATTAAACATGGCTTACGAACGTCAAAATGATGGAAATCAAATTTACAACTATAATCCAAATGTGTTAAATAGTCGTGAGAAAATCGATCACTACATGAAGAATTACAATGAATCCATGATGATGCTTGATTACTTAGAAGCTGAGTCTGTCATCAAGAAAAATACTGGGACAAACGATAAGTGGTTCAAGAAGATCGATAAGAAATATCGCGAAAAAGCGGATCGCAATGGCTTAGTTGGTGAACCACACCAATGGGATTTAGTTCGTGATTTGAATGATGACGAAAAGAATACGAAGCTGACAAGTATTGATCAACTGGTTGATGGAAACTTTGCAACGAAACATGGATTACCAGGAAATGGTCATTACCGTACTGAAGGATTTGATTCTGCTTATACTGTAGTAAATATGATGACAGGTATTTATGGTGGTAATACAAGTAAGAGTGCGGTTGGTTCAATCTCATTCAAACATAATACCTTCCGTATGTGGGGGTACTTCGGTTATCTAGATGGATTCTTAGGTTATGCATCAAACAAATACAAACAAGAATCTAAAGCAGCAGGTAATGTAGGTCTTGGTGATGACTTTATTATTAATAAAGTTTCTAACGGCAAATTCCAAAGCTTAGAAGCATGGAAGAAAGCATGGTATCATGAAGTACACGAAAAAGCCCAAAGAGGTTTTGTTGAAATTGAAATCGATGGTCAAAAGATTTCAACTTACGCACAACTTCAGACTTTATTTGATGCAGCGGTCGAAAAAGACCTTCAAGGTAATGATTTCAAGAATACTGTAGATCTTAAATGGAAGGTTTACAAACAACTCTTGCAGAAATCAGATGGATTTGCTGGTGATTTATTCACTAAAGCATAATCAATAGTAAGAAAATAATAAAAAGGTAGATCAGCTTTGTCTGGATCTGCCTTTTTGTGCTATACTTAAGGTATGCATAGAAAAACAGTGATTGATTTTAGGGCTTTGGGGGAGAGATGCACCTTTACCCAGCCGATTAAAGAGTTAAAAACGAGAAATGTAGCAGAAGTGGCAGACTTGCTGGCACAAGTGGAAAGCTACCAAGAGCAAGGTTATTATGTGGTGGGCTATGTCAGCTACGAGGCTGCACCTGCTTTTGAGGAGAAATTAGCAGTTCATAAAGCTCCTTTACTGGGAGAGTACCTGCTATATTTTACAGTTCATGACAGCGTAGAAACATCCCCTATTCCTCTGACTTATGATGAGGTTGATTTGCCTTCAAATTGGCAGGAAGTAACGTCTGCAGAGGATTATGAAAAGGCTATTGCCCAGATTCACCATCATTTGCGGCAGGGGGACACCTATCAGGTCAACTACACCGTCCAACTCAAGCAGGATTTAAGTGCCAATCCTTTTGCCATCTACAATCGTATGGTGGTAGAGCAGGAGGCAGGCTACAATGCCTATGTGGAACACGATGAGATGGCAGTGATTTCCATGAGTCCAGAACTCTTTTTTGAGCAAAATGGCCGTGAATTGACTACACGACCAATGAAGGGAACGACTCAGCGTGGAGTGACTGACCAAGAAGATCTTGAACAGGCTAGTTGGTTGGAGCAGGATCCTAAAAATCGCTCTGAAAATATTATGATTGTGGACCTCTTACGCAATGATATGAACCGTATTTCTGAGGTGGGGAGTGAGCATGTGGAGCGTCTCTGCCAAGTGGAACAGTATTCAACTGTTTGGCAGATGACTTCAACCATCAAGAGTCAGTTGCGAGAGGATGTTGACCTTGTTGAAATCTTCCGTTCTCTCTTTCCTTGCGGATCCATAACGGGTGCACCCAAAATTGCAACTATGGAAATCATTAAGGACTTGGAGCCACAACCGCGTGGAGTCTACTGTGGAACCGTTGGTCTCCTGCTTCCAAGTGGGCGCCGGATTTTTAATGTTGCTATCCGAACTATTCAACTGTATCAAGGGAAAGCCATCTATGGAGTTGGCGGAGGAATTACATGGGATAGCACCTGGGAGTCTGAATACCGTGAAGTTCATCAAAAGGCAGCTGTTCTCTATCGTAAAGAAGCTCGTTTCCAACTGATTACTACAGGGAAAATCAGCCAAAAACAACTGCTGTTTGAAGAGCAACATATAGAAAGACTGAGAAAGGCAAGTCGATATTTTGCTTTTCCTTTTGACCCAGAAATTTTGAGACAAAAGATTGAAGCAGAGTGTCAGGCTTGTGATGCTAATCAAGATTACCGCTTGCGTATTTCTCTCAGCAAGTCTGGAGAGATAGAAGTCGATCGCCAAGTATTAACACCCCTTAGTACAAGCTTTTGTCAGGCCCAACTCTGCCCTCAGGAAGCCAATTTGCAACAAGCTTTTACCTACTTCAAAACGACTCACCGACCGCATTTGAACCTAGGGGAGCAAGAGATCATTTACCACAATAAGTCTGGAGAACTTCTTGAAACCTCTATCGGAAATTTGGTTCTGAAAATCGATGGGAAACTCTATACACCGCCAGTCCGACTTGGAATCTTACCAGGCATTTACCGTCAGCATTTGCTGGAAACAGGACAGATAGAAGAGAAAGTCTTGACCTTGGCAGATTTTGCCCAAGCAGAAGCTATCTATGGCTGTAATGCAGTCAGGGGCTTGTATGAGCTGTCAGTAAGGGAGAACTAAATGAAATTAATATTTTTACATGGCCTAGGTCAGTCAGCAGATAGTTGGAAAGAAGTGCAAGAGTTGCTTGTAGATTATCCTTCTGAAGCCCTAGAGTTATTTCCTTCCGGAGTTGCTACCTATCAAGAAGCTAAGGAGCGCATTTATCAGCACTTGTCAGAGGAGACAGAACCTTTTGTCCTAATCGGTTTGTCCTTAGGAGCTGCACTTGCATTAGAGCTGTCAAGTTACGATTTGCCAAATCTTCAGGCCTTGGTTTTGTCAGGCTGTCCATTGAAACTAGCTGGCAATATCCCTTTTTACATTCAGTTGCTGATATTTAAACTACTCCCCAAAAGGACATTTGAGAAACAGGGAGCAGATAAATCGCTTTTGGTTGGAGTTTCTGAGGAATTAAAAACACTTGATTTAAGAGAGATTGCAAAGAATTGTCCCTATCCAACTTTGTTAATTTGTGGTAGTCAAGATAAGCCTAATCTCAGTTCAATGAAAGCTATTCAAGAACTGATGCCAAATTCCCAGTTCCAGATTATCCCTGACGGTCCTCATGTCTTGAATAGAGCCAAACCAAAAGAGTTTGCAGCAATAACTAGAAGTTTTCTTGAATTGCTGAAATAAGTTTGATAAAACAACATTAAAAACGATATTATAATTATGGGAGAAAGAAATGAACAAACGTCTATTTTTTAAAATGAGTCTGGCTACCTTGCCAGTTTTAGCCTTGTTTTCACAGCCTGTGTTAGCGGAAGAAAACATTCATTTTTCTAGCTGTAAGGAAGCTTGGGCGAATGGATATGCGGATATTCATGAGGGAGAACCTGGTTATTCTGCCAAGTTAGACCGTGATCATGATGGTGTGGCGTGTGAATTGAAAAATGCCCCAAAAGGTGCTTTCAAAGCAAAGCAATCAACTTCGGCTCAAAACAATACAAGTTCAGCAACAACAAGTGGCTGGGTTAAGCAGGATGGTGCATGGTATTACTTTGATGGAAATGGAAATCCAGTGAAAAATGCTTGGCAGGGAAGCTATTATCTGAAAGCGGATGGTAAAATGGCACAGAGCGAATGGATTTATGACTCTTCTTATCAAGCTTGGTATTATTTGAAATCAGATGGTTCTTATGCAAAAAATGCATGGCAAGGAGCTTACTACCTTAAATCAAATGGTAAGATGGCTAAAGGTGAGTGGGTCTACGATAGTAGCTACAAATCATACTACTACTTGACATCAGAAGGCAGTTACGCTCGTAATACTTGGTCAGGTAATTATTATCTCAAATCAGATGGTAAGATGGCTAAAGGTGAGTGGATATATGATAGTAACTACAAATCATATTACTACTTGACATCAGAAGGCAGTTACGCTCGTAACACTTGGGTAGGCAATTACTATCTTAAATCAAACGGTAAAATGGCTGTGAATGAACGTACACCGGATGGTTATCGTGTAGATGGTTCAGGTAAATGGGTTAAATAAGAAATTAAAAAATAGGATAATAGGTAATATCAGATGAACATGTCTTTTGTGTTGCACTTCATTTTAAAATAGGGCTTTCATAAATAGTTGTTATTTTAATATAAAAAAGATTAAGGATATGGTATACTATAAGTGTAAATCATAAGAAAAGGAGATTTTTATGAGAAGATCAAAAAAAATTTTGGTTACAAGTTTAGCAGCAACTACACTTGCACTTGTTTCTCTTTCAGATACAATGGGGATGTTGCCTTTCTCATCTCAGAAAGTATCTGCTCAAGAAAAAGATGCGTCTAAAAATGGTAAAATTGTAAAAGAGAATACAAAACCCGCACCAAAACCTGCGCCGAAGCCGGCACCAAAACCCGCACCAAAACCTGCGCCGAAGCCAGCACCAAAACCCGCGCCGAAGCCAGTACAGAAACCCTCGCCGAAGCCAGCACCAAAACCCTCGCCGAAGCCAGTACAGAAACCCGCGCCGAAGCCGGCATCAAAACCCGTGCCTAAGCCGGCACCAAAACCCGCGCCAAAGCCGGCACCAAAACCCTCGCCAAAGCCAGCATCAAAACCCTCGCCGAAGCCAGCACAGAAACCCGCACCAAAACCTACGCCGAAGCCGGCACCAAAACCGACTGAAAAACATAAAGAAACAACTCCTAAACAGGATAAATCAAAATCTAAAGCTCAGTCTGGCTGGGTAGGGTCTTCGTACTATGAAAATGGTGCTAAAGTTACTAATAAGTGGATTTTTGATAAAAAGGTTAACTCCTACTTCTATTTAAATGCATCGGGAAATTATGTCCAAAATGCCTGGGTCGGTAATTACTATCTCAAATCTGATGGTAAGAGAGCTAAGAATGAATGGATTTATGATAAGAAATCGAATTCATATTTTTATCTAACATCAGAAGGCACCTATGCTCGCAACAAATGGATAGGAAATTACTACCTCAAATCTGATGGTAAGAGAGCTAAGAACGAATGGATTTATGATAAGAAATCGAGTTCATATTTTTATCTAACATCAGAAGGAAGTTCAGCTCGTAACACTTGGGTAGGAAATTACTACCTCAAATCAGATGGAAAGATGGCTAAGAAAGAATGGATTTATGATAAGAAATACTCTGCACATTATTATTTAACAGCAGAAGGTAGCTACGCTCGTAATACTTGGGTAGGGAATTATTATCTCAAATCAGACGGTAAGAGAGCTAAAAATGAATGGATTTATGATACGAAATCGAATTCATATTTTTATCTAACATCAGAAGGAAGTTCTGCTCGTAACACTTGGGTAGGAAATTACTACCTCAAATCTGATGGCAAGATGGCCAAGAATGAATGGATTTATGACAAAAACTACGGTTCATATTATTATCTAACAGGAGAAGGAAGCTACGCACGTAACAAATGGGTAGGTAATTACTATCTAAACTAAAACGGTAAGATGGCCAAAAATGAGTGGGTAGATGGTGGTAATTATTATGTTGATTCTGACGGAAAAATAGTTAAAAGTGACTGGATTTATGATAAAAACTATGGTTCATATTATTATCTAACATCAGAAGGAAGCTACGCTCGCAACAAATGGGTAGGAAATTATTATCTCAAATCAGATGGAAAGATGGCCAAGAATGAATGGGTAGATGGTGGTCGTTACTATGTCGATTCTGATGGTTATATGTTGAAGAATAAATGGGTAGATGGTGGTCGTTATTATGTAGGATACGACGGTGTGTGGCAACCAAAACCAGCAGATGGAAATCAATATAACGCGGCTTTAAGGCAAGCACAAGGTTATAATAGGATTTATTTGTCAAAAAAAAGAATTTATGAGATGTTAATTTTTGAAGGTTTTAATAGTGACGCTGCACAATATGCTATCAATCATTTGCAAGCAGACTATAAGGCGAATGCCTTAGCTACAGCAAGAGAATACCGAAAGAATGCCCATTTATCAAAGACAGAAATTTATGAGAGGCTAACTTTTAAAAAATTTACCAAAGAAGAAGCAAACTATGCAATTCAACATCTAGGTGACTAATTATTTAGAATAACTATTTTAACACCAATTGACAAGTCAAGTACAACAAAGTTGTTCCTCTGATTAAGAGAGTATTTTTCAAGCTGTTTGAGTGAACTCAAACAGCTTTTTTGCGGACTATAGCCAAGTTCAAAATAGAAGGTTCTCCGATTGTCTTTCCACCCAGAACAGAATGGATTTTCCAATTTCAAAAAGGGGTTGGAGTTTATAGGTGTGAACAAAGGCATCTATGCTGTGTCCCGTTGGTTTCCCCAAAAATCTCAGCCGGTTTGAGTCCTACGTTTAAATAAGTTTCAATTTCTACTCGCTCAGCTTCAGATTAGTGCTTGTATAGTTATTATTTTAATGTAAAAAAGATTAAGGATATGATATACTATAAGTGTAAATCATAAGAAAAGGAGATTTTTATGAGAAAATCAAAAAAAATTTTGGTTACAAGTTTAGCAGCAACTACTTTTGCACTTGTTTCTCTTTCAGATACAATGGGGATGTTGCCTTTCTCATCTCAGAAAGTATCTGCTCAAGAAAAGGATGCGTCTAAAAATGGTAAGATTGTAAAAGAGAATACAAAACCCGCACCAAAACCTGCGCCTAAGCCGGCACCAAAACCCGCGCCTAAGCCGGCACCAAAATCTGCGCCTAAGCCGGCACCAAAACCCGCTCCGAAGCCAGCACCAAAACCCGCGCCTAAGCCGGCACCAAAACCCGCGCCTAAGCCGGTACCAAAACCCTCGCCGAAGCCAGCATCAAAACCTGCGCCGAAGCCAGCACCAAAACCTGCGCCTAAGCCAGTACAGAAACCCTTGCCGAAGCCAGCATCAAAACCTGCGCCGAAGCCAGCATCAAAACCTGCGCCGAAGCCAGCACCAAAACCCGCGCCGAAGCCGGCACCAAAACCCGCGCCGAAGCCGGCACCAAAACCCTCGCCGAAGCCGGCACCAAAACCCTCGCCGAAGCCAGCACCAAAACCTGCGCTGAAGCCGGCACCGAAACCTAAAGAAACAACTCCTAAACAGGATAAATCACAATCTAAAGTTCAGTCTGGCTGGGTAGGAAATTACTACCTCAAATCAGATGGAAAGAGAGCTAAAAATCAATGGGTAGATGGTGGTCGTTATTATGTTGATTCTGATGGAAAAAAGGTTAAAAGTGACTGGATTTATGATAAAAACCATGGTTCATATTATTATCTAACAGCAGAAGGAAGCTCTGCTCGCAATAAATGGGTAGGAAATTCTTATCTCAAATCAGATGGAAAGATGGCCAAGAATGAATGGGTAGATGGTGGGCGTTACTATGTTGATTCTAAAGGCAAAATGCTAAGGAATAGATGGGTAGATGGTGGCCGTTACTATGTAGGATACGATGGTGTGCGGCAACCAAAACAGGCAGATGGGAACCCGTACAATGCTGCTTTAAGTAAAGCGAAAAGCTATAATTCGTCTTTACGTCTGTCAAAAAAAGCTCTCTATGACCAATTAACGTGGTATGGTTTTTCAAGTTCAGCAGCGCAGTATGCCATCGATCACTTGAATGCAGATTACAAAGCAAATGCCTTAATTAAAGCAAGAGAATACCGAAAGAATACCAATTTATCAAAGACAAAAATTTATGAGAGGCTAACTTCTCCTTGGAGTGGACAATTTACAAAAGAAGAAGCTAATTATGCAATTCAAAAACTTAATCTACCATCAGAAGGCAGCTATCCTCGCAATAAATGGGTAGGATACTATTATTATAAATCAGATGGAAAGATGGCCAAGAATGAATGGGTAGATGGTGGCCGTTACTATGTGGGATCAGATGGTGAAATGGCTAGGGGCAAATGGGTAGATGGTGGCCGTTACTATGTAGGATACGATGGTGTGCGACAACCAAAACCGGCAGATGGGAACCCGTACAATGCTGCTTTAATTAAAGCGAGAAGCTATAATTCGTTTTCACATATGTCAAAAAAAGCTCTCTATGACCAATTAACGTGGCATGGTTTTTCAAGTTCAGCAGTGCAGTATGCCATCGATCACTTGAATGCAGATTATAAGGCAAATGCCTTAATTCGAGCAAGAGAATACCGAAAGAATACCAATTTATCAAAGACAAAAATTTATGAGAGGCTAACTTCTCCTTGGAGTGGACAATTTACAAAAGAAGAAGCAAACTATGCAATTCAAAAACTAGGAGATAAATAGTTATTAATTATTAGATGTAACTTTTTCATGCAAACCTTTGCATGATTAACTAAATTTTGTTATACTATATCTGTAAGCATTTTCAATTAATTCATAATGAAAAAGGAGAAGACGATGAGTCAAAAGATTATTGGGATTGACCTTGGTGGAACTTCTATCAAATTTGCAATCTTGACAACAGCAGGAGAGATCCAAGAAAAATGGTCTATCAAGACCAACATTTTGGATGAGGGAAGTCATATCGTAGATGATATGATTGAGTCTATTCAACATCGTTTGGACTTGCTTGGATTGGCAGCAGCAGACTTCCAAGGTATTGGAATGGGATCACCTGGTGTGGTTGACCGTGAAAAAGGAACTGTTATTGGTGCCTACAACCTCAACTGGAAAACCCTTCAACCAATCAAAGAAAAGATTGAAAAAGCCTTGGGCATTCCTTTCTTCATCGATAATGATGCCAACGTAGCTGCTCTTGGTGAGCGCTGGATGGGTGCTGGAGATAACCAACCAGACGTTGTCTTTATGACACTCGGTACTGGTGTTGGTGGCGGTATCGTTGCAGAAGGCAAATTGCTTCACGGTGTTGCTGGTGCAGCAGGTGAGCTTGGCCACATCACTGTTGACTTTGACCAACCAATCGCATGTACCTGTGGTAAGAAAGGCTGTCTTGAGACAGTCGCTTCTGCAACAGGGATTGTCAACTTGACTCGTCGCTATGCCGATGAGTACGAAGGCGATGCAACCTTGAAACGCTTGATTGATAATGGAGAAGAAGTAACTGCTAAGACTGTCTTTGATTTGGCAAAAGAAGGAGACGACCTTGCTTTGATTGTTTACCGTAACTTCTCACGTTACTTGGGAATCGCTTGTGCCAACATCGGCTCAATCCTAAACCCATCAACAATCGTCATCGGTGGTGGTGTGTCAGCTGCAGGAGAATTCCTTCTACAAGGTGTTCAAAAAGTCTATGACGAAAATACCTTCCCACAAGTACGCACTTCAACTAAATTGGCTCTTGCAACTCTAGGAAATGACGCTGGAGTTATCGGAGCAGCATCACTTGTATTGCAATAAAATAAAAAAGGAGAAAATTGCTTTCCAGAAGCGAGTGATTTTCCTCCTTTCTTTTTTTATGCTATACTAGTTAGGACAATAAATGAGGTGAGAAAATGACAAAAGCAGATACAATTTTTAAAGAAAATATTGAACGAATCCTCAAAGATGGCGTCTTTTCTGAGCAGGCCCGTCCCAAGTACAAGGATGGAACTGTTGCCAACTCCAAGTATGTAACGGGTGCCTTTGCAGAGTATGACTTGGCAAAAGGGGAGTTTCCCATTACAACTTTGCGGCCAATCGCCATTAAATCCGCAATCAAGGAAGTGCTCTGGATTTACCAAGACCAGTCAAATAGCCTAGACGTGCTTAATGACAAGTACAATGTTCACTACTGGAATGACTGGGAAGTGGGAAATACGGGAACTATTGGTGAGCGTTACGGGGCGGTCGTTAAGAAACACGATATCATCAATAAGCTTCTCAAGCAGTTGGAAGCCAATCCTTGGAACCGTCGCAATATCATTTCGCTCTGGGATTACCAAGCTTTCGAAGAAACAGATGGGCTGCTCCCATGTGCCTTTCAGACTATGTTTGATGTCCGCCGTGTAGATGGAGAAATCTATCTGGATGCGACCTTGACCCAGCGTTCTAACGACATGCTAGTGGCTCACCATATCAACGCTATGCAGTACGTGGCTCTTCAAATGATGATTGCCAAGCATTTTGGCTGGAAGGTTGGGAAGTTCTTCTACTTCATCAACAACCTCCATATCTATGATAATCAATTTGAACAAGCTCAGGAATTGCTCCGTCGTGAACCGTCAAACTGCCAACCACGCTTGGTTTTAAATGTTCCTGATGGGACTAGTTTCTTTGATATCAAAGCAGAAGATTTTGAGTTGGTGGATTATGACCCTGTCAAGCCACAGTTGAAGTTTGACCTAGCTATTTAAAAGAATAGAAAAAAGAAGTTGAGACAATAAATCCCAACTTCTTTTGTTTCTTAACGTGATACGCGGCGACGAGCTGCTTTTTTACGGTTTTCTTCGATGAAAGCTGCTTTTTGCTCTTCTGGTTCGATCACTTTCTTTTTAAATGCGTATACTGCACCTGCGACGGCAGCGACAGTTCCTGCGACACCTGTTACAAGACCTTTAGCAAATCCTTTAGCCATGAGTCTTCCTCCTTTATATTCTCAATCAGCCAGCCCCCTTAAGAGGTCACATTTTTCTGACTGACCTTTTTGTGTTATAATAATAGTAACGAAAAAATGGGAATTTTTCAAGGAAAAAAGATGAAAACAAAAATAATTGTGATTGTTGGACCGACTGCTGTTGGAAAGACGGCTCTAGCCATTGAAGTGGCCAAGCGTTTTAATGGCGAAGTGGTTAGTGGAGATAGCCAACAAGTCTATCGAGGACTTGATATTGGGACGGCTAAGGCTAGTCCAGAAGAGCAGGCAACTGTTCCCCATCATTTAATCGATGTTAGAGAGGTAACCGAGTCTTACTCGGCTTTTGATTTTGTTTCAGAGGCTAAGATGGCTATTGAGGATATTGACAATCGTGGCAAGCTTGCCATTATCGCTGGTGGAACAGGACTTTACATACAGAGTCTACTAGAAGGATATCATCTTGGTGGAGAGACTCCCCATGAAGAGATTTTGACCTATCGAGCTAGCTTGGAGCCCTATACAGATGAGGAGTTAGCCCATCTGGTAGAGCAAGCAGGTCTTGAAATTCCCCAGTTTAATCGTCGTCGTGCTATGCGTGCCTTGGAAATTGCCCATTTTGGTCAGGACTTGGAAAATCAAGAGACCTTGTATGAGCCATTGATTATCTGCTTGGATGATGAACGCAGTCAATTATATGAACGTATCAATCACCGAGTGGACCTGATGTTTGAAGCTGGACTTCTAGACGAAGCCAAGTGGTTGTTTGACCATTATCCAGATGTGCAGGCTGCTAAAGGGATTGGTTACAAGGAACTCTTTCCTTACTTCCGTGGAGAGCAGACCTTGGAGGAAGCTAGTGAGAGTCTCAAACAGGCGACTCGTCGTTTTGCCAAGCGTCAGTTGACCTGGTTCCGTAATCGCATGAAGGTCACTTTTTATCAGATTGGAGAAGCTGGTGTAAAAGACCGCATTTTAAGCCAGATAGAGGAGTTTTTAGATGATTGATACGGAAAAAAAAGAGGAGCGAGTCCTGCTGATTGGTGTGGAATTGCAGGGCATGGACAATTTTGACCTCTCTATGGAAGAATTGGCCAGTCTAGCCAAGACAGCTGGGGCAGTCGTTGTAGATAGCTACAGACAAAAACGTGAAAAATATGATTCCAAGACCTTCGTCGGCTCTGGTAAGTTAGAAGAGATTGCGCTTATGGTAGATGCAGAAGAAATTACCACTGTCATCGTCAATAACCGCTTGACTCCACGGCAGAATGTCAATCTAGAGGAAGTTCTGGGTGTCAAGGTTATTGACCGTATGCAGTTGATTTTGGATATCTTTGCCATGCGGGCTCGAAGCCATGAAGGGAAGCTCCAAGTTCACCTAGCCCAGCTCAAATACCTCTTGCCTCGTTTGGTTGGTCAGGGGATTATGCTCAGTCGTCAGGCAGGGGGAATTGGTTCCCGTGGACCTGGTGAAAGCCAGCTGGAGCTGAACCGTCGTAGCGTTCGCAATCAAATCACAGATATCGAACGCCAGCTCAAGGTGGTTGAGAAAAATCGGGCGACTGTCAGAGAAAAACGTCTGGAGTCTAGCACCTTTAAGATTGGTTTGATTGGTTATACCAATGCTGGGAAGTCAACTATCATGAACACTTTGACCAGTAAGACACAGTATGAAGCAGACGAGCTTTTTGCAACTCTAGATGCGACGACTAAGAGTATCCATCTTGGGGGCAATCTACAGGTGACTTTAACTGATACGGTTGGTTTTATCCAAGATTTGCCGACAGAGTTGGTGTCCAGTTTTAAGTCAACCTTGGAAGAAAGCAAGCATGTGGATCTTCTGGTTCATGTCATTGATGCCAGCAATCCTTACCACGAGGAGCATGAAAAAACGGTTCTTTCCATCATGAAAGACTTGGAAATGGAGGATATTCCTCGCCTGACCCTTTATAATAAAGCGGATTTGGTCGAAGATTTTACGCCGACCCAAACTCCTTATGCCCTCATTTCTGCCAAGTCTGAGGATAGTCGCGAGAACTTGCAGGCACTATTTTTAGAGAAAATCAAGAATATTTTTGAATCCTTTACTCTGCGCGTGCCTTTTTCTAAGTCCTATAAGATTCATGATTTGGAAAGTGTTGCGATTCTGGAAGAACGTGACTATCAAGAGGATGGCGAAGTCATTACAGGCTACATTTCTGAGAAAAACAAATGGAGGTTAGAAGAATTTTATGACTGATATCAAAACCTTGGCTCTAAAATATGGAGGCTATACAAGTCTGGACAAGGTCTATCTGGATCAGCTTCTAGCTGGCAAGACAGAGCAGGAGCAGTTGGCACTTATCACACCTCCGCCCAGCGTGGTCAATGCTTACTTTGCAGAACTTTACCAAAAAAAGAGTCCTGAGGCAGCGACGGATTATTTTGCGGAACTCAGTCAGGAACTGAATCTTTACAATACTGAGCCGAGTTTCACACTCGAAAACAAGCCTTTTATTCGTCTTAATCTGTCTGGTAAATCCTTTGGTTTTTGCTATGAGAGTGAGGGTCTTGGTCGAATTTTCTCTGAGAATGAAGAGAAGATTTCGGATGACTTACTTTTTGAAATTGCACAAATTTTCCCCCATCAGCTAGTCTTTGAGGAGTCTGGCAAGATTTACATGAAGGCTGTCGAGGACGAGGAAGTTGTTAGCGTGGAAAATCTTACAGCTTTGACAGATTTGGAAAGCTTGGCTGACGGTCGTAAGCGTCTCAAAGGCTACAGCCAAGAGGAGTTATTACAAGAAGCCACAGCTTTTTCTGGCAAGCGCTATTTCCGATCGGAAAACCGCACAGCCATGTTATATATTGATTAATTAGAAAGTATCGAATGGATATTCAATTTTTAGGAACGGGGGCTGGTCAGCCCTCTAAAGCCCGCAACGTTTCAAGTCTCGCTCTGAAATTATTGGATGAGATTAACGAAGTCTGGCTATTTGACTGTGGAGAAGGAACGCAAAATCGCATTCTGGAAACCACAATTCGACCACGTAAGGTCAGCAAAATTTTTATCACCCACCTGCATGGAGACCACATTTTTGGCTTACCAGGTTTCCTTTCTAGTCGAGCCTTTCAGGCTAATGAAGAGCAGACGGATTTGGAAATCTATGGACCTCAAGGGATCAAGTCCTTTGTCTTAACCAGCCTTCGTGTGTCAGGTTCGCGCCTGCCTTACCGTATTCATTTTCATGAGTTTGACCAAGATTCTTTAGGAAAAATCCTTGAGACCGATAAATTCACAGTGTATGCAGAGGAGTTGGACCACACTATTTTCTGCGTTGGCTATCGTGTCATGCAAAAGGACCTAGAAGGTACCTTAGATGCTGAAAAGCTCAAGGCTGCTGGTGTCCCATTTGGCCCACTTTTTGGGAAAATCAAAAACGGCCAGGATGTTGTTTTGGAAGACGGTACTGAAATCAAGGCAGCAGACTATATCTCAGCTCCACGTCCAGGTAAAATTATCACTATTTTAGGAGACACTCGAAAAACGGATGCCAGTGTGCGTCTGGCTGTCAATGCCGATGTCCTTATCCATGAATCGACTTATGGCAAGGGTGATGAAAAAATTGCTCGTAACCATGGCCACTCTACTAATATGCAAGCGGCACAAGTAGCGGTAGAAGCAGGAGCCAAACGCCTCTTGCTCAACCATATCAGTGCCCGTTTTCTCTCAAAAGATATCAGCAAGCTCAAAAAAGACGCTGCTAGTGTTTTTGAAAATGTCCATGTGGTCAAAGACTTGGAAGAAGTGGAAATCTAAAAGCTTGGGAAAGGATAAGTATGCCTACTATTCTCATTACAGGTGCTAGCGGTGGCCTAGCTCAAGAAATAGTCAAACTCTTGCCAAATGACCAACTCATCTTACTTGGTCGAAATAAGGAAAAATTAGTCCAACTCTACGGAAACCATCCCTATGCAGAATTGATTGAAATCGATATTACCGATGATTCAGCCTTAGAAACTCTGCTAGCAGACCTTCATCTCCGCTATGACGAGATTGATGTTTTGGTAAACAACGCTGGTTACGGGATTTTTGAGGAATTTGACCAGATTTCCGACCAAGATATTCATCAGATGTTCGAGGTCAATACCTTTGCCCTAATGAATCTGTCTCGTCGCCTTGCGGCTCGAATGAAGGAAAGTCGAAAAGGCCATATCATCAATATTGTTAGCATGGCAGGTTTGATCGCTACTGGTAAGTCTAGTCTCTACTCTGCTACCAAGTTTGCGGCCATTGGTTTTTCAAATGCCTTACGCCTCGAACTGATGCCTTATGGTATTTACGTAACGACTGTCAATCCAGGACCAATCCGCACAGGATTTTTCGACCAAGCCGACCCAGATGGAAGCTATCTCAAGTCGGTTGAACGCTTCCTGTTGAAACCAGATGCAGTGGCTAAAAAGATTGTCAAGATTATAGGAAAAAACAAACGAGAACTCAATCTCCCGATGTTGTTGAACCTAGCCCATAAGTTTTATACTCTTTTTCCAAAGCTAGCTGATAAGCTGGCAGGGGAAACTTTTAATTATAAATAGTAGAAGTTCCTTTTAAAGGGACTTTTTTACTTCTTTTAATTTAAAGGTTAATAAGTATTTTTTCTTTTAAAACTACATTCAGTTTTTTAAAAATTCTTCTACAAATTTTAGAAAAAACAATCAAAAATATTATTTTATATGCTAGAGTATTGAAAATTCCTATATTATTTAATAAAATAAGGGTAAAAGACTATTAAAAGTATGCGCTTACATAAAAATGAAAGCGATTACTAAAAGGAGGATTTTATGGAAAAAAGCCATTGGAATCGGAAAAGAGTCTATAGCATTCGTAAATTTGCTGTAGGAGCTTGCTCAGTAATGATTGGAACTTGTGCAGTTCTATTCGCAGGAAATATAGCTGGAGAATCTGTAGTTAATGCGGATGAAACACCTATTACTCGTACTGCTGAGAAACCTAAAGAGGAAAAACCGATAGTAGAAGAAAAGGTTGATCAAGCTTTGGAAACTAAAAATATAGTTGAAAGTACAGCACAAAAACAACCTAGTGCCACTGAGTCTATTTCATCTGAGAAGAAAGAAGATAAAGCAGTAACTCCAAAAGAGGAAAAAGCTCCAAAGATAGAATCACAAGCTTCAAGTCAAGAAAAACCGCTCAAGGAAGATGTTAAAGCTGTGACAAATGAAGAAGTCAATCAAATGATTGAAGACAGAAAAGTGAATTTTAACCAAAATTGGCACTTTAAACTCAATGCGAATTCTAAAGAAGCCATTAAACCGGATGCAGATGTATCTACGTGGAAAAAATTAGATTTACCGCATGACTGGAGTATCTTTAACGATTTTGATCATGAATCTCCTGCACAAAATGAAGGTGGACAGCTTAACGGTGGGGAAGCTTGGTATCGCAAGACTTTCAAACTAGATGAAAAAGATCTCAAGAAAAATGTTCGCCTCACTTTTGATGGCGTCTACATGGATTCTCAAGTTTATGTCAATGGTCAGTTAGTGGGTCATTACCCAAATGGTTATAACCAATTTTCATATGACATCACTAACTATTTGAACAAAGATGGACGTGAGAATGTAATTGCTGTTCATGCAGTCAACAAACAACCAAGCAGCCGTTGGTATTCAGGTAGCGGTATTTATCGTGATGTGACTTTACAAGTGACAGATAAAGTTCATGTTGAGAAAAATGGGACAACCATCTTAACACCAAAACTTGAACAACAGCAACACGGCAAGGTTGAAACTCATGTGACTAGTAAAATTGTCAATACGGACGACAAAGACCATCAACTTGTAGCAGAATATCAAATCGTTGAACGTGGTGGTCAGGCTGTGACAGGTCTAGTACGTACAGAGAGCCGTACCTTGAAAGCACATGAAGTAACTAGTCTTGATGCGATTTTAGAAGTTGAAAGACCAAAACTCTGGACGGTTTTAAATGACAAACCGGCCTTGTATGAATTAGTTACACGTGTTTACCGGGACGGTCAATTAGTTGATGCTAAGAAAGATCTGTTTGGTTACCGATATTATAACTGGACTCCAAATGAGGGCTTCTCTTTGAATGGTGAACGCATTAAATTCCATGGAGTTTCCTTGCACCATGACCACGGAGCGCTTGGAGCAGAAGAAAACTACAAGGCTGAGTACCGTAGACTGAAACAGATGAAGGAAATGGGGGTGAATTCGATTCGTACGACTCACAACCCAGCAAGTCCTCAGACTTTACAGATTGCAGCTGAACTTGGCTTACTTGTTCAAGAAGAGGCCTTTGATACTTGGTATGGCGGAAAGAAACCTTATGACTATGGACGTTTCTTTGAAAAAGATGCTACCCATCCTGAGGCTAAAAAAGGTGAAAAATGGTCTGACTACGATCTACGTACTATGGTAGAGAGAGACAAAAATAATCCCGCTGTTTTTATGTGGTCAATCGGAAATGAAATCGGTGAAGCAAATGGGGATCCTCATTCTCTAGCGACTGTTAAACGTCTAGTCAAAGTTATCAAGGATGTTGATAAAACTCGTTATGTTACCATGGGAGCAGATAAGTTCCGTTTCGGTAATGGTAGCGGTGGGCATGAAAAAATTGCTGATGAACTCGATGCTGTTGGATTTAACTACTCTGAAGATAATTACAAAGCCCTTAGAGCTAAGCATCCAAACTGGTTGATTTATGGGTCAGAAACATCTTCAGCAACGCGTACAAGAGGAAGTTACTTCCACCCAGAGCGTGAGTGGGTACAAAGTAATCAGTCATGGCGTAACTATGAACAGTCAGATTATGGAAATGACCGTGTTGGTTGGGGTAAAACGGCAACTGCTTCATGGACATTTGACCGTGACAATGCTGGCTATGCTGGTCAATTCATTTGGACAGGTACGGACTATATCGGTGAACCAACTCCATGGCACAACCAAAACAACACGCCAGTTAAAAGCTCTTACTTTGGTATCGTAGATACTGCAGGTATTCCAAAAAACGACTTTTATCTTTACCAAAGTCAATGGATTTCTGCAAAGAAAAAACCAATGGTTCACCTTCTTCCTCACTGGAACTGGGAAAACAAAGAGTTGATAGACAATGTAGCAGACGCGGAAAATAAAATCCCTGTACGTGCTTATTCTAATGCTGCAAGTGTAGAATTGTTCTTGAATGGAAAATCTCTTGGTCTTAAGACTTTCAACAAAAAACAAACTAGCGATGGACGCACTTACCAAGAAGGTGCTAATGCTAATGAACTTTATCTTGAATGGAAAGTTGCTTATCAAGCAGGTACCTTGGAAGCAATTGCTCGTGATGAATCTGGCAAGGAAATTGCTCGAGATAAGATTACGACTGCTGGTAAGCCAGCGGCTGTTCGTCTTATCAAAGAAGATCATGCAATCGCAGCAGATGGAAAAGACTTGACATACATCTATTACGAAATCGTTGATAGCCAAGGGAATGTAGTACCAACTGCCAATAATCTGGTTCGCTTCCAATTACACGGACAAGGCCAACTTGTCGGTGTCGATAATGGGGAACAAGCCAGCCGTGAACGCTATAAGGCGCAAGCAGATGGTTCTTGGATTCGTAAAGCATTTAATGGTAAAGGTGTTGCCATTGTCAAATCAACTGAACAAGCAGGTAAATTCACGCTGACAGCCCATTCAGATCTCTTGAAATCTAGTCAAGTAACTGTCTTTACTGGTAAAAAAGAAGGACAAGAAAAGACTGTTTTGGGGACAGAAGTAGCAAGAGTTCGTACATTAATCGGTAAAGATCCAAAAATGCCGAAAACAGTAGGTTTTGTATACAGCGATGGTAGTCGTGAAAAACTTCCAGTAACTTGGTCTCAAGTCGATGTTAGTCAAGCAGGAGTTGTGACTGCTAAAGGTACAGCAAATGGACGTGAGGTAGAGGCTCGTGTCGAGGTTCTAGCAATTGCGAAAGAATTACCAACAGTTAAACGTGTTGCTCCAGGAGCAGACTTGAATACTGTAGATAAATATGTGTCAATACTAGTAACCGATGGAAGTGTACAAGAGTATGAAGTAGATAGCTGGGAGATTGCGGAAGCAGATAAAGCCAAACTTTCAGTAGCTGGATCACGTATTCAAATGACTGGTCAGTTAGCTGGAGAAACTATTCATGCAACCCTTGTGGTAGAAGAAGGAAAAGCTGCAGCACCTGTAGTGCCAACTGTTACTGTTGGTGGTGAGGCAGTAACAGGGCTTACTAGTCAACAACCAATGCAATACCGCACTCTTGCTTATGGTGCCCAATTGCCAGAAGTCACAGCAAGTGCTGAAAATGCTGATGTTACAGTTCTTCAAGCAAGCGCAGCAAACGGCATGCGTGCGAGCATCTTTGTTCAGCCTAAAGATGGTGGCCCTCTTCAAACCTATGCGATTCAATTCCTAGAAGAAGCACCAAAAATTGCTCATTTGAGCTTGCAAGTGGAACAAGCTGACGGTCTTAAAGAAGACCAAACAGTGAAATTATCTGTACTCGCTCATTATCAGGACGGAACACAAGCTGTATTACCAGCTGATAAGGTGAGCTTCTCTACAAGTGGTGAAGGGGAAGTTGTAGTCCGAAAAGGAATGCTTGAGTTGCATAAACCAGGAGCACTTACTCTGAAAGCTGAATATGAGGGTGCTACAGGTCAAATCAATCTCACTATACAAGCAAATACTGAGAAGAAGATTGCGCAATCCATCCGTCCTGTAAATGTAGTGACAGATTTACACCAAGAACCTACTCTTCCGTCAACAGTAACGGTTGAGTATGACAAAGGTTTCCCTAAAGCTCACAAAGTCACTTGGCAAGCTATTCCGAAAGAAAAACTAGACCACTATCAAAGCTTTGAAGTGTTAGGTAAAGTTGAAGGAACTGACCTGGAAGCGCGTGCTAAAGTATCTGTAGAAGGTATCGTTTCAGTTGAAGAAGTTAGTGTGACAACTCCAATCGCAGAAGCACCACAATTACCAGAAAGCGTTCGTACATATGATTCAAATGGTCACGTTTCATCAGCTAAGGTTGCATGGGATGCGATTCGTCCAGAGCAATACGCTAAGGAAGGTGTCTTTACAGTTAATGGTCGCTTAGAAGGTACTCAATTAACAACTAAACTTCATGTTCGCGTATCTGCTCAAACTGAGCAAGGTGCAAACATTTCTGACCAATGGACCGGTTCAGAATTGCCACTTGCCTTTGCTTCAGATTCAAATCCAACCGACCCTGTTTCAAATGTCAACGATAAATTGATTTCCTTTAATGACCGACCAGCCAATCGTTGGACAAACTGGAATCGTAGTAATCCAGAAGCTTCAGTCGGTGTCCTATTCGGAGATTCAGGTATCTTGAGCAAACGCTCCGTTGATAATCTAAGTGTCGGATTCCACGAAGACCATGGAGTCGGTGCACCGAAATCTTATGTGATTGAGTATTATGTTGGTAAGACTGTTCCAACAGCTCCTAAAAACCCTAGCTTTGTAGCCAATGAAGACCATGTATTTAACGATCCAGCTAACTGGAAACCTGTTACAAATCTAAAAGCCCCTGCTCAACTTACGGCTGGAGAAATGAATCACTTTAGCTTTGATAAAGTTGAAACTTATGCTGTTCGCATTCGCATGGTTAAAGCAGATAATAAGCGTGGAACGTCTATCACAGAAGTACAAATCTTTGCGAAACAGGTTGCGGCAGCCAAACAAGGACAAACAAGAATCCAAGTTGACGGTAAAGACTTAGCAAACTTCAACCCTGATTTGACAGACTACTACCTTGAGTCTGTAGATGGAAAAGTTCCCGCAGTCACAGCAAGTGTTAGCAACAATGGTCTCGCTACCGTCGTTCCAAGCGTTCGTGAAGGTGAGCCAGTTCGTGTCATCGCGAAAGCTGAAAATGGCGACATCTTAGGAGAATACCGTCTGCACTTCACTAAGAATAAAGACTTACTTTCTCGTAAACCAGTTGCTGCAGTTAAACAAGCTCGCTTGTTGCAACTAGGCCAACCACTTGAATTGCCAACTAAGGTTCCAGTTTACTTCACAGGTAAAGACGGTTACGAAACAAAAGACTTGGCAGTTGAATGGGAAAAAGTTCCAGCAGAAAATCTGACAAAAGCAGGTCAATTTATTGTTCGAGGTCGTGTCCTTGGTAGCAATCTTACTGCTGAGTTCACTGTAAGAGTGACAGACAAACTTGGTGAGGCTCTTTCAGATAACCCTAACTATGATGAAAACAGTAACCAGGCCTTTGCTTCAGCAACTAATGATATTGACGACAGTTCTCATGACCGTGTAGACTATATCAATGATAGAGATTACTCTGAAAATCGTCGTTGGACAAACTGGTCTAAAACGCCATCTTCTAATCCAGAAGTATCAGCAGGTGTGATCTTCCGTGAAAATGGTAAGATTGTCGAACGGACTGTTGCGCAAGCCAAACTTCACTTCTTTGCAGATAGTGGTACGGATGCGCCTTCTAAACTTGTTTTAGAGCGCTATGTCGGTCCAGACTTTGAAGTGCCAACCTACTATTCAAACTACCAAGCTTACGAATCTGGACATCCATTTAACAATCCAGAAAATTGGGAAGCTGTTCCTTATCGTGTGGATAAAGACATTGCAGCTGGTGATGAAATCAACGTAACATTTAAAGCTGTCAAAGCTAAAGCCATGAGATGGCGTATGGAGCGTAAAGCAGATAAGAGCGGTGTTGCGATGATTGAGATGACCTTCCTTGCACCAAGTGAATTGCCTCAAGAAAGTACTCAATCGAAGATTCTTGTAGATGGAAAAGAACTTCCTGATTTCGCTGAAAATCGTCAAGATTATCAAATTACCTATAAAGGTCAACGTCCAAAAGTCTCAGTTGAAGAAACCAATCAAGTAGCTTCAACAGTTGTAGATAGTGGAGAAGACAGCCTTCCAGTACTTGTTCGCCTCGTTTCAGAAAGTGGAAAACAAGTTAAGGAATACCGTATCCAGTTGACTAAGGAAAAACCAGTTTCTGAGAAGACAGTTGCTGCTGTACAGGAGGAACTTCCAAAACTTGAATTTGTTGAAAACGATTTGGCCTACAAGACAGTTGAGAAAAAAGATTCAACACTTTATCTAGGTGAGACTCGTGTAGAACAAGAAGGAAAAGTTGGTAAGGAACGTATCTTTACAGCAATTAATTCTGATGGAAGTAAGGAAGAAAAATTCCATGAAGTGGTAGAGGCACCGACAGACCGCATCGTCTTGGTTGGAACGAAACCAGGCACCGCCCTTCCAGAAGATGAAGTGAAGAATCTTGTCCTTAACAGACCAGAACTTGTGGTCGAAGAAGAAACCATTGATTTCAAGGTTCAGGAACGTAAGTCTGATAAGTTGTATCTAGGTGAAACCCGTTTTCTTCAAGAAGGAAAACAAGGAGTCCGTGTTCGCTTGATCGAAGTGGAAAACGGAAAACGCCAACTTAAAGAAACTTACGATAAAGTCGCTGCAGAAGATCGTATCGTGGAAGTTGGAACCAAACCAGGCACCTCTCTTCCAGAAGACGAAGTGAAAAATCTTGTTCTGAATCGCCCAGAGCTTATCTTAGAAGAAGAAACAATCGATTTCAAGGTTCAGGAACGTAAGTCTGATAAGTTGTATCTAGGTGAAACCCGTGTTCTTCAAGAAGGAAAACAAGGAGTCCGTGTTCACTTAATCGAGGTTGAAAATGGTAAGCGAACTGAAAAGGATAGCTATGATAAAGTTATGGCTCAGGATCGCATCATAGAAGTCGGTACAGCTGGTGAAACAACGAAACCAGTACAGCCGGTAGATACAAAACCACAAGTGTCAGAAAAAGCAGAAACAAAACCAATTGCTCCAAGTGAAGCTAGTCAAACTAATAAAGCCCAGTTACCAAATACAGGTAGTGTGACAAGCCAAGAAACAGTAGCAGCAGGTTTAGCTCTACTCTGTTTGAGTGCAGGATTAGTAGCCACTAAAGGTAAAAAAGAAGACTAGAAATTTTGATACTTTCGTTATCATTAAAGAGTGGAGAGAAACTCTTGTCTTAGATAGAAGATAAATCCCTTGGAATATAAGTTTCTAAGGGATTTTCTTTGTATAAAATTGTATAGTGTTATTATCTACCTTATTTTGTAGAGAAAGCAAAAATCCCTAGAAAATGTTTAGGGATTCAATTATTTCATTAAGAACAATTCAACAATCATCTCGATATACATGACAAGGGTTAATAAGAATCCTGCACGCCAGAAAAATTTGATGAATTTAGGATAGTAAAAGCTACGTTTTTTCAAAAGGAAGAAAAAAACGAGAATAATGGCTAGGAGAGAGAGGGCTAGGCCTAGTCTAGGGAGGAAATTATGGGTAAAGGTTTTAGCTGTAATCAAGTAATACTCAAATACCAAGACTGGAAAAGCCAAATCCGCAAAGTTTCGTCCTAGTTTTTTTAATCTAAAAAGTTTGGTTATGATAATGCAGACTACTAAGGTCAGTATCAATAATAAAATAGATGCTAATTTCATTAAAATCATATCCATATTGTATCATAAAAAATCGCTAATGGAAACGAGAAACAGAGGAATTTATAGGAAAGTCAGGCTTTTGAGATTGTGGTTGTTTTTTGTTATAATGAAAGTTATGAAATCTTATAACACCTTGAATGATTATTATCGAAAACTCTTTGGAGAAAAGACCTTTAAAGTCCCTATTGATGCGGGATTTGACTGTCCCAATCGTGATGGAACTGTGGCTCATGGGGGCTGTACTTTTTGTACGGTTTCCGGTTCTGGAGATGCCATTGTGGCACCAGATGCGCCTATTCGTGAGCAATTTTATAAGGAAATTGACTTTATGCACCGCAAGTGGCCAGATGTTCAGAAGTATCTGGTTTATTTTCAGAATTTTACCAATACCCATGAAAAGGTGGAAATCATTCGGGAACGCTATGAGCAGGCCATCAATGAGCCAGGTGTAGTAGGAATCAATATCGGAACACGGCCAGACTGTTTACCAGACGAAACCATCGAATATTTGGCTGAGTTGTCGGAGCGCATGCATGTGACGGTTGAATTGGGCTTGCAGACTACTTATGAAGCAACCTCTGACCTGATTAACCGTGCCCATTCCTATGAATTGTACGTGGAAACGGTCAAGCGTTTGAGGAAATATCCAAAAATTGAGATTGTTTCCCATTTGATCAATGGTTTGCCTGGTGAAACCCATGAGATGATGATTGAAAATGTCCGCCGCTGTGTTACGGATAACGATATTCAAGGAATTAAACTGCACTTGCTTCACCTCATGACAAATACACGTATGCAACGGGATTACCATGAGGGACGCTTACAACTGATGAGTCAGGACGAATATGTTAAGGTCATCTGTGACCAACTGGAAATCATTCCCAAACATATCGTCATCCATCGAATCACGGGAGATGCACCTAGAGATATGCTGATTGGGCCGATGTGGAGCCTCAATAAATGGGAAGTTCTAAATGCTATTGAAACTGAAATGAGACGTCGTGGAAGCGTTCAAGGATGCAAGGCTGTAAAACAGGAGTTTGAAAATGAAAAGACCACTTGAAATGGCACATGATTTTTTAGCTGAGGTTGTAACTCAGGATGATATCGTAGTGGATGCAACCATGGGAAATGGTCATGACACGCTTTTTCTAGCCAAGCTAGCTAAGCAAGTCTATGCCTTTGATATTCAGGAGCAAGCCTTGGAAAAGACGCAAGAGCGTTTGAACCAAGCTGGCCTGACAAATGCCCAGTTAATCTTGCAAGGCCATGAGACACTGGACCAGTTTGTGACAGAAGCCAAGGCAGGAATTTTCAATCTGGGCTATCTGCCGTCAGCTGATAAGTTTGTCATTACCCAACCTCAGACAACGATTGAAGCCTTAGAAAAGCTGTGTCATTTGCTTGTCAAAGGGGGACGGATTGCCATCATGATCTACTATGGGCATGAAGGAGGCGACCTCGAGAGGGATGCTGTCTTGGATTTTGTCAGTCAGTTGAACCAACAAGAGTACACAGCTGCCATTTACCGAACTTTAAACCAAGTCAACAACCCACCATTTTTAGTGATGATTGAAAAATTAGAGAGATATAGACATGGATAAACAATACCTACGTGAAAAGCTGGATGCCATGCGCCAGAATTTTGTTGAATCAACCCACCACGAACGAGCGGTGGGGGTGTTAGATCAAGCACATATGAGCAAAAAAATGCTTAAAATCAAGAAAAAATTAGTTGCTCTTGAAATGGAACGGTGCCAGAGAAAAATTGAGCACAAGGATTGTTCCAAGATTGACCAAAAAATCAAAGAGCAGAAGGAGATTTTTGAATCTTGTTGTAAAAAAGATTAAGGAGGTTGTGCGTGGAATTACTGATTTACCTCATCCTATTTTTACTGGTCTTGATTGTCTCTAGTACAACCAATAAGCTCCTGCCCTTTTTGCCTCTACCTTTGGTGCAAATTCTTTTGGGAATTGTGATTGGTCTCTTTTTACCCAATACCGACTTTCACCTCAATACAGAGTTGTTTTTGGCACTGGTTATTGGTCCCTTGCTTTTTCGAGAGTCGGAAGAAGCGGACATTACAGCTATTTTAAAACACTGGCGAATCATTGTTTATCTCATATTTCCAGTGATTTTCATCTCGACCCTGAGTTTGGGTGGTTTGGCCCATCTTCTTTGGTTCAGCCTCCCCTTGGCAGCTTGTTTGGCTGTTGGGGCAGCCCTTGGACCTACAGACTTGGTTGCCTTTGCCTCTCTTTCAGAGCGCTTTAGCTTTCCTAAGCGCGTGTCCAATATCCTTAAGGGGGAGGGACTCTTGAATGATGCTTCTGGCTTGGTTGCCTTCCAGGTGGCCTTGACAGCCTGGACAACTGGAGCCTTTTCCCTTGGGCAAGCGAGTAGTTCGCTCATCTTTTCAATCCTAGGCGGTTTTTTAATTGGCTTTTTAACAGCCATGACCAACCGTTTCCTCCACACCTTCTTGCTAAGTGTGAGAGCAACAGATATTGCTAGCGAGCTTTTATTAGAATTGAGTTTGCCTCTGGTGACTTTCTTCCTGGCAGAAGAAGTCCATGTTTCAGGAATTATTGCTGTTGTGGTTGCTGGCATTTTAAAGGCAAGCCGATTTAAGAAAATTACGCTCCTCGAAGCCCAAGTGGATACGGTGACTGAGACGGTCTGGCATACAGTGAACTTTATGCTCAACGGTTCTGTCTTCGTGATTTTAGGGATGGAGTTGGAAATGATAGCAGAGCCTATCTTGACCAATCCAATCTATAATCCCTTACTGTTATTGGTATCTCTTATAGCCCTTACCTTTGTCCTCTTTGCCATTCGTTTTGTCATGATTTATGGCTATTATGCCTATAGGACTAGACGTCTCAAGAAAAAGCTAAATAAGTATATGAAGGACATGCTTCTTTTGACCTTCTCAGGTGTAAAGGGAACGGTGTCGATTGCTACGATTCTTCTGATACCAAGTAATCTAGAGCAGGAGTATCCTCTCTTGCTTTTCCTCGTCGCAGGTGTGACGCTTGTCAGCTTTTTAACAGGTCTCTTGGTCTTGCCTCATCTTTCTGATGAACAGGAAGAAAGCAAGGATTATCTCATGCATATCGCCATTTTGAATGAAGTAACGATAGAGTTGGAAAAAGAGTTGGAAGATACCAGAAATAAGCTCCCTCTCTATGCGGCTATTGACAATTACCATGGACGAATAGAGAACCTTATCCTGAATCAAGAAAATAAGGGGGCTCAAGAAGACTGGGAGGCCTTGAAACTTCTCATCCTCAGTATTGAAAGTGATGGTTTGGAACAGGCTTATGAAGAAGGCAAGATGAGTGAGCGTGCTTATAGGGTCTACCAACGTTATCTGAAAAACATGGAACAAGGTATCAATCGCAAGTTTGCTTCAAGATTGACCTATTACTTCCTTGTCTCCTTGCGGATTTTACGTTTTCTCCTTCATGAAGTCTTTACCTTTGGCAAGACCTTCCGCAGTTGGAAAAATGAAGAATCGCAGAAACTCAGAGCTCTTGACTATGACCAAATTGCAGAGCTCTATCTAGAAAATACAGAGATGATTATCGAAAGTCTGGAGAACCTTAAAGGGGTTTATAAGAGTTCTTTAATCAGCTTCATGCAGGATTCTCGTATCCGAGAAACAGCTATCATCACCAGTGGTGCCTTTGTCGAACGGGTTATCAATCGCGTCAAGCCCAACAATATCGATGAAATGCTGAGAGGCTATTATCTGGAGCGCAAGTTGATTTTCGAATACGAAGAAAAACGATTGATTACGGCCAAGTATGCCAAGAAATTACGACAAAATGTGAATAACTTAGAGAACTATTCTCTGAAGGAAGCTGCCAATACTCTGCCTTATGATATGATGGAATTGGTAAGAAGAAATTAATCAAGATTGTAAGTGAAGGAGTGTGACATGAAGAAGTGGTGGAAAGAGCTGATAGACAAGCCTTTAGTAAAAGCTTTTTTGCATTATTATCAAGCATCAGATAGTGAGTTGACCAGCGTCGCAGTGGCCTACTATTGGTTGATTTCGATTTTCCCCCTGCTTTTGGTGGTGGTCAATATCCTCCCATATTTTCAGATTCCAGTTTCTAATTTTTTAAAGGTTGTCAATGAATTCTTGCCCGATACCATGTATGATGTGGTCGCAAAAATTATTACAGAAGTACTGACCCAACCGTCAACAGGCTTATTGAGTTTTGCGGTTTTGTCAGCCCTCTGGACCTTTTCAAAATCCATGAATTTCCTACAGAAAGCCTTTAATAAAGCTTACGGAGTAGCTAAGAGTAGAGGTTTAATTTATCAGCAATTGATGAGTTTACTAGTCAGTTTTGGCTTGCAGATTCTCTTTGCTTTAGCTCTCTTTCTCAGTGTCTTTGGTCGCATGCTCCTCAACCTTATCAAAAGCTACTGGCAATCGGATAGTCCTCTCTTTGCTTATCTGCAAGACCTGACAGGCCCCTTGGTCTATGCCTTGATTTTTGCCATCTTGGTTATGATTTATTATTTCCTGCCCAATGTTAAGGTGCGACGAATTCGAAATGTATTACCAGGTAGTACCTTTGTCTTGTTGACTCTGGTATTACTGCTCAATATTTTTTCAGTCTATGTCAACAACTATGTTAATCACCTAGTGGACGTCCGTTTCTTCAGTTCCATCGTCGTGGTGGTTATGATGTTTTGGTTTATTCTCATCGCTAAGATTTTGATTGTCGGAGCAGTGATCAATGCCAGTGTTCAGAGTTTGAAAGATCCGAGTTTGAGAACAGACTAACGAATTTTTAATTCATTACAAAACGCATAATATCAGGCTTTATAAAACCTTGATAATATGCGCTTTTTTGATTGTGAAAATTAATAGATAAACATGGCATCGCCAAAACTAAAGAAGCGATAGTGTTCTTGAATGGCATGGTGGTAGGCATCTAAGACTAATTCACGACCTGCAAAGGCAGAAACCAACATAACCAGAGTTGATTTTGGCAGGTGGAAGTTGGTTGAGAAGGCATCTACGACCTTCCACTCATAGCCAGGTTTAATAAAGATATTGGTCCAGCCAGAATCTGCTTGGATTTGCCCATCAAACTTGGAACCAATAGTCTCCAAGGTGCGGATAGAAGTGGTTCCGACAGCGATGACACGACCACCATTTTCTTTAACAGATCGAAGGGTGGCAGCAGCTTCCTCAGAAAGTTGATAGAATTCTGAGTGCATTTCATGTTCGTCCAGATTATCCACAGAAACGGGTCTAAAGGTTCCGAGCCCGACATGAAGAGTCAGATAGACCAGATGAACACCCTTAGCTTGGATTTCTGCCAGCAGTTCTTTGGTGAAGTGCAGTCCAGCAGTTGGTGCTGCAGCAGAGCCACTTTCCTTGGCGTAAACGGTTTGATAACGTTCACGGTCATCCAGTTTTTCGTGTATATAAGGTGGTAGAGGCATTTCTCCCAGACTTTCCAAAACTTCTAGGAAAATTCCTTGGTATTCAAAGCGGACAATGCGGCCCCCGTGAGTCAATTCTTCCGTAACGACAGCGCTGAGGCGACCATCACCAAAGCTGACACGAGTGCCAACCTTGAGGCGTTTGGCAGGTTTAGCCAGAACCTCCCACTCGTCTCCAGCAGTATTTTTGAGCAGGAGAAGTTCCACATGGCCTCCTGTTTCTTCCTTTTGACCATAGAGGCGGGCAGGGAGAACGCGGGTGTCGTTCATAACAAGGGCATCACCAGGTTCCAGCATATCAATAATAGAGTGGAAGTGTTTGTCCTGCATTTCTCCCGTCTCACGGTTGACGATGAGGAGTTTGGAAGCATCTCGTTTTTCAAGGGGCGTTTGGGCAATCAATTCCTCGGGTAAGTGGAAATCAAAATCAGCTGTATTCATATATCTGTTCATTCTTTCTAAGTTCTAATCTTATCCATTATAACATGTTTCAAGTTTGGACGCTCTTTTTTTGAAAATTAAATCGTTTTCACTTGACAAAAATTGGTCTATACCATATAATAAATATAGATTGAAACGGAGGATAAAAAGATGAAAGTTATTAAAGTTGAAAACCAAATCGAAGGTGGAAAAGTTGCTTTTGAGATTTTGAAGGAAAAATTGGCCAACGGCGCTCAAACCCTAGGACTTGCGACAGGAAGTAGCCCACTTGAATTTTACAAGGAAATTGTTGAGAGTGACCTTGATTTTTCAAATCTAACCAGTGTCAACCTTGATGAGTATGTAGGCCTTGATGGCGACAATCCTCAGTCTTACCGTCACTTCATGCAAGAAAACTTGTTCAACCAAAAACCATTTAAAGAAAGTTTCTTGCCTCGTGGGGTTAAGGACAATGCTGAAGAAGAAGTAGAACGCTACAATCAAATTTTGGCTGACCATCCAGTTGACCTTCAAATCTTGGGAATTGGTCGCAATGGACATATCGGATTTAATGAGCCAGGCACTCCATTTGACAGTCAAACACACCTAGTCGAACTTGACCAGTCTACTATTGAAGCTAATGCTCGCTTCTTTGACAAGATTGAAGATGTTCCAACCCAAGCCATTTCAATGGGGATTAAAAATATCTTGGATGCTAAGTCTATTATTCTTTTTGCTTACGGTGCATCAAAAGCAGAAGCCATTGCCGGAACAGTGTCTGGTCCAGTGACTGAGAGTCTACCAGCAAGTAGCCTACAAAACCACCCAGATGTGACGATTATTGCAGATGCTGAAGCGCTCAGCTTGTTAGAAAAATAAAAAAGCAGCACCCTTCAGTTTTTCTATTTAATGCTTTCAAGACTTGTATAAATGGAAGAAAAAATTAAAATTAAACCGGATTTTTTCTTGACAATTATTACTTTTACGTGTAAAATAGAATAGATCTTGAACTTGAAGGGAGTGAAAAAAATGTCTAAAACAGTAGTACGTAAGAATGAATCTCTTGACGACGCACTTCGTCGTTTCAAACGTGCGGTTACTAAAGCTGGTACTCTTCAAGAAACACGCAAACGTGAATTCTATGAAAAACCTTCTGTAAAACGTAAACGTAAATCAGAAGCAGCTCGTAAACGTAAAAAATTCTAATTAGAAATGAAAGGCTGGAGAAATCTAGTCCTTTTTCTTTTAATACTCTTCGAAAATCTCTTCAAACCACGTCAACGTCGCCTTGGATTATATATGTGACTGACTTCGTCAGTCTTATCTACAACCTCAAAACGGTGTTTTGAGCAACCTGCGGCTAGTTTCCTAGTTTGCTCTTTGATTTTCATTGAGTATAAATAAATACTCCAAAGCCTGCAAAAATCTCAAATATCCTCCTACAATTTGATATAATAGAGAGAAGAACTCATTTGAAGGAGGAAATGATGTCGGTTTTAGTAAAAGAAGTGATTGAAAAGCTTAGACTAGACATTGTCTATGGCGAACCAGAATTACTTGAAAAGGAAATTAATACTGCGGACATTACGCGACCTGGTCTTGAAATGACGGGCTATTTTGACTATTATACGCCTGAGCGAATCCAACTTTTGGGAATGAAGGAGTGGTCCTATCTTGTTTCGATGTCCTCTCACAATCGTTACCAAGTCTTGAAAAAAATGTTTCTACCTGAGACACCTGCGGTCATTGTTGCTCGTGGTTTGGTAGTTCCAGAGGAAATGTTAAAGGCAGCCAGAGAATGTAAGATTGCCATTTTAACCAGTCGTACAGCTACTAGTCGTTTGTCTGGAGAGTTATCTAGTTATCTGGATTCTCGTTTGGCAGAACGGACCAGTGTGCATGGTGTCTTGATGGATATCTATGGAATGGGTGTCTTGATTCAGGGAGATAGTGGTATCGGTAAGAGTGAGACAGGTTTAGAGCTTGTCAAACGTGGTCACCGCTTGGTAGCTGATGACCGTGTCGATATCTTTGCCAAGGATGAGATTACTCTTTGGGGTGAACCAGCTGAAATCTTGAAACACTTGATTGAAATTCGTGGTGTTGGGATTATCGATGTTATGAGTCTCTACGGTGCGAGTGCGGTCAAGGATTCTTCACAAGTCCAGCTAGCCGTTTACCTGGAAAATTACGATACGCATAAGACTTTTGATCGTCTTGGAAATAATGCCGAGGAACTTGAAATTTCTGGCGTATCCATTCCTCGTATCCGTATTCCGGTTAAAACTGGTCGAAATATTTCTGTTGTGATTGAGGCAGCTGCCATGAATTATCGTGCCAAGGAAATGGGCTTTGATGCGACGCGTTTATTCGAAGAACGTTTGACAAATCTCATTGCTCAGAACGAGGTGCCTAATGCTTGATCCAATTGCTATTCATCTAGGCCCTATAGCCATTCGTTGGTATGCATTGTGTATTGTGACAGGCTTGATTCTTGCGGTTTATTTGACCATGAAAGAAGCACCTAGAAAGAAGATCATACCAGACGATATTTTAGATTTCATCTTGATAGCCTTTCCTTTGGCTATTTTAGGAGCACGTCTCTACTATGTTATTTTCCGTTTTGATTACTATAGTCAAAACTTAGGAGAGATTTTTGCCATTTGGAATGGTGGTTTGGCCATCTACGGTGGTTTGATAACTGGTGCCCTTGTACTCTATATTTTTGCTGATCGTAAACTCATCAATACTTGGGATTTTCTAGATATTGCGGCGCCTAGCGTCATGATTGCCCAAAGTTTGGGTCGCTGGGGCAATTTCTTTAACCAAGAAGCCTATGGTGCAGCAGTGGATAATCTGGATTATCTACCTGGCTTTATCCGTGACCAGATGTATATTGAGGGGAGCTACCGTCAGCCGACCTTCCTTTATGAGTCTTTATGGAATCTGCTTGGCTTTGCCTTGATTCTGATTTTTAGACGAAAATGGAAGAGCCTCAGACGAGGTCATATCACTGCCTTTTACTTGATTTGGTATGGTTTCGGTCGTATGGTCATCGAAGGCATGCGAACAGATAGCCTCATGTTCTTTGGTCTTCGAGTGTCTCAATGGCTATCAGTTGTCCTTATCGGACTGGGTATTTTTATCATTCTATATCAAAATCGAAAGAAGGCCCCTTACTATATTTCAGAGGAGGAAAACTAAATGTTAGAAGTTGCATATATTCTTGTAGCCCTTGCTTTGATTGTATTTTTAGTCTATCTAATCATTACTGTACAAAAGCTTGGACGTGTGATCGATGAAACAGAGAAGACGATTAAAACCTTGACTTCAGATGTGGATGTGACCTTGCATCATACCAATGAATTGCTGGCTAAGGTCAATGTCTTGGCAGATGATATCAATGTCAAGGTGGCAACGATTGATCCACTCTTTAGTGCTGTTGCAGATTTATCTTTATCTGTTTCCGACCTCAATGACCATGCGCGTGTCTTGAGCAAGAAAGCTTCATCAGCTGGTTCAAAAACACTCAAGACTGGGGCAAGTCTGTCAGCTCTACGTGCCGCAAGTAAATTTTTCAAAAAATAAAAAAGGAGAATTCTTATGGGTAAACTATCCTCAATCCTTTTAGGAACCGTTTCAGGTGCAGCTCTTGCCTTGTTTTTAACAAGTGACAAGGGCAAACAAGTTTGCAGTCAAGCTCAAGATTTTCTAGATGATTTGAGAGAAGATCCAGAGTATGCCAAGGAGCAGGTCTGTGAAAAACTGACAGAAGTCAAGGAGCAGGCTACAGATTTTGTTCTTAAAACCAAAGAAAAGGTTGAGTCAGGTGAAATCACTGTGGACAGTGTCCTTGCCCAAGCCAAATCATGTGCTCGTCAAGCGACAGAAGCATCAAAAGATCGATTCAATAATCTCAAGGAGCAATGGCAAGAAAAGGCCGAAACTCTTGATGAATCAGAAGAGATTGTTATTGACATAACAGAAGAATAAATCATCACCATCTCTGGACGGACTATGTATCTGGGGATGGTGATTTTTTTTCTCGTAGCCTGTCTTTGTGGTATAATAAGTACTATGCAGAAAAAACCAACGTCAGCCTATGTGCACATCCCGTTTTGTACCCAGATTTGTTATTATTGTGACTTTTCAAAAGTTTTTATCAAGAATCAGCCGGTAGATAGCTATTTAGAGCATCTGTTAGAAGAGTTTCAATCTTATGATATTCAAAAGTTGAGAACCCTCTATATCGGCGGTGGTACACCGACAGCTTTGTCAGCTTCTCAATTAGAGGTGCTATTGAAGGGCTTGACTAAAAACTTGGACCTGTCTGTTTTAGAAGAGTTGACTATTGAGGCTAATCCAGGCGACTTGGATGCGGATAAGATTGCTGTTTTGAAAAACTCGGCTGTCAACCGTGTTTCGCTAGGTGTGCAGACCTTTGATGACAAGATGCTGAAAAAGATTGGGCGCAGTCATTTGGAGAAGGATATTTATGAAAATATCGACCGTCTGAAACTGGCTGGTTTTGACAATATCTCCATCGATTTGATTTATGCACTGCCTGGTCAGACCATGGAGCAGGTCAAGGAAAATGTGGCTAAGGCTATTGGGCTGGATATTCCTCATATGAGTTTGTATAGCTTGATTTTGGAAAATCATACGGTCTTTATGAACCGTATGCGACGAGGGAAGTTGCCTCTGCCTAAGGAGGAAGTGGAAGCTGAGATGTTTGAATATATCATCGCAGAGCTGGAGCGAGCTGGTTTTGAGCATTATGAGATTTCCAATTTCTCAAAGCCTGGTTTTGAAAGTCGCCACAACCTCATGTACTGGGACAATGCTGAATACTATGGCATCGGTGCTGGGGCATCTGGCTATGTCAATGGTGTTCGCTATAAAAACCACGGCCCGATTCGTCATTATCTCAGTGCGGTTGAGGAAGGCAATGCGCGCATCACAGAAGAGCACCTGAGTCAAAAGGAGCAAATGGAAGAAGAAATGTTCCTGGGGCTTCGCAAGAAATCAGGAGTCTCCATGGCGCGATTTGAGGAAAAATTTGGGCGGTCTTTTGATGGAATTTATGGAGAAATCGTCAGAGACTTGGTTCAACAAGGTCTCATGCAACTAGACGGTGATCGAGTTCGCATGACAAAAAGAGGTCTCTTTTTAGGAGACACCGTAGCAGAACGATTTATTTTGGAGTAGGATGATGGGCTTAACTTATCAAATGAAAATGAAAATTCCTTTTGATATGGCTGATATGAACGGTCATATCAAGCTTCCAGATGTGATTTTGCTGTCCCTGCAAGTTTCAGGGATGCAGTCTATTGAGTTGGGAGTTAGTGATAAGACCATTTTGGAAGACTATAATCTTGTCTGGATTATCACAGACTATGATATTGAGGTGGTTCGTTTGCCTCGTTTTGCGGAAGAAATCACTATCGAGACGGAAGCCCTGAGCTACAATCGACTCTTTTGCTACCGTCGTTTCACTATCTATGATGAAGCAGGTCAAGAACTCATCCACATGATGGCGACCTTTGTTCTCATGGATCGAGATAGTCGAAAAGTCCATGCTGTTGAACCTGAGATTGTGGCTCCTTACCAGTCTGATTTTGATAAAAAACTTATCCGTGGGCCAAAGTATGAGTCCTTGGAAGAGCCGGTCAGCAAGGATTACCATGTTCGTTTTTACGACTTGGATATGAATGGTCATGTTAATAACAGTAAATATCTGGACTGGATTTTTGAGGTAATGGGAGCAGATTTTTTGACCCAATATATTCCCAAGAAAATCAATCTCAAGTATGTCAAGGAAGTTCGACCAGGTGGGGTGATTACATCGGCTGTTGAACGGACTGGACTGGAAAGCAAACATGAGATTACAAGCGACGGTGCTACCAATGCCCAAGCTATCATCACTTGGCAAGAAATGAAGAAGGATTAGGGAGAAATAGATGAAATATAAAGGCTATTTAATTGATTTAGACGGAACCATTTATAAGGGGAAAGATCGAATTCCAGCAGGAGAAGCTTTTGTCCATGAATTGCAAAAGCGGGATATCCCCTATCTTTTTGTGACCAACAATACGACTCGTACTCCTGAGAGTGTTCAGGAAATGTTGGCTCAGAATTTTAATATCGATACGCCCCTATCGACTGTCTACACAGCGACTTTGGCAACCATTGACTATATGAACGATTTGGGGCTTGAAAAGACGGTATATGTTATCGGAGAAGCAGGGCTCAAGGAAGCCATCAAGGCGGCTGGTTATGTGGAAAAGAAGGAAAACCCTGCCTATGTGGTAGTAGGCCTGGACTGGCAAGTTGACTATGAAAAATTTGCGACAGCAACTCTGGCTATTCAAAAAGGTGCCCACTTTATCGGAACCAATCCTGACCTCAACATCCCGACAGAGCGCGGTCTTTTGCCTGGTGCTGGTTCACTGATTACCCTTCTTGAAGTGGCAACACGAGTGAAGCCTGTTTATATTGGGAAACCAAATGCCATCATTATGGACAAGGCGGTTGAGCACTTAGGCTTGGAACGTGAAGAGTTGATTATGGTTGGGGATAACTACTTGACTGATATCCGAGCAGGGATTGACAATGGCATTCCAACGCTCTTGGTGACAACAGGTTTTACCAAGGCGGAAGAAGTAGCAGACCTACCAATCGCACCGACTCATGTGGTTTCTAGCCTTGCGGAGTGGAATTTTGATGAAAACTAAACTGACTTTTTGGGGCTCTATGGTCTTTCTTCTGTCCCTCTCAATCCTTCTGACTATTTATCTAGCTTGGATTTTTTATCCGCTGGAAATTCAGTGGCTGAATTTAACAGATCGAGTTTATCTAAAACCAGAAACCATTCAGTACAACTTTCATATCTTGATGGATTACCTGACCAATCCTTTTAGTCAGGACTTGCAGATGCCTGATTTTCGTTCGTCAGCAGCTGGTCTGCACCACTTTGCGGTGGTCAAGAACCTCTTTCACTTGGTGCAGCTAGTAGCTCTAGTGACACTGCCAAGTTTCTATTTCTTTGTCAAAGGGATTGTGAAAAAGGGCTTTTTGTCTCTCTTTTATAAAAGTCTCCTAGCTCTAGTAGTCTTGCCTTTGCTGATTGGTCTTGGGGGAGTTTTGATTGGTTTTGACCAATTCTTTACCCTTTTCCATCAAATTCTCTTTGTGGGAGATGATACCTGGCTTTTTGATCCAGCCAAGGATCCTGTTATTATGATTTTGCCAGAGACCTTTTTCCTTCATGCCTTCCTCCTCTTTTTTGCCCTCTATGAGAGCTTCTTTGGTTTTCTATACCTGAAAAGTCGTAGGAAGTAATGCTAAAGATATTCTTATTTTGAGTAAATAAGTTAGGTATGTGATTCGAAATGATTGTCAAGAATGAATTAATCAAATCCAAAAAGAGTTAATCGTTCGCAAACAGTCTATTTTTCTTGAAAAAATAGGCTTTTTTTTCTAAAAATCTCTAGTCAAGCGCTTTATTTTTTTGTATAATAGAATTAGCAAAGTATAGATAAGAAGAGAAAAGCATGATTACACTATTTCTATCACCGAGCTGTACTTCATGTCGTAAGGCAAAGGCCTGGTTAGAAAAACATAAGGTTCCCTTTGAGGAACACAATATTATGACCAGTCCTTTAACGAGAAAAGAATTGCAACATATTCTTTCCTTGACCGAAAATGGTACTGATGACATCATTTCAACTCGTTCAAAAATTTTTCAAAAATTAGATATTGATGTAGAAAGTATTTCGGTATCGGAATTGCTTCATTTGATTGAGCAGTATCCTAGTCTTTTGCGTCGTCCAATTATCATCGATGCCAAACGCATGCAAATTGGTTTTAATGAAGATGAGATTCGTGCTTTTCTCCCTCGTAGTTACCGTAAGCAAGAACTAAAAGAAGCAAGAATGAGAGCTGGTATTAGTTAATGAACAAACAGTATAGTTACCCACTAGATTTGTCGTGGAGCACTGAAGAACTTGCTTCAGTGCTTTCTTTTTTTAATGATGTTGAAGCTGCCTATGAAGGCAAGGTAGAGGCTAAAAAGTTACTGGATTCCTATAAGGGATTCAAAGCGGTCGTGCCAAGTAAGAGCGAAGAGAAACGTTTGGGACGAGAATTTGAAACAGTTAGTGGCTATTCACTTTATCGAGCAGTTCAGGCTGCCAAGGAAAAAGGGGAAGGAAAGATTTCTCTTGGAAAGTAAATTTGAATTTGCCAAAGAGCTTGTTAAGAGAGCGGGCCAGTACATCCTTGACCATATGCAGGAAGACTTGCGTGTTGAAATCAAGTCCTCTCCAACAGATTTGGTGACCAAACTGGACAAGGAAGTTCAGGAGCTATTGGTTGGTGAGATTTTGTCTCGTTATCCTGAAGATAAGATTTGTGCTGAAGAAGGTTGTCTGCGAGCCTCGGTTCAAGAGGGCAGGGTTTGGGTCATTGATCCCATTGATGGGACCAATAATTTTGTAGCCCAGCAGGAAGATTTTGCTGTTATGATGGCTTATTTTGAAAATGGTCAGGGACAGTTTGGGCTGATTTATGATGTGGTCAAAGGGGATTGTTATCACGGTGGTGGTAAGTTTCCAGTCTGTCGAAATGACCAGCTCCTAGCTCCCTTTAAAGTAAAACCACTTGGAGATTTCCTTATTGCAGGGAATAGTGGTATGCTGGAAACCAATGAATGGGGACTGGCTGATTTGAGTCGAGCGGTCCTCGGTGTTCGTGTCTATGGGAGTGCGGCCATTAGTTTTGTCAAGATTTTGTCAGGGCGTTTGTTGACCTATATCACTTATCTGCAACCATGGGATTATGCTGCAGCAAGTATTTTGGGGGAAAGTCTGGGCTATCGGGTTGTGACCCTTTCTGGTCAACCGCTTGATTTTCAAACTAGACAGCCGGTCATGATGTTACCTCTTGAGATGCAGGAGGAAATTCAGTCCTATATTTACGAAAGGAAAAGAACTTAAATGCAATTTCCAGAAGGATTTGTTGAAAAATATGAAGAGATACTAGGAGATGAGGCAAGAGATTTTCTTGCCTCTTTTGAGGAGGAAGCGGTTTCGGCTTTTCGGGTCAATCCTTTAAAAGAGGCGCCAGTTTCCTTTCCTGATGCTATTCCTCAAACCCCTTGGGGCCACTATGGGAAGGTTTCAGGGAAATCGCCTGAGCATGCTACTGGTTTAGTTTATTCGCAAGAACCTGCTGCTCAGATGGTTGCTCAGGTAGCCCAGCCCAGTCCTGGTATGAAGGTTTTGGATTTGGCCGCTGCACCGGGTGGAAAATCAACTCAGCTGGCAGCCTATCTAGCAGGGGAGGGTCTCCTTGTTTCCAATGAAATTTCAAGCAAACGGGCTAAGATTTTAGTAGAAAACATGGAGCGCTTTGGAGCGACAAATGTCGTAGTGACTAATGAATCTGCCGACCGCTTGGCTAAGGTCTTTAAAGGCTATTTTGACCTCATTGTCCTTGATGCTCCTTGCTCTGGGGAAGGAATGTTTCGTAAGCAGCCAGATGCTATGAACTATTGGAGCTTAGATTATCCAAGTCAATGTGCTAGCTTGCAAAGAGAAATTCTAGAGGATGCGGTGACCATGTTAGCTCAAGGTGGTCGTCTGGTTTATTCGACTTGTACCTGGTCACCTGAGGAAAACGAAGAGATCGTCAAGTGGTTGCTGGAAGAGTATAATTTTGATTTGTTGCCAGTAGAGCATATCAATGGAATGGTAGCTGGAATTGACCTGACAGAAACGGCTCGTATGTACCCACATCATTTTAAGGGAGAGGGGCAATTTGTAGCCCATTTGCAATTTAAAGGTGAAAATCCAGCACCTAAATGTAAGGCAAGTAAGAGCAATCTCAGCCGAGAACAAGTTGCCTTGTGGCAGGAATTTGCCCAAAACCACCTGAAGGTTAATCTATCGGGTATCTTGCAGACGTTTGGAGATCAGCTTTATCTCCTGCCAGAACTCTTACCAGATTTAGGGAAACTCAAGATTGCTCGGAATGGCCTGCATCTGGGTACCTTTAAGAAGAAACGCTTTGAGCCTAGTTTTGCTCTTGGTCTAGCCTTGAAACCGAGTCAGGTCAAGCAGTCAGTTGAAATTGACCAAGAAGCGTTTGTAAAGTATGTGGCTGGAGAAACTGTTCAATTGGCGGAAAGTCTGCCAAATGGTTGGTACCAAGTTTTGGTTAAAGGAAATGGCTTGGGCTTTGCTAAGGTGACTGGAAATGTTTTGAAAAATTATTTTCCAAAAGGCCTCAGATTCAAGTGAAAATGCTAGTCAAAGTAGCTTGTCTATGTTATAGTGGAAGTATGGATTTTTTTCAAATTGTCTTTCATTTTAAGTCGAAATTGGTGGAGATGGTAACTAAGCAAATTTCTAGTAAAACCAAGCTAATACTCTTCGAAAATCAAATTCAAACCGCGTCAACGTCGCCTTGCCGTACTCAAGTACAGCCTGCGGCTAGTTTCCTAGTTTGCTCTTTGATTTTCATTGAGTATAAGAACTTTAGTTGGCTCCCAATTTTAAAAAAGAAAAACATAAATAAATAGTTGAAAAAATTCACAGCATTCACCATTATTTTCAAGGAGAAAAACAGTGAAAAAAAGGAAAAAACTCGCTCTATCCCTTGCGGCTCTTTTGCTAGCAGGTTCTTTGGCGGGATGTGCTAGCTGGATTGATCGTGGGGAATCCATGACAGCTGTTGGTTCAACGGCTCTTCAGCCTTTGGTCGAAGCAGCAGCAGATGAATTTGGCTCTATGCACGTTGGAAAAACAGTCAACGTCCAAGGCGGAGGATCTGGTACAGGTCTGTCTCAGGTTCAGTCTGGAGCTGTTGATGTAGGAAATTCAGACGTATTTGCCGAGGAAAAAGACGGTATCAACGCATCCGCTCTAGTGGACCATAAGGTTGCTGTAGCGGGCTTGGCAGTGATTGTGAACAAGGAAGTTGATGTTGAAAATCTGACAACTGAACAACTCCGTAGCATCTTCACAGGTCAAGTGACCAACTGGAAAGAAGTCGGTGGGAAAGACCTAGCCATTTCCATTATCAACCGTGCGGCAAGTTCAGGTTCACGTGCAACCTTTGATAGTGTTATCATGGATGGTCAATCGGCCGTGCAGAGTCAAGAACAGGATTCAAATGGGATGGTTAAAAACATTGTTTCTCAGACACCAGGAGCCATTTCTTACTTAGCTTTTGCCTATGTGGATGACTCAGTTAAACGTATGAAGTTGAATGGCTATGAGCCGATTGCAGAAAATGTTACAAGCAATAACTGGCCTTTGTGGTCTTATGAACACATGTACACCCTAGGCCAACCAAATGAATTGGTGGCAGAATTCCTCAACTTTGTCCTCTCTGATGAAGCGCAAAGCGGAATCGTTAAGGGGATGGGCTATATTTCTGTCAAGGAAATGAAGGTTGAAAAAGATGCTGTAGGAACGGTGACAGCACTAGAAGGGAGTCACTAATGAATCAAGAAGAATTAGCTAAAAAATTACTTTCTCCCTCAAAGAACTCTCGTCTAGAGAAACTTGGAAAAGGCTTGACCTTTGCCTGTCTGTCTTTGATTGTCATCATTGTGGCTATGATTTTGATTTTCGTAGCCCAAAAAGGCTTGTCGACCTTCTTTGTAAATGGGGTTAATATCTTTGATTTCCTCTTTGGGCAAGCTTGGAATCCTTCAGGTAAACAATTTGGTGCCCTTCCTATGATTTTGGGTTCCTTTATTGTCACAATCCTATCAGCCCTTATCGCAACTCCTTTTGCCATTGGAGCAGCTGTCTTTATGACCGAAGTCTCACCAAAAGGTGCTAGAATCTTGCAACCAGCCATTGAATTGCTAGTCGGGATTCCTTCAGTCGTGTATGGATTTATCGGTTTGCAGGTCGTAGTTCCTTTTGT
The DNA here is from genome assembly GCF_006385165.1 of Streptococcus symci. Classification (GTDB taxonomy): domain Bacteria; phylum Bacillota; class Bacilli; order Lactobacillales; family Streptococcaceae; genus Streptococcus; species Streptococcus symci. The sequence goes on along the minus strand of NZ_VFJA01000002.1, from coordinate 211,836 downwards.
CCGTAGTATCTTTGGTGGAACTGGTTTTGGGATTCTGTCAGGGATTTTCGTACTCTTTGTCATGATTTTACCGACGGTAACCTTTATGACAACAGATAGCTTGCGTGCGGTGCCTCGTCACTACCGCGAAGCAAGTTTGGCTATGGGAGCCACCCGCTGGCAAACCATCTGGCGCGTGACCTTGAAGGCAGCGCGTTCAGGGATTTTCACAGCAGTGGTCTTTGGGATGGCGCGTGCCTTTGGTGAGGCCTTGGCCATTCAGATGGTAGTTGGAAACTCAGCCGTTGTCCCAACTTCATTGACAACACCTGCTGCGACCTTGACCTCTGTGTTAACCATGGGTATCGGAAATACCGTTATGGGAACTGTTGACAATAATGTTCTCTGGTCACTGGCCTTAGTCTTGCTTTTGATGAGTTTGGCCTTCAACAGTGTGATTAAATTGATTACGAAAGAAAGAGGAAAGAAAAACTATGCACGCTAAGAAATTAGATAAAATTGCAACAGCTGTCCTCTACTCGATTGCAGGAATTATTGTCGCCATCTTGGCATCCTTGATTCTCTATATCTTGGTTCGTGGTTTGCCCCACATCTCTTGGTCTTTCTTGACTGGCAAATCATCTTCTTACCAAGCAGGCGGAGGGATTGGAATTCAGCTCTATAATTCCTTCTTCCTTCTGGTCATTACCTTGATTATCTCTGTGCCTTTGTCTATGGGAGCTGGAATTTTCCTAGCTGAATACGCCAAAAAGGGTCCTGTTACCAACTTTGTCAGAACCTGTATTGAAATCTTATCTTCACTGCCATCAGTGGTTGTCGGTCTCTTTGGTTACTTGATCTTTGTAGTTCAGTTTGAGTATGGATTTTCAATCATCTCAGGTGCCTTGGCCTTGACGGTCTTTAACCTGCCTCAGATGACTCGTAACGTTGAAGACAGCTTGAAACACGTTCACCATACGCAACGTGAGGCCGGCTTGGCCCTTGGAATTTCTCGTTGGGAGACTGTGGTTCATGTCGTCATTCCAGAAGCCCTTCCAGGTATTGTGACTGGGGTCGTCTTAGCTTCTGGTCGTATCTTTGGTGAGGCAGCTGCCCTTATCTATACAGCAGGACAATCCGCTCCAGCCCTTGACTGGTCTAACTGGAATATTCTCAGTGTTACTAGCCCAATCTCTATCTTCCGTCAAGCAGAAACCTTGGCTGTCCACATTTGGAAAGTCAATAGTGAAGGTACTATTCCTGATGGAACTATTGTATCAGCAGGTTCTGCAGCCGTGCTCCTCATCTTTATCCTCATCTTTAACTTTGGAGCCCGTAAACTCGGAAGTTACCTACATAAGAAATTAACCGCTGCCTAAAGGAGAAGCCATGTCAAAATATAATTGGGATGAAAAGCATATCATCACCTTTCCTGAAGAGAAAGTGGCCCTCTCTACTAAGGATTTACATGTTTACTACGGTAAAAATGAATCCATCAAGGGCATCGATATGCAATTTGAAAAGAATAAAATTACTGCCTTAATTGGCCCTTCTGGTTCAGGGAAATCAACCTACCTTCGCAGTCTCAACCGTATGAATGATACCATTGATATTGCCAAGGTAACAGGTCAAATCCTCTACCAAGGGATTGATGTTAACCGTCCAGAAATCAATGTCTATGAGATGCGTAAGCATATCGGAATGGTCTTCCAACGACCAAATCCCTTTGCCAAGTCTATCTACCGCAATATCACTTTTGCTCATGAACGTGCAGGGGTTAAGGACAAGCAAGTCTTGGATGAAATTGTGGAAACCTCTCTTCGTCAGGCTGCCCTTTGGGACCAGGTTAAAGATGATTTGCACAAGTCGGCCTTGACCCTATCAGGTGGTCAGCAGCAACGTCTCTGTATCGCTCGTGCTATCTCTGTTAAACCAGATATTCTCTTGATGGATGAGCCGGCATCAGCCTTGGATCCGATTGCGACAGCCCAGCTAGAAGAAACTATGTTGGAATTGAAAAAAGACTTTACCATTATCATCGTAACCCACAGTATGCAGCAGGCTGCGCGTGCTAGTGACTACACAGGATTTTTCTACTTGGGTGACTTGATAGAGTACGATAAGACCTCTAATATTTTCCAAAATGCCAAACTACAGTCAACCAATGACTATGTAACAGGACACTTTGGATAGAAAGGAAACAGTATGACAGAAGCGATTTTACAGGTGTCAGACCTGTCCGTTTACTACAATCAAAAGAAGGCCTTGAATAGTGTTTCCCTATCTTTCCAACCTAAGGAAATTACAGCCTTGATTGGTCCATCTGGATCAGGGAAATCAACCCTCCTCAAGGCTATCAACCGCATGGGGGATCTCAATCCAGAGGTGACCACAACTGGTTCGGTGGTTTATAACGGCCACAACATCTACAGTCCGCGTACAGATACAGTTGAATTGCGGAAGGAAATCGGTATGGTCTTTCAACAACCGAACCCTTTCCCTATGTCTATCTACGAAAATGTTGTTTACGGGCTTCGTATCAATGGAGTTAAGGATAAGCAGGTTCTGGATGAAGCAGTAGAAAAAGCCTTGCAACGAGCTTCTATCTGGGATGAGGTCAAGGATCGCCTGCATGATTCAGCTATCGGGCTTTCAGGTGGACAACAACAACGTGTCTGTGTTGCTCGTGTCTTGGCAACCAGTCCTAAAATCATTCTCTTGAATGAACCGACTTCAGCTCTGGACCCTATCTCGGCTGGTAAGATTGAGGAAACCTTGTATGGTTTAAAAGATAAATACACCATGCTCTTGGTTACGCGTTCCATGCAACAAGCATCTCGTATTTCTGACAAGACAGGATTTTTCCTAGATGGAGATCTGATCGAGTTTAACGATACCAAGAAGATGTTCCTCAGCCCACAACACAAGGAAACAGAAGATTATATTTCAGGAAAATTTGGATAAGGAGATAAATGATGTTACGCTCTCAATTTGAGGAAGATTTAGAGAAATTGCACAACCAGTTCTATGCTATGGGACAAGAAGTGCTATCCCAAATCAATCGTACGGTGCGTGCCTTTGTTACGCATGACCGTGATTTGGCCAAGGAAGTCATCGAAGACGATGCAGAAGTAAACGAATACGAAGTGAAATTGGAAAAGAAATCATTTGAAATGATTGCCCTTCAACAACCAGTTTCTCAAGACTTGCGTACAGTTCTAACAGTCTTAAAAGCCGTATCGGACTTGGAACGTATGGGGGACCATGCCGTTTCCATTGCAAGAGCAGCCATTCGTATGAAGGGGGAGCAACGCATCCCAGCTGTTGAAGAAGAAATTAAGAGAATGGGGCGTGATGTCAAGAACTTCGTTGAAGCAGCCCTTGAACTCTATCTCAATGGTTCAGTAGATCAGGCCTATGAAGTAGCAGCCATGGACGAAAAAATCAACCATTACTTTGATAGCATTCGTGACTTGGCTACAGAAGAAATCAAGAAAAATCCTGATGCCATTGTTACAGGTCGTGATTACTTCCAAGTGATTGCCTTCTTGGAACGCATTGGAGACTATGCTAAGAATATCTGTGAATGGGTTGTTTACTTTGAAACAGGTAAGATTGTCGAACTATAAAATAGTTTCATTCTGTATAAAAAGGAGCTTGAAATCAATTAATAGCTCCTTTTGTTGAATGAAAAAAATATTTTTAAGATAAAAATTCAAAAAATACTTGACAAGCAACTTGGATAGCGTTATAATTATACAAAATTAACAGAGAGGTTGTTTATTTATGAAATCAAAAAAATGGATATTTGTTTTATGTAGTTTTCTTGCAAGTTTCTTCTTAGTAGCTTGTCAGTCGGATTCTAATGGTTCTCAGTCAGCTGTTGAAGCCATTAAGCAAAAGGGGAAATTAGTTGTGGCGACTAGTCCTGACTATGCACCTTTTGAATTCCAATCCTTAGTTGACGGAAAAAACCAGGTAGTCGGTGCGGATATTGATATGGCCCAAGCTATCGCTGATGAACTTGGGGTGAAGTTGGAAATTTCAAGCATGAGTTTTGACAATGTTTTAACCAGTCTTCAAACTGGGAAGGCTGACCTAGCGGTTGCAGGAATTAGCGCTACTGACGAGAGAAAAGAAGTCTTTGATTTTTCAATCCCCTACTATGAAAACAAGATTAGTTTCTTGGTTCGTAAGTCTGATGTAGAAAAATACAAGGATTTAACTAGCCTTGAAAGTGATAATATTGCGGCCCAAAAAGGAACTGTTCCAGAATCAATGGTCAAGGAACAATTGCCAAAAGCGCAATTAACTTCCCTAACCAATATGGGTGAAGCTGTCAATGAATTGCAGGCTGGAAAAGTAGATGCTGTTCACATGGATGAGCCTGTTGCCCTTAGCTATGCTGCTAAAAACGCCGACTTAGCTGTCGCAACTGTCAGCTTGAAGATGAAGGACGGCGAAGCTAATGCAGTTGCCCTTAGAAAAAATAGTGCTGATTTAAAAGAAGTGGTGGACAAGGTCATCCAAAAACTCAAGGATGACGGTACCTACCAAAAATATCTTGAAAAAGCGGCAACCTTAACAGAAGTTGAACAATAAGAAAAAAGCAGAGTTGGAAGTCATTCCAATTCTGCTTTTAAATAGTTTAAAACCTTTTCTAGATTGTCTAAGGACACCTTGGCAAATTGATAAGGGCAGGCATCCAAGTAAGCCTCCTCAAAGAAGTCCAAGCCCAGTTGGCTGTGTTTGAGACTGGCGATTTTAGGATACTGTCTCAGGTCTAGTAATAAGCCATCGTGCAGAGGAAAATGTGGAAGGGGACAAGGTGTTTTGGTTAAACTTTCCTCGATTTGTTTTTGGTAAGTTTCCTGATTGGACAAGCGAGCTAGACGATTTTTCTCAAACAATTGACTGTCAATATAGAGTGACAGGGCCTTTTGCATGATAAGGTTGCTGTCGTAGTCTAGGATATTTTTGTAGGCCACAAAGGCTTCTTTGATAGCATTTGGCAGAATGAGAGCCGTAATCCGCAGGGCTGGAAAGAGGCTGGTTGAGAAGGACTTGATATAAATAACGCGCTCCTCTGTATCTAGATAGTGGAAGGTCTGGCCCTTTTTAGAGTCCAAATCCCCCAGATAGTCGTCCTCTACGATATAGACTCCATACTTGGTAGCTAAGTCAAGAATAGCCCGTTTGTCCTGCTCAGAATAGGAATGCCCCAGAGGATAGTGAAAACGAGGAATGGTGTAGAAAAACTTAATTTTTCCTGTTTTGAAGTGGCCTTCCAGCTCCTCCAAGGCAATCCCATCAATGCCTCGTTCAATCGTTTGATAGTCCAGACCTTGAGCAATCAAGAGACGATTCATCCGATGGTAGGTCGGCTGTTCCACCAAGATTTCCTTAGCTTGGCTAGGAAAGGATATTTGAGAGAGGATAAACAAGGCTTGTTGGGTGCCAGAAGTCAGTACCAGTTGGTCAGCCTTGCAGTAGAGGGCTTGGTCAAAGAGGAGTTTGTGAATAGACTGTCTTAGATCTTCTAAACCTTCTTGGTTGTCATAGTAGTTGAAGAGGTAGTTTTCACGTCCAATCAGGGTTTCGTTGACGCAGAGTCGGAAGTCATCATAGGCGCTAGCATGTTCATCTGTAACCTCGATTTCTAGGTCCTGGTGTTGTCCTTGCTCCAGCACATAGTAGCCACTCTGGGGCTTGGCATAGAGGTATTGTTCGTGCCGTAATTCCAGCAGGGCTCGTTGAATAGTGTCCTTGCTACAGTGAAAGTCAAGGCTCAGTTGACGGATAGAAGGCAGGCGGCTACCCGTCGGAAAACGTCCAGACTCGATACCGTTTTTCAGATAGGAAACGACCTCTTGGTACTTGCTTTGTTTCTTCATTCCAGACCTCCCTTGATTTTGTTACATTGTACCTTTTTTTTTCCTTCTTGGCAATGTCTAGAGTGTTTCTATCGTTCACATCTAGGGGCAAATGTGGTATACTTAGGAGTAACATTTATAGAATAACAGACAAGAAAGTGAATGGATAAGAACGTGCAGGAACCAGTGAAATTATTTCAATACAATACCCTTGGAGCCTTGATGGCTGGCCTTTATGGTGGGACCATGACAGTAGGAGAATTGCTAGAGCATGGTGACCTTGGTTTGGGAACCTTGGATTCCATTGATGGAGAATTGATTGTCTTGGATGGCAAGGCTTATCAGGCCAAAGGATCAGGCGACCAGCCAGAGATTGTGGAGGTGTCACCAGATGCCCTTATTCCTTATGCAGCAGTAGTACCGCATCAGGCAGAGGTTATTTTCCGACAGCGCTTTGAGATGACGGACAAGGAATTGGAGGAGCGAATTGAGTCTTATTATGACGGGGAAAATCTTTTCCGCTCTATCAAGATTCGTGGGGAATTTTCACATATGCATGTGCGCATGATTCCCAAGTCAACACCAGAGACCAAGTTTGCTGATGTTGCAACCCATCAACCGGAATATCGTCGTGACAATGTCGCAGGAACCATCGTTGGTTTCTGGACGCCAGAGATTTTTCATGGAGTTAGTGTGGCAGGCTACCATCTACACTTCATCTCAGATGATTTGACCTTCGGTGGGCATGTCATGGACTTTGTCATCAAGGAAGGCATTATTGAGGTGGGAGCTGTTGATCAGTTGGACCAACGTTTCCCAGTCCAAGACCGTCAATACTTGTTTGCTAAGTTCAATGTTGACGAGATGAAAAAAGATATTGAAAAGGCAGAATAGGAGAAGAAAATGACCATTCATATCATTATTACCATGGTGCTGTTGCTGGCTTTCTTGCTAGGAAGCATTTGGTATGCCAAAAAGAAATACCAGATTAATCTAGCTGTCTTGGGCTTGGGGGCTGTTGCCTTCTTTGTCTCTTCACAGATTTTAGAAAAACTGGTGCATATCTTGGTTTTACATCCTCAAAAAGACGGTAGTATTGCCCTCTTGCAAGACCATCCGCTTGTCTATATCATCTATGGCCTAGCCATGGCAGCATTTTTTGAGGAAACGGCTCGCCTTGTTTTCTTCAAATGGTTGGAGAAAAAGAGAAATTTGGAAAAGGCGGATGCCTTGGCTTATGGATTGGGGCATGGTGGCTTGGAGTTGATTTTCCTAGGTCTTACTAGTTTGATCAATCTCTACATCGTTCTCTCAGCAGTTCAAACGCAAAATCCACAGGTTATGCAATTGCTGTCTGAAAATATGTTGAAAACTATTCAGTCGCTATCAGTCTGGCAGATTTATTTGCTTGGTTTTGAACGGATTTTGGCTCTAGGATTCCAATTGCTTTTGACTATTTGGGTTTACCAAGCTGTTCGCCAGAAGAAATGGATTTATCTCCTAGCAGCCTATGGCCTACATGCCTTTTTTGATCTGGCACCATCTCTTGCCCAAGTTGGATGGCTGACAAGTCCAGTCTTGGTTGAAGTTGTCCTAGCACTTGAACTTGTTCTGGTTGCCTATGGAACCAAGGCAATCTTTTGCAAAAAATCATAAAAAGAGGGGAAACCTCTTTTTATGTTTAAAATAAGCCCAAGATTTTTTTAGGGTCGTCAAATGGTCTTAAAAATGGTATAATGGAATGAATTTTGTAAAAGGAAGAGTGTCATGTCAGTAAAAGAAAAAATGCTTGAAATCTTAGAAGGGATTGATATCCGTTTCAAGGAACCCTTGCATAGCTATAGTTATACAAAAGTAGGTGGAGAGGCCGATTATTTGGTCTTTCCACGAAATCGTTTTGAGTTGGCTCGCGTTGTTAAATTTGCCAATCAAGAAAATATCCCTTGGATGGTTCTTGGGAATGCCAGCAACATCATCGTTCGTGATGGTGGGGTTCGTGGATTTGTCATCTTGTGTGACAAGCTCAATAATGTTTCCGTTGATGGCTATACCATCGAAGCAGAAGCAGGGGCTAACTTGATTGAAACGACACGCATTGCCCTTCGTCATAGTTTGACTGGCTTTGAGTTTGCTTGTGGCATTCCAGGGAGCGTCGGCGGTGCTGTCTTTATGAATGCGGGTGCCTATGGTGGCGAGATTGCTCACATCTTACAGTCTTGTAAGGTCTTGACCAAGGACGGAGAAATCGAGACCCTGTCTGTCAAGGATTTGGCTTTTGGTTACCGCCATTCAGCCATTCAGGAGTCTGGTGCAGTTGTCTTGTCAGCTAAATTTGCTCTAGCTCCAGGAAGCCATCAGGTTATCAAGCAAGAAATGGACCGCTTGACGCATCTACGTGAACTCAAGCAACCTTTAGAATATCCATCTTGTGGTTCGGTCTTTAAGCGTCCAGTAGGGTATTTTGCAGGTCAATTAATTTCAGAAGCTGGCTTGAAAGGCTATCGTGTCGGTGGTGTTGAAGTGTCTGAAAAGCACGCAGGTTTTATGATCAATGTCGCAGATGGAACGGCCAAAGACTACGAAGACTTGATTGAGTCTGTGATTGAAAAAGTCAAGGAACACTCTGGCGTTACTCTTGAGAGAGAGGTCCGTATTTTAGGTGAAAGCAAGTAGGAAGCTGTAGTTGAAAAGTTGCTGCTATATCATGGAAAGGGGGTGAAAGCCTATCGTCAGTGCAGAAGAATGTAGGCAGTTCAGTCTCCTACACGAGGTAGTGGCGGCCTGACAGAGCCCTGATCTGTTAATCTATGAAAAAGAAGGAATAAATGACAATTGAAAAAACCAATTATTGAATTCAAAAACGTCTCTAAAGTTTTTGAAGACAGCAACACCAAGGTTCTCAAAGACATCAACTTTGAGTTGGAAGAAGGAAAATTCTACACTCTTTTAGGCGCATCTGGTTCAGGGAAATCAACTATCCTAAACATTATTGCAGGGTTATTGGATGCGACGACAGGAGATATTTTGCTGGATGGTGTCCGTATCAATGACATCCCAACCAACAAGCGAGATGTCCATACGGTCTTCCAATCCTATGCCTTGTTTCCACATATGAATGTGTTTGAAAATGTTGCCTTTCCGCTCCGCTTGCGCAAGATTGACAAGAAAGAAATCGAGAAACGCGTAGCGGAAGTTCTCAAGATGGTTCAGTTGGAAGGTTATGAAAAACGTTCCATTCGTAAACTCTCAGGAGGACAACGCCAGCGTGTGGCTATTGCCCGTGCCATCATCAACCAACCCCGTGTGGTTTTGTTGGACGAGCCTTTATCAGCGCTAGACTTGAAATTAAGAACAGATATGCAGTATGAACTACGTGAACTGCAACAACGATTGGGAATCACCTTTGTCTTTGTCACTCACGATCAGGAAGAAGCCCTGGCTATGAGTGACTGGATTTTTGTCATGAATGATGGCGAGATTGTCCAGTCTGGAACTCCTGTGGATATCTACGATGAGCCAATCAACCACTTTGTTGCTACCTTTATCGGCGAGTCAAACATCTTGCCAGGTACCATGATTGAGGACTACTTGGTTGAGTTTAACGGCAAACGCTTTGAAGCGGTCGATGGTGGGATGAAGCCAAATGAACCAGTCGAAGTCGTGATTCGTCCAGAGGACTTGCGGATTACCCTTCCTGAAGAAGGCAAGCTCCAAGTTAAGGTCGATACCCAGCTCTTCCGTGGAGTGCACTATGAAATTATCGCCTATGACGAACTTGGAAATGAATGGATGATCCACTCGACTCGTAAGGCCATTGTGGGTGAGGAAATTGGTCTGGACTTTGAACCAGAAGACATCCACATCATGCGCCTTAACGAAACTGAAGAAGAGTTCGATGCTCGTATCGAAGAATACGTGGAAATTGAAGAGCAAGAAGCAGGTCTGATCAATGCAATCGAGGAGGAGAGAGATGAAGAAAACAAGCTCTAAACTCTTTGTAGTGCCCTACATGCTTTGGATTGCCCTCTTTGTCCTGGCACCCTTGGTCTTGATTTTCGGTCAATCCTTTTTCAATATCGAAGGCCAGTTTAGCTTAGAAAACTATAAATCTTACTTTGCGTCACAAAACTTGACCTACCTCAAAATGAGCTTTAACTCCGTGCTTTATGCAGGAATTGTGACCTTTGTAACCTTGCTTATCAGCTATCCAACAGCCCTCTTTTTGACCCGTCTCAAGCACCGTCAACTTTGGCTCATGCTGATTATCCTGCCTACCTGGATCAATTTGCTCCTTAAAGCCTATGCCTTTATCGGAATTTTTGGTCAAAATGGCTCTATTAACCAATTTTTGGAATTCATCGGAATCGGTTCACAACAGTTGCTCTTTACCGATTTCTCCTTTATCTTTGTCGCAAGCTACATCGAGCTTCCCTTTATGATTTTGCCGATTTTCAATGTCTTGGACGATATGGACAACAATCTTATCAATGCCAGTTATGATCTCGGTGCGACCAAGTGGGAGACCTTCCGTCATGTCATCTTTCCTCTATCTATGAATGGGGTGCGAAGTGGGGTTCAGTCCGTCTTTATCCCAAGCTTGAGCCTCTTCATGCTGACCCGTTTGATTGGTGGGAACCGCGTTATCACCTTGGGGACGGCTATTGAACAGAATTTCCTAACCAATGACAACTACGGTATGGGTTCAACTATCGGTGTGATTCTCATTCTGACCATGTTCATCACCATGTGGGTGACCAAGGAAAGGAGAGAACGATGAAAAAATTTGCCAACCTTTATCTGGGACTGGTCTTTCTTGTCCTCTACCTGCCGATTTTTTACCTGATTGGTTATGCCTTTAACGCAGGCAACGACATGAACAGCTTTACAGGCTTTAGCCTGAGCCATTTTAAAACCATGTTTGGCGATGGTCGTCTCATGTTGATTGTGACCCAGACCTTTTTCTTGGCCTTCCTGTCAGCCTTGATTGCGACCATTATCGGGACTTTTGGTGCCATTTACATCTACCAGTCTCGTAAGAAATACCAAGAAGCCTTTCTATCACTCAATAATATCCTCATGGTTGCGCCTGATGTTATGATTGGTGCTAGCTTCTTGATTCTCTTTACCCAACTCAAGTTTTCACTTGGCTTTTTGACTGTCTTATCTAGTCATGTGGCTTTCTCCATTCCTATCGTGGTCTTGATGGTCTTGCCACGTCTCAAAGAAATGAACGGTGACATGATTCATGCGGCCTATGACCTTGGTGCCAGTCAATTTCAGATGTTTAAGGAAATCATGCTTCCTTACCTGACACCGTCTATCATTGCAGGTTACTTCATGGCCTTCACCTATTCGCTAGATGACTTTGCTGTGACCTTCTTTGTAACGGGAAATGGCTTTTCAACCCTATCGGTCGAGATTTACTCTCGTGCTCGCAAGGGGATTTCGCTAGAGATCAATGCCCTGTCTGCCCTTGTCTTTCTCTTTAGTATTATCCTAGTTGTTGGCTATTACTTTATCTCACGTGAGAAGGAGGAGCAAGCATGAAAAAACTCTATTCATTTTTAGCAGGAATTGTAGCCATTATCCTCGTCTTGTGGGGAATTGCGACTCATCTAGATAGTAAAATCAATAGCCGAGATAGTCAAAAATTGGTTATCTACAACTGGGGAGACTATATCGATCCAGAACTCTTGGAGCAATTCACAGAAGAGACAGGCATTCAAGTCCAATACGAGACCTTTGACTCCAACGAAGCCATGTATACCAAGATCAAGCAGGGTGGAACGACCTACGATATTGCCATTCCTAGTGAATACATGATTAACAAGATGAAGGACGAAGACCTCTTGGTTCCGCTTGATTATTCAAAACTTGAAGGTCTTGAAAATATCGGACCGGAGTTCCTCAACCAGTCCTTTGACCCAGGCAATAAATTCTCCATCCCTTACTTCTGGGGAACACTGGGAATTGTCTATAATGAAACCATGGTAGAGGAAGCGCCTGAGCATTGGGATGACCTCTGGAAGCCAGAGTATAAGAACTCTATCATGCTTTTTGATGGGGCGCGTGAGGTACTGGGACTGGGACTCAATTCCCTCGGCTACAGCCTCAACTCCAAGGATACCCAGCAGTTAGAAGAGACAGTGGACAAGCTCTACAAGTTGACTCCAAATATCAAGGCTATTGTGGCGGACGAGATGAAGGGCTACATGATTCAGAATAACGCTGCAATCGGTGTGACCTTCTCTGGCGAAGCTAGTCAAATGCTAGAAAAAAATGAAAACTTACGCTATGTGGTACCGACAGAAGCCAGCAACCTTTGGTTTGACAATATGGTCATTCCCAAAACCGTCAAAAACCAAGATGCAGCCTATTCCTTTATAAACTTTATGTTGAAACCTGAAAATGCTCTCAAAAATGCGGAGTATGTCGGCTATTCAACACCAAACCTACCAGCTAAGGAATTACTCCCAGAGGAGAAAAAAGAAGATAAAGCCTTCTATCCAGATGCTGAAACCATGAAACACCTAGAAGTTTATGAAAAATTTGACCATAAATGGACAGGAAAATATAGCGACCTCTTCCTACAGTTTAAAATGTATCGGAAGTAGGAGTAGAACGTAAGAAAACGAATCAGTTAGAGCTGGTTCGTTTTTTTGAAAAAATAGAAATCATGGTATAATAGTTTTAGGCTGAGAGTTATTAGAATTGTTTATAGCATCTCTGAAAATTTAATTCTAAAGGAGTTCAAAATGAGCCAGACTACGCAAATGCATATATATATATATATAACCTAATAAAAAAATGTAAAAAATATAGACTGAAACCTACTGAAAATCCAGTAGGCTTTTTGCGTTTCTTGGAGGTATCTAATGGCTAAAACTAGAATCTCACCAACAACTATTTCAAAAATGGTAAAAGGGGAAGCTGTTTCTCCAGTAGTTATTGGAAAAATTTGTAGGGAACTAGACAGTGATATTGGAGATATCATTACGATTGAAAAATTTAATTTGGAGGATAATTAAATGGATAGTTCATATAATGCATTGGAGTACAATAAACTTGTTAGTTTCATCTGGTCTGTTGCAGATGATTGTTTGCGAGATGTCTACGTTCGAGGGAAATACCGTGATGTTATTCTTCCCATGACTGTTATTCGCCGTTTTGATACTATTATCGAAAAAGAAAAAGCGAATATTATGAAAGTTAAAGAGACAGCAGAACAAGAAGGGTGGGATGTTGAAAAAACATTGGCAACAGCTGTGAACTTGCCATTCTACAATACATCACAATTTCAGCTGAAAGATTTAAAACACGAAACAAACCGTCAAAATCTTAAGAAAAATTTTGAGGAATATTTGAATGGGTTCTCAGAAAACGTAAAGGAAATCTTACAAAAGTTTGACTTCAATAATCAGCTAACTAAGATGACAGAAGCAGGCATCCTAGGTTCTGTCATTGAAAAATTTACATCATCAGAGTTAAATCTTAGTCCTTATGATGAGTTGAATTCGCAAGGTGAAGTGATAAAAAAAGGGTTAGATAACCATGCTATGGGAACACTTTTTGAAGAGTTGATTCGTAAGTTTAATGAGGAAAATAACGAAGAAGCTGGGGAGCACTTTACTCCTCGTGATGTTATTGAATTGATGGCTGACATCGCTGTTGTACCGATTCTTGATAAGTTGAAAGATGGGACATATTCTATCTATGATGGAGCCTGTGGAACACTTGGAATGGCTACAGTAGCAGAGGAAAAACTTCAGACTTTTGCTCAAGAAACAGGCAAGTCTCTATCGATTCACATGTTCGGACAAGAGGTCAATCCAGAAACTTATGCCATCTCTAAAGCCGACTTGCTGATCAAGGGTGGGGACACCAATGCAAATAAAGTTTTCTATGGCTCAACCCTATCTTACGACCAAACTTCGGGTGAGCATTTTGACTTTATGCTATCCAATCCACCTTATGGGAAGAACTGGAAAACAGATCTCACTATCTTGGGTGGAGGAACAGACGATAAATCTAAAAAAAGTGTGATGGATTCACGTTTTGTCAAATCTTACAAAGAACAAGCAGACTTCCGTATGCTTCCAGATGTCAGTGATGGACAGTTGCTATTCTTATTGAATAATATCGCTAAGATGAAAGAGACAGCGTTAGGATCTCGCATTCTCGAAGTACATAACGGTTCAGCCCTTTTTACAGGTGATGCAGGCAGTGGGGCGAGTAATGCTCGTCGCTATATGATTGAAGAAGATCTTATCGAAGCTATTATTCAGTTACCAGAGAACATATTCTATAACACACCAATTACAACGCATATCTGGATTCTCAGCAATCGTAAAGAAGAAAAGCGTAAAGGAAAAATCCAATTAATCGATGCCAGCAGTATTAAGACTTCCTTACGGAAGAACCTTGGTAAGAAAAACTGTGAACTCTCAGAAGAGAATCGTCAGTTCATTCTTGATGAATACCTCAATTTTCAAGAAAGCGAGTATTCAAAAATATTCAATAACGAAGACTTCGGTTACTACAAGGTGACAGTGGAACGCCCACTTAGACAAGCTGTTCTTTTCAATCAAACTAACCTTCAACAATTAGAAGCGACATTAACAGCCGTCGGTGCCTTAGAAGGAAACCTTGATAAATCTAAATTATCCAATAGTGGACTTAAAGACACGAAAGCTGCTCTTTTAGAACTCAAAAAAACTGAGAACATCAAAGCCTACTTGGCTGTATTACAATCTTTTGGGCAAGAGGAACTCTACCTTGACTTTTCAACATTTGTGAAGAACTTTAATAAGGCTCTTAAAGCCTATAATATCAAAGGTGCAAACTTTGCAAAAGCATTATCAATAGGGATGTTAGATAATATCATTGTTAAAGATGAAAATGCGGAGTTGCAAACAGATAGTAAAGGGAATGTTATCATTGATACAAATTTAACTGATACAGAAAACATACCGATGACTTATAAAGGGGGTATCGATGCCTTTATCGCCCAAGAAGTACTACCTTATCATCCAGATGCTTTTGTCAATAAAGAAAAGACACAAATTGGTTATGAGATAAACTTCACCAAGTACTTCTACAAGCCAAAACAATTAGAAAGCGTCGAAACCATTGTTGCTCGAATCAAAGAGTTAGAAAAACAATCAGATGGCATGATGGCAAGCGTTTTGGAGGGGTTATATGAATAGGTACGAACGGTATAAGAAAGTTGACCTACCTTGGCTGGAGAAAGTTCCTGAACATTGGGATTATGGTTCCTTAAAACGTATTTCCAATTACAAAACAGGAAATAGTATAAAAGATGATGAAAAAAGGAAATATTCATCAAACGAAAATTCAAGAAAATTTATTACAACTGCGGATATTAATGCAATAAATATGAGTATTGTCCATAGCTCTAATATTTTTGTCCCTTATAACGATACACGATTTAAAGTCAGTGCTCCTGGTTCTACTCTTGTGTGTATTGAAGGTGGAAGTGGTGGAAGAAAAGTAGCTTTCTCAACTGAAGAAGTAACATTTGGAAATAAATTATGTTCAATAAAAACTTATGAACAGTGTGATAAATTTATTTATTACGTCATACGTTCAGAATCTTTTAATACTTTTTATTCTATGTTTACTAATGGAGATCGTAATGGAGTTTCGTTGAATAATATTGGTAAATATGTACTTCCTATACCATCTTTTGATGAACAGAAGAAAATTGTAGAATACCTAGATTGGAAAATTAATGAGATTGATCAATTGATTGCTTTGGAAACGGAAAAAATAGAAAGGTTATTAGAATGGGAAAAAGTAAAGATAGAAGAAATAATATTTAATAATTCTAATGACAGTAGCCTCTCAGATTGGTATGACAATATTCCTCGAAATTCGATAGAGATAAAAATTAAAAATATTTTTAAACTAAGAGATGAGAGAAATCATTTAACAGAAAATGAAGTCGAACTACTTTCTTTGTACTCTAAGATCGGAGTTATAAGAAATAAGGATGTAAAGAAGACTGCAGGGAATAAAAACACAACTGTAGAAAATTATAAAAACGTTTGCGAACAGGATATTGTTGTAAATATTATGTTGTGTTGGATGGGAGCGATTGGAGTGTCTAGATATAATGGAGTCACAAGTCCAGCTTATGATGTGTATAAACCAGATTTAACAAAAGTTGTCCCAGAATACTATCATTATCTTTTTAGAACTAATAAATTTAAGTCAGAATTGTATAAGAACGGCAAAGGGATTGTATTAATGAAATGGCGTGTATATTCTGAAAAATTTTGTAATATTGTAGTTCCATTACCAGAAATTGAAGAACAAAGAAGGGTATTAAATCTAATAAAAAAGATTGGTATCGCTGTTGAAGATTGTAATGAGACAATATATCAAGTAATTTCAAATCTGGAATCTCTTAAAACCTCCCTTATATCAGAGGTAGTGACCGGTAAGATAGACGTCCGTAACGTTGTTATTCCATCTTATGAAAAAGTGGACATTGATGTCTCAACAGATGAGGAAGAAATAAAAGAATAGGAGGTACTTTTTATGGGAATACGGGATACAAAAATGGAAGAAGAGTTAGAAACCAATATCATTGAATATCTTGTGGAGAAGAACGGGTATATCTATATTGATAATAATGAGATGAAAGGTGCTTATAATCGGCAGTATGCTTTTGATGAAGTGAGGCTGTTAGAATTTATTCAGAAATCACAACCAAGTGAGTATGAGATTTTATCTCTTGATACACCAGTAGGTAAGGATAAGTTTCTCAAGCAACTCGATTTTAAAATTCGTAAGGAAGGAATTGTATCTATCCTTAAAAATGGAATTAAGTGTTACCCTTCATCAGGGACGATTATCTTTTATCATGCGTTAGACCCTAAGAGACTAAGCTCATATGAAGAGTTTAAAACTAATATTTTTGCCGTTACTAACCAACTGACTTATTCTGACAGGAATCGAGGGTTGGAGTTGGATTTAGCGATTATGATCAATGGTTTGCCGATTATGACAATGGAGCTTAAGAGTCGTGCCTCTAGCTCAGGGTGGACATATAAAGACGCTGAAGAACAATACAAGAATGACCGTGATGCTAAGGAAACATTATTTACCTTTAAACGATGTATGGCTCATTTTGCAGTTGATGAGAATTTCATCAGCTTTACGACTAGGATAGATGGCAAAAATACTCGTTTCATGCCTTTTAATAAGGGAACAGAAACTGGAGGCTCTGGGAATCCTATCAATCTATCAGGGACTATGACAGACTATCTTTGGAAAGAGTTCTTGAAGAAAGAGACATTGACCAGTCTGATTCGTGATTTCGCTTATATTTCAGTGGATAAAGTTAAACATACTGAGGCATTGATTTTTCCACGTTATCATCAGTATCGGGCAGTAACTCGTTTGGTAGAGGATGTAAAAGAGCATGGTGTTGGGAACCGTTATTTGATTCAACATAGTGCTGGCAGTGGAAAGAGTAATTCCATCACATGGCTTGCTTATCGTCTTGTAGAAGTGAGCTACAATGATAAGAAGGCTTTTGATTCTGTGATTGTTGTGACAGACCGATTGAATTTGGATAAGCAAATTGAAGCGAATATTCGTAAGTTTATTGATGAGAAGAGTATTGTTGGTCATGCTAATTCATCGACAGATTTGAAAAACTTATTGACAGATGGTAAAAAAATCATTATTACTACTGTACAAAAGTTTCCTTATCTCCTAGAGAAGATTGGAACAGACTTACAAGGAAGAAACTTTGCGATTATCATTGATGAAGCTCATTCTTCTCAAAGTGGTAAAGCTGCTGCTTCTCTCAATATGGCAGTCTCAGGAGGCCGTTCGACAGATGATAAAGATATGGAGGATCATTTGAATGAACTCATTGAAGCAAGAAAAATGCCTGAGAATGCTAGCTTCTTTGCCTTTACAGCAACTCCAAAAGCTAAAACAATTGAAATGTTTGGCAGTGTCTTTGACCTCTACTCTATGAAACAAGCGATTGAAGAAGGTTTTATCTTAGATGTTTTAAAGAACTATACGCATTATGAAAACTATTATAAGGTCTATAAAACTATAGAAAGCAATCCTGATTTTGATAAAAAGAAATCTCAA
Organism: Streptococcus symci; assembly: GCF_006385165.1. GTDB lineage: Bacteria > Bacillota > Bacilli > Lactobacillales > Streptococcaceae > Streptococcus > Streptococcus symci. Next base: position 193,846 of record NZ_VFJA01000002.1, on the reverse strand, counting down.
TATAAAATCAGAAACTATGTTGAGGGGCAAGAGTTTCCAATTCGAGAAAAAGCGGAAGTAATGGTTAATCATTTTTTGACTTCGGTCGCTTCAAAAATAAATGGAAAAGCAAAAGCGATGATTATAACGCAGAGTATTCTTCGTGCTATTGAGTACTATAATATTATTAGCGATATATTGAAACGTTCAAACACTGGTTTTGAGGCAGTAATTGCTTTTTCAGGAGAAAAAGAGTACAAAGGTAAGGTCGTTACAGAAACAAGCCTGAATGGATTTTCAGATAAAGAAACACCAGAACGATTCAAAGAAGATAAGTATAAATTCTTGATTGTTGCGGATAAATATCAAACAGGATATGATGAGCCACTTCTTCATACTATGTATGTTGACAAGGTGTTAAATGATGTAAAGGCTGTTCAAACATTATCTCGTCTGAATAGAAGTGCTAAATATAAAATTGACACATGTGTGATCGACTTTGCAAACAAACCAGAACATATTCAAGAAGCCTTCCAACCTTATTATCGTGAAACAAAATTGGAAGAAGAAACAGATCCAAACAAACTTAATAATCTGTTAGGTATACTTGATGGAATGTATGTTTATGAAGAGGATGAAGTAGATACAGTAGTGGAACTTTTCTTAGAAAATAGTTCAAGAAGTAAGATTGATCATATCATTGATAGTGTTGTTGAACGATATGTTGCATTAACTGAGGAAGAGCAAGTAGCGTTCAAGAGTGGAGTTAAATCGTTCATTAGAACCTACAATTTTATAGCTTCTATTCTTTCTATTGGTCAAGTGGAATGGGAAAAGAAAGTTATTTTTTTTGAGCAGTTAATTCATCGGCTGCCAACACCTAAAGGTAAGGATTTTTCACAGGGGATCTTGGATTCTATTGACTTGGAAAGCTACCGTCTGGAAAAGAAAACAACGATGGCGATCATTTTAGAGGATGAAGATGGAACTGTTGAAGGATTAGGTATCGGTACAGGAAGAAAAGGACGATTAGAACTAGATTCACTTGAAAATATCATTACGACTTTTAATGATGTCTATGGTAATATCAAATGGAAAGATAAGGACAATGTCGCTCGTCAAATTAAAGAATTACCAGATATGGTTATGAAAAATGAAAAGTTTAGAAATGCTTTAAAAAATTCAGATTTAGAAAATATTAAACGGGAGTATGAAACAGCATTAAGTGATGTCTTTCGAATAATCATGTGGGATAATATGCAATTATTTGGGGAATGGACAAATAATTCTGATTTCAGTGAATGGCTGAGTGGTATTATTTTTGATGAGATAATGAAGAAACAGAAAAGATAAGATGTATTGACAATATAGAAAACGATACAGGATAAGGATGGAGAAAAAATGAAACAAAAAGATTTTCAAACAATAATCAATAAAAATTTTAATAATATTCCAGATTCTCTCATTAATTTCAGTGATGTTAATGAATGTGAATTTTTAGCGGATAAATTATCATTTATGGGATATGGTCAAAATGCTGAAGGATATTTTAAACATGGAAATGTACCTAATCCATCACAAAAATTTCATCTCGCAGAAGCGTATTTTGAATATAAATTTAGCAAGATGAAAGACAAGGAGTGCTTTAAAGACTGCGAATTAGGTAGAATTCGATGTCCTCAGTTGATGTTGTGGATTGCAGAGATTGTACAAATACCAGAATCGGTTTTAAAAGATGCTTATAATTATATAGTTAAAGCTGAAGATGAATTATTTCATAAAAAAGGGATAAAGAAAGGCTTACTTGGAGCTGATAAGTATTGGGACACAATGAGACAAAATTCAAATATTACCCTTAGTGAATTTAAAACAAAACTTAAATACACAGAAATATGTAAAATCATTAAATCAGCAAATAATTGGGAAGAAATTATTTCAAATTGTCAAAAATTGGATTTCAAAAATTAGACTATATTTACCTTATTAAATAATATAGTGAGAAACGGTAATTATTATTTAAAAGTGGCTAATGAATTATAGAATATATATTTTCCCTCTCCAATCAAATATAGTACAATTCTTAAGTATAGAATTTCTCGAATTTCTTTTATAGAGGGATTTTGAAATGAAGTAAAACCCTTATTTATCAAACTAGGTCTTAAGAAAGATCGTAAAGATAGCCAGTTCTCAAAACGTTAAGAACCAGATACAATACAGCATTTATAACACTTCATGGTTCATACCGTGGGGTGTTTTTAAAATAGAAGGCAATTTTCGTAACGGTATCTTTTTCTATGATAGTTGCTTATTTTCTTTCCCAGTAGTATACTAAGTTTAACCTTACAGAAAGCGGTAATAAATAATGAAAATATCTACTTTTTTCAAAAAATTTTATTGGCCAACCTTTTTGATTGTTGACGAAACAATTATACTATTCCATTTAAAGGATGGTTTGGATCGACAATACCTAACAACTGATTCCATACATTTGGTGATAGGGTTCTTTATATTTGCAAATATTTTCGTAGCTATCTTTAACAATTCAAAACTTTGGGATAAAAGTTGGGATAAAAAGAGTGATAGCAGTAAGAAAAAATATATTCTGAAAAAGTAATCTGAGATGTAGGGAATGGGTTATTTAAATAGGAATCATTTCCAGTTGACGCAAGATTAAAAAAACGATATAATAAGAAAGTTGAGAATTGATTTTCAGTTGTCTTAGTCCAGAGAAGTGGCGGTGCTGCGAGCCATCTAAGCTAGGAATTCATGCTACTCAATCATACAATTGCATAAGAACAAGAGAATGACAAGTTCATTGAATGAAGGTGGTACCGCGGTTTTTCGCCCTTCGTGATATGAACTTGTCTTTTGATTTTTGGAGGTGTTGATGAAAACATTTCTTGTCAAACAAAAGTTTCGTCTTGGAGGCGAACGCTTCGCTATCAAGGATGACAGGGGAGAAATCGCCTATCAGGTAGAGGGATCATTTTTTAAGATTCCCAAAACTTTTACCATCTATGATGTTAATGGTGAACAAGTCAGTCAGATCAGTAAAGAAATCTTGACCTTGCTTCCTCGTTTTGAGATTCAGCTTCGGGATGGCTCAAGTTTTGTCATTCGTAAGAAGTTGACCTTCTGGCGAGATAAGTATGAGTTTGATAATCTAGGTCTTCGTATCGAGGGCAATATCTGGGATTTGAATTTCAAATTGCTGGATGATCGCGATCAGCTGATTGCGGAAATCAGGAAAGAACTCTTTCATCTGACCTCTACCTATACCGTAACGGTTCTTGAGGACGCTTATGCAGACCTAGTTATTTCCCTCTGTGTCGCGATTGACTATGTGGAAATGCTGGAAAGCCAATCACATTAAACAAGTAAATAAGGAGACAATATGAAACAACTATCTAGTGCACAAGTACGCCAAATGTGGCTTGATTTCTGGGCGACCAAAGGTCACTCAGTAGAACCATCAGTGAGCTTGGTTCCTGTAAATGACCCAACTCTTTTGTGGATCAACTCTGGGGTAGCAACCCTTAAGAAATACTTTGACGGGACCATTATCCCTGAAAATCCGCGTATTACCAATGCGCAAAAGGCTATCCGTACCAACGATATTGAAAACGTAGGGAAGACTGCACGTCACCATACTATGTTTGAAATGTTGGGGAACTTTTCTATCGGGGATTACTTCCGTGACGAAGCTATCACTTGGGCTTATGAGCTTTTGACAAGCCCAGAATGGTTTGATTTCCCAGCGGAAAAACTTTACATGACTTACTATCCAGACGATAAAGATTCATACAACCGCTGGATTGAAGTAGGAGTGGATCCAAGCCACTTGATTCCAATCGAGGACAACTTCTGGGAAATCGGTGCTGGACCTTCTGGACCTGATACAGAAATCTTCTTTGACCGTGGAGAAGCTTTTGACCCAGAAAATATTGGTATTCGTCTTCTTGCAGAAGATATTGAGAACGACCGCTATATCGAAATCTGGAACATCGTTTTGTCACAATTTAACGCAGACCCTGCTGTTCCTCGTAGTGAGTACAAGGAATTGCCACACAAGAACATTGATACGGGCGCTGGTTTGGAGCGTTTGGTGGCAGTTATCCAAGGAGCTAAGACAAACTTTGAAACAGACCTCTTCATGCCAATCATTCGTGAAGTGGAGAAATTGTCTGGTAAGGTCTACGACCAAGATGGCGACAACATGAGCTTCAAGGTTATCGCTGACCATATCCGTTCTCTTTCATTTGCCATCGGTGATGGTGCCCTTCCAGGAAATGAAGGTCGTGGTTATGTCCTTCGTCGTCTTCTCCGTCGTGCTTCTATGCATGGTCAAAAATTGGGGATCAACGAGCCTTTCCTTTACAAACTCGTTCCAACTGTTGGAAAAATCATGGAAAGCTACTACCCAGAAGTGCTTGAGAAACGTGACTTTATTGAGAAAATCGTTAAGAGCGAAGAAGAATCATTTGCCCGTACCCTTCACTCAGGTCAACACTTTGCCCAAGGCATCGTAGCAGACTTGAAAGAAAAAGGTCAATCTGTCATTGCTGGTTCAGATGTCTTCAAACTTTATGACACTTATGGATTCCCAGTTGAATTAACAGAAGAAATCGCTGAAGAAGCTGGTATGACTGTGGACCGTGAAGGTTTTGAAGCAGCCATGAAAGAACAGCAAGAACGTGCGCGTGCGTCAGCTGTCAAGGGTGGCTCAATGGGTATGCAAAATGAAACCCTTCAAAACATCACTGTAGAAAGTGTCTTCAACTATAATGCTAGCCAATTGTCTTCTAAATTGGTGGCTATCGTGGCTGACAATGTAGAAGTAGAAGCTGTATCAGAAGGAACTGCCTCTCTTATCTTTGCGGAAACGCCATTCTACGCTGAAATGGGTGGACAGGTAGCTGACCATGGACAAATCTTGGATGAGTCAGGTAAGGTTGTAGCTACTGTGACAAATGTTCAAAAAGCACCAAACGGACAAGCTCTTCATACAGTTGAAGTCCTTGCACCGCTTGCCTTGAACCAAGAATATACCTTGGCAATTGATAGCAATCGTCGTCACCGTGTCATGAAAAACCACACTGCGACTCACCTGCTTCACGCTGCCCTTCACAATATCCTTGGAAACCACGCAACACAAGCAGGATCACTTAACGAAGTCGAATTCCTTCGCTTTGACTTTACGCATTTCCAAGCAGTAACTGCTGAAGAATTGCGTGCGATTGAACAGCAAGTTAACGAAAAAATCTGGGAAGCCATTGCTGTAGAAACTGTTGAAACGGATATTGACACTGCCAAAGAAATGGGTGCTATGGCCCTTTTTGGTGAGAAATACGGCAAGGAAGTCCGTGTTGTCACTATCGGTGACTACTCTATCGAGCTTTGTGGTGGTACCCACGTTGGCAACACTTCTGAGATTGGTCTCTTCAAGATTGTCAAAGAAGAAGGTATCGGATCAGGAACTCGTCGTATCTTGGCAGTGACTGGTAAGGAAGCCTTTGAAGCTTACCGTGAACAAGAAGATGCTCTTAAAGCAGTCGCAGCAACCTTGAAAGCACCTCAAGTCAAGGAAGTACCTCACAAGGTAGAAGGACTTCAAGAACAACTTCGTCAATTGCAAAAAGAAAATGCTGAGTTGAAAGAAAAAGCCGCAGCTGCAGCCGCAGGAGACATCTTCAAGGACGTTAAAGAAGTCAATGGTCACCGTTACATTGCTAGTCAAGTTTCTGTATCAGATGCAGGTGCCCTTCGTACCTTTGCGGACAACTGGAAACAAAAAGACTACTCTGATCTTCTTGTCCTAGTTGCTGCTATCGGTGACAAAGTCAATGTCCTTGTAGCAAGTAAGATAAAAGACCTTCATGCAGGAAACCTTGTCAAAGAATTAGCACCAATCGTCGATGGACGTGGTGGTGGTAAACCAGATATGGCCATGGCAGGAGGAAGCAACCAAGCTAAAATCCAAGAATTGTTGGATGCAGTAGCAGGTAAATTGTAATCAAGTAAAGATCTATCCATTTGGGTAGGTCTTTTTGTGAATGCAAAAAAGCCAAATCCGATTGGACCTGGCTTGAATATTATGAACTATTAGATTGTATTGGCTGCCCAGACACTTACGGATCTAGCTGAGACAGGGAATTGTCCATAACCTTCCTCATCGATTGTAACTTGACCTTGGTGGTTTTCAAGTAAATCTACAAAGGTTTGGTTAGCCCATTCTTGGCCGACAAACATTGATTTGCTGTTTTCTTGGTCATTTGAAATCAAGACTGCGATTGGGGATTGATTTTCAGCACCTGAGCGTACCCAACCAATACAGTTAGGATCATCAAAGTAGTCATTTTGTTCTCCATAAGCCAAATCTTTTCGGATAGCTAGGAGGCGGTCAAGGACTTCTTTGAAATCTTGTTGAGCATACTGTCCTGAAATCCCATTGTAGTCACCGTAAAAGACGCATGGAAGGCCATCTTGGCGTAATAGAATGAGGGCATAGGCTGCTGGTTTGAACCATTCTTCAACAGTAGACTCAAGAGCCTGACCACGTTGGGTATCGTGGTTGTCGACAAAAGTCACAGCCTTGTCAGGTTTGAGTTCAACCAAGCTATCTGTGAAAATACCACGAAGGTCATAGTTTGCGCCAGCTTGACTGGCTTCAAAGAGATTCTGGTGGAGACGAACATCGACAAGGTCAAAGCGTTCTTCCGTTTTTTCAAGATAGTCTAGATTGGCTTCCTTGTCAGGATTCCAAAATTCACCAAAAACATAGAAATCCTCACCGTATTTTTCCTTCATATCACGAATAAAATTGCGCATGAAGAAAGAGTCAATGTGTTTAACGGCATCCAAGCGGAAACCAGCTACACCAGTCGTTTCCATGAACCAGTCAGCCCAGTCATAGATATTTTGGATGACTTCAGGATGTTTAAAGTCTAGGTCGGCATACATGAGGTAGTCATAGTTACCGTTTTCATTATCGACCAATTCCTCATTTGCCCAACCCTTGTTGTCTCCTTGGATGAGATAAATGCCAGACTTGCGGCGTTTGGCATCATAGTCTGTACCGGTGAAGTGGTACCAGTGCCAGTGGAAGTCATTGTAGGTATCTTGGCGACCATCGAAGGTAAAGCTAGTCCAGCCATTGATGGTGAAGGGTTCCCCAAGTTCAACTGTACGGTCAACCGGATCCACTTCGATAACTTGAAAGGCTTCCATGTGATCAGCAGCAGCCTTGTGATTGAGCACCACATCGGCCATAGGTTGAATTCCCTGTGCTTTTAGGGCTTGAATGGCTTGAAGATAGTCTTCTTTAAAACCATACTTGGTGCGGACAGTTCCTTTTTGGTTAAACTCTCCTAGGTCAAATAGGTCATAGACCCCATAACCTACATCTTTTTCATTGGTTGCCTTAAAAGCTGGTGGCATCCAGACATGGCTGATACCGAGATCAGCTAGGTGTTGAGCATCTTCAGCCAGATGCGTCCAGTGCTGACCGTCGTGGGGCAGATACCATTCAAAGTACTGCATGAGTGTTTGATTTTGCATGATGTTTCCTCTTACTTGTCAATCTTGTTCTTTATTCTATCATAAAGTATCGGTTAGCTCAAACGTTTGCGTAAAACTGAATAATAAGTTTTTGACTATTTTATATAAAATGTTGATTTTTAAAATGAAAGCGCTATAATTATAGTGAATTACATAGATAAAGAGAGGAGATTTCTTATGATTGAATTTCAAAATGTTAGTAAGTTGTATGGTGATAAAGAGGCTTTGAGCAATCTCAATCTGCAGATTGAAAATGGAGAGATTATGGGCTTGATTGGCCATAATGGGGCTGGAAAATCGACCACCATAAAGTCTCTAGTCAGTATCATTTCACCAAGTAGTGGTCGTATTTTGGTAGACGGTCAGGAGTTATCGGAAAATCGCTTGGCTATCAAACGAAAGATTGGCTACGTAGCAGACTCGCCTGACTTATTTTTACGCTTAACAGCTAATGAATTTTGGGAATTGATCGCCTCATCCTATGATCTGACTAGCTCTGACTTGGAGGCTAGTCTAGCTAGGCTATTGAGTGTTTTTGATTTTGCTGAAAATCGCTATCAGGTTATTGAAACTCTTTCTCACGGAATGCGTCAGAAAGTCTTTGTCATCGGAGCACTATTGTCTGATCCTGATATTTGGGTCTTGGACGAACCCTTGACTGGTTTAGATCCTCAGGCTGCCTTTGATTTGAAGAAAATGATGAAGGAACATGCACAAAAAGGGAAGACGGTCTTGTTTTCAACTCATGTCCTAGAGGTAGCTGAGCAAGTCTGTGATCGGATTGCCATTTTGAAAAAGGGACATTTGATTTATTGTGGTAGCGTAGAGGACTTGAGAAAAGACAACCCAGACCAGTCTTTGGAAAGTATCTACCTTAGCCTTGCTGGTAGAAAAGAGGAGGTTTCAGATGCGTCTCAAGGTCATTAAAAAATTAGTGGATATCAATATCCTCTATTCATCTCAAGAAGCTAATCTGGCTAACCTACGAAAGAAGCAAGCTAAAAATCCTGGGAAAAAAGTAAATGTTTCCGCTAGAGTCCTAAGTTCTTACATTTTTTCTAGTCTCTTGGTGCTCATCGCTTTTACTAATATAGCCATTCATTTTCCTTTTGAGGAAAACCCCATTTATTTTAGTGGAATGATTTCTTTTTTACTGCTGCTTGTCTTTTCAACTTCTTTAACAGCTTTTTACAATGTCTTTTATGAGAGTAAGGACTTGGCATCGTATAGGCCCTATGCTTTTAAAGAATCAGAGATTATAATTGCCAAAGGTCTGTCTGTCCTCTTGCCAGCTCTAGCTGGAATTATACCAATCCTAGCTTATTTTCTAGTCCTCTACATTAGGCTAGCTCCTTCTCTGTGGCTGGGTTTTCCTTTGATGCTGCTGTCCTTGGCCTTATTATTTGTCTCTTTGGCTTTAGTGATGATAGTGGCAGTGCATTTCTTGGCTCAAACTGCGCTTTTTAGAAAGTATCAGTCTATTTTTGCGAATGTGATGATTGGGATAGGGGTTCTCATACCTTTATTATTTGTCTTCTTTGTCCAGTCCACTTCTAGAGGTATAGGTAATCAGACTAAAGAAATTCCACTTCTTCTTTATCCTATTCATCTCTTTTACAAAATAGCAGTGGAGCCTTTTTCGACAGAAGCCATCCTGGGTCTGCTCGCTTGGATAATTCTAACTGTTTTCTTGCTTTACCTGACCAAAAAGAAGGTTTTTCCTCATTTTTATGACGTGATTCTGCTTAACAGTGAGGAGAAGGTCAAGAAAGAACGTCGCAGCAAGGAGAGGATTTCAACTACTAAAAAGGGATTTTTCCGCATGGTTTTGCGCTACAACCTCTCTCTCTTGGGACAGGGGACTGGCGTGATTACTGTGCTTTTTACAAGTGCTTTTCTTCCTTATCTCATGATGATTGGTCTGATTTCTAACCTCCGAGATTATCAGATAGTTCCAGATATTCATCCTCCATACTGGTTACCCTTGTTTTTTGTAGGAATGTTTATAGCAGTTGTCAATAACAATATCACCAGCCTGCCTGCAATTGCCTTGTCCTTAGAGAGGGAAAATGTTGATTTTCTGAAGAGTTTACCCTTTGACTTCGCTCGTTATGTGAAAGTGAAATTTTGGATTATATTTGCTGTCCAGTCCTTTTTACCAGTTCTGATTTTACTTGGTCTTTCTCTATATCTAGGCTTGCCCATGCTTTCGATGATTTACCTTCTTGTAGTCTGGACCCTTGCCAGTGTCATCCTTTCTTGCCACCACTACTTTAAGGATGTGAAAAATCTGTCAACCAATTGGAGTAGCATTACGGACTTGGTGAACCGTTCAAATCGTATAGTAGCAATAGTTTTACTCTTAATTTATAGTGTTATATTAATGATTTTAGTCATTATAAGCTTGTTCTTGGTTCAGTCTCTCTCCCCTGTCCTTGCAATCAGCTTGGGAGTAGGAGCTCTTATCCTTCTACTTGCTCTTGCTATTTTTGGTTATCGTTACTACCTATCACGCATATTGGCAGAAATAGAAAAAAGATGAGATAGTTGGTCGCTTGATTGATAAATTTTATAAAAAGAAATGCTCCTCCAAGACGGAAGAGCATCTTTTATTGTTATTCTCACACAATTACTTCCTAAGTTTTTATTAGTATTAGTATACCATTTTTAAAAGAAGAGTAAAAAAGCAAGGGTAGTTTCTTTTTTGAGAATTGTCACAAAATTTGCTATAATAGTGACTATGAATAGAATAAGAGTCAGCAAAAGGGTTGAAAAGAAGCTCGCTAAAGGACTAGTTTTACTAGAAGCTAGCGACCTTGAGAATGTCAATCTTAAGGATCAGGAAGTAGAAGTTCATAGTCAAGATGGAAACTTTCTAGGGACTGCCTATCTTTCTCAGCAAAACAAGGGCTTGGGCTGGTTTGTCAGCAAAGACAAGGTGACCTTCAATCAAGCTTTCTTTGAAACGCTGTTTAGACAAGCTAAAGAAGAGAGAACAGCCTACTATCAAGATGAATTGACAACAGCCTTTCGTCTCTTCAACCAAGAGGGAGATGGCTTTGGCGGTCTGACAGTGGACCTTTATGGCGACTATGCTGTCTTTTCTTGGTATAACTCTTATGTTTATCAGATTCGTCAGACCATCTCAGAAGCCTTTAGACAGGTTTTTCCTGAGGTCTTAGGAACCTATGAGAAGATCCGCTTTAAGGGTTTGGACTATGAATCTGCCCATGTTTATGGTCAAGAAGCACCTGACTTCTTCACTGTTTTGGAAAATGGTGTCCTCTATCAAGTCTTTATGAATGATGGCTTGATGACAGGGATTTTCCTAGATCAGCATGAAGTTCGTGGTAGTCTAGTTGATGGGTTGGCTATGGGTAAATCCTTGCTCAATATGTTTTCCTACACAGCAGCCTTTTCAGTGGCTGCGGCCATGGGAGGAGCAAGCCAGACTACTTCGGTTGACCTAGCTAAACGTTCACGAGAATTGTCTCAAGCGCATTTTCAGGCTAATGGAATCAGCACAGACGACCATCGTTTTATAGTTATGGATGTTTTTGAGTATTTCAAGTATGCCAAGCGAAAAGGCTTGACCTATGATGTAATTGTCCTAGATCCGCCTAGCTTTGCTCGGAACAAAAAACAAACGTTCTCTGTGGCCAAGGATTATCACAAGTTGATATTCCAGAGTCTTGAGATTTTAAATCCGGGCGGTATTATTATTGCCAGTACCAATGCTGCCAATGTATCCCGCCAGAAATTTACAGAACAAATTGATAAAGGCTTTGCAGGAAGAAGTTACCAGATTTTAAATAAATACGGTCTTCCAGCAGATTTCGCCTATAATAAAAAAGATGAAAGTAGTAATTACCTCAAGGTGATTAGTATGAAGGTTAGTAAATGAAATTAATCGTTTCAGTAATGCCAAGAAGTTTAGAGGAGGCACAGGCACTTGATGCCACGAGGTATCTGGATGCCGACATCATTGAATGGCGAGCCGATTATCTGCCTAAAGAAGCGATTTTGCAGGTAGCTCCAGCTATTTTTGAAAAATTTGCAGGTCGTGAGTTGGTTTTCACTCTGCGAACTCGCGCTGAAGGGGGAGAAATTGACCTTTCTCCGGAAGAATATATCCATCTAATCAAGGAAGTGGCGCAACTCTATCAACCAGACTATATTGATTTTGAGTACTACAGCTACAAGGATGTCTTTGAGGAAATGCTGGACTTCCCAAATCTCGTTTTGAGTTACCACAATTTCCAAGAAACACCTGAAAATATGATGGAAATCTTGTCAGAGTTGACGAGCTTAAATCCAAAACTTGTTAAGGTTGCGGTGATGGCTCACACGGAGCAGGATGTGCTAGACTTAATGAACTATACACGAGGCTTTAAAACCCTCAATCCTGAGCAGGAATATGTGACCATTTCTATGGGCAAGGTGGGCAAGGTCTCTCGTATAACTGCAGATGTGACTGGTTCTAGCTGGTCCTTTGCTAGTCTAGATGAGGCCAGTGCCCCAGGTCAGATTTCCTTAGCTAACATGAAAAAAATTCGGGAGATTTTGGATGAAGCTTGATGGCTATACACGTTTAGCTGCCGTTGTTGCCAATCCTATTAAGCATTCTATTTCCCCCTTTATCCACAATAGTGCCTTTGAGGCGACAGCTACCAATGGTGCTTACGTGGCTTGGGAGATTGAAGCGGGTGATTTGGCAGAAACAGTGGTCAATATTCGTCGCTACCAGATGTTTGGCATCAACCTGTCCATGCCCTATAAGGAGCAGGTGATTCCTTATTTGGATGAGCTGAGTGACGAATCGCGCTTGATTGGTGCGGTTAATACGGTTGTCAATGAAAATGGCAATTTAATTGGATATAATACAGATGGCAAGGGATTTTTTAAGAGCTTGCCTTCTTTTACAATTTCAGGTAAGAAGATGACCCTGCTGGGTGCAGGTGGTGCGGCCAAGTCAATTATGGCACAAGCTATTTTGGATGGCGTTAGCCAGATTTCAGTTTTTGTTCGTTCAGTTTCTATGGAAAAAACAAGACCTTACCTAGACAAGTTACAGGAACAGACAGGCTTTAAAGTGGACTTGTATGCTTTAGAAGATGTTCCTGAACTGCAAGCAAGGATTGCTGAGTCGGATTTACTGGTCAATGCGACAAGTGTAGGGATGGATGGTCAATCATCTCCAGTTCCTGAAAACATTGTCCTATCAGAAACTCTCCTAGTAGCAGATATTATTTACCAACCCTTTGAAACCCCATTTTTGAAGTGGGCTAGGATGCAGGGAAATCAAGCAGTCAATGGTCTGGGAATGTTGCTCTATCAAGCTGCAGAAGCTTTTCAACTGTGGACAGGAAAGGAAATGCCTACGGAAGAGATTTGGCAGTCCTTAACAGAAAAATACCAATAAAGAAAAGGAGACTCTCCTATGAAAATCAGAATCGATATTCCTCATCATCCTTATGATATTCAGATTGAAAAAGGCTGTCTGGCTCAGGCTGGTCAATGGTTGCGAGAACTCTGGCAACCACAAAAGGTAGTCATTGTGACAGACAACCATGTAGCCTCTCTTTATGCTGAGAAGGTCAAGCTCAGCCTAGAAGATGCTGGTTTTCAGGTAGCTGTTTTTGACTTTTTAGAAGGCGAAGAACGGAAAAATCTGACAACTGTTCAGAAAGTCTATGAATTTTTAGTTAAGCAGGGTTTGACTCGTAGCGATGGAATCGTGGCTCTCGGAGGTGGTGTCGTTGGGGACCTGGCTGGTTTTGTAGCCTCTACCTATATGCGGGGCATTCACTTTGTTCAGATTCCGACTAGTTTAACTGCCCAGGTGGATTCGTCTATTGGCGGAAAGACAGGTGTTAATACTTCATTTGCTAAAAATATGGTGGGGACCTTTACCCAACCAGATGGGGTTCTGATTGACCCGCTTGTCCTTGAAACGCTCGGAAAAAGAGAGTTGATTGAAGGAATGGGTGAGGTTATCAAATATGGCTTGATTGAAGATCCAGCACTTTGGGCTCTCTTGATGGAGCTAGATGGTACTTTAGAGAGCATTTTGGAGCATGCGGAGACCTTGATTGAACATTCTTGTCAGGTTAAGCGCAAGATGGTGGTTGAGGATGAGTTGGACAATGGTGTTCGCCTTTACCTCAATTTTGGCCATACTATTGGTCATGCCATTGAAGCAACTGCCGGTTATGGAAAAGTCATGCATGGTGAAGCTGTGGCCATGGGAATGGTACAGATTTCCAAGGTGGCTGAGGAAAAGGGCCTCATGCCAGCTGGTATAACCCAATCTATCACAGAGATGTGCCAGAAGTTTGGTTTGCCTGTTGACTATGAAAACTGGGATGTAGATAAGCTTTATCAGGCTTTGACTCATGATAAGAAGGCGCGTGGCAATACCTTGAAATTGGTCTTGGTGCCAGAGCTCGGTTCAGCGACTATTCACTCAGTTTCTCTGGAAGAGATGAAAGACTACTTGGTAAAATAAGGAGAGTGTATGAGATATTTAACTGCAGGAGAATCACACGGCCCCCGTCTAACGGCTATCATTGAGGGAATTCCAGCTGGACTTCCTTTGACAGCTGAGGATATCAATGGGGACCTTAAACGCCGTCAGGGTGGATACGGCCGCGGTGGCCGTATGAAGATTGAGAGCGACCAAGTTATCTTTACTTCGGGTGTTCGCCATGGGAAGACGACAGGGGCTCCTATTACAATGGATGTCATCAATAAGGACCACCAAAAATGGCTGGATATTATGTCTGCGGAAGACATTGAAGAGCGACTTAAAAGCAAACGAAAAATCACCCATCCTCGACCAGGTCATGCCGACTTGGTTGGGGGCATCAAGTACCGTTTTGATGATTTGCGTAATTCCTTGGAGCGTTCATCAGCTCGTGAAACCACCATGCGGGTGGCAGTGGGAGCTGTAGCCAAGCGCCTCTTGGCTGAGCTGGATATGGAGATTGCCAACCATGTCGTTGTCTTTGGTGGCAAGGAAATAGATGTTCCTGAGAATCTGACAGTCGCTGAAATTAAGGAAAGAGCTGCCCAGTCTGAAGTTTCTATTGTCAACCAAGAAAGAGAACAGGAAATCAAGGACTACATTGACCAAATCAAACGTGACGGTGATACCATCGGTGGGGTTGTGGAGACAGTCGTTGGAGGTGTTCCAGTTGGTCTTGGTTCCTATGTCCAATGGGACAGAAAATTGGATGCAAGATTGGCCCAAGCTGTTGTCTCTATCAATGCCTTTAAAGGGGTGGAATTTGGTCTTGGCTTTGAAGCTGGCTATCGTAAAGGCAGCCAAGTCATGGATGAAATTCTCTGGTCTAAAGAAGACGGTTATACTCGCCGTACCAATAATCTAGGTGGTTTCGAAGGTGGTATGACCAATGGGCAACCCATTGTTGTTCGTGGAGTCATGAAACCCATTCCTACTCTTTATAAACCACTCATGAGTGTAGATATCGAGACCCACGAACCTTACAAGGCAACTGTGGAGAGAAGTGATCCGACCGCTCTTCCAGCTGCCGGTGTGGTCATGGAAGCTGTTGTGGCTACGGTTCTGGTGCAAGAAATCCTTGAAAAATTCTCATCAGATAATCTTGAGGAACTAAAAGAAGCGGTAGCCCAACACCGAGACTATACAAAGAACTATTAAGGAGTTCCTATGGCAAAAACAGTCTATATCGCAGGCCTTGGTTTGATTGGTGCCTCCATGGCACTCGGTATCAAACGAGATCATCCGGATTATGAAATTTTAGGTTATAATCGCAGTCAAGCTTCGAGAGATATCGCCTTGAAAGAAGGCATGATTGACCGTGCAACAGATGATTTTGCCAGTTTTGCTCCCTTGGCAGATATCATCGTCCTCAGCTTGCCAATCAAACAAACCATTGCTTTCATTAAGGAGTTGGCCAACTTGGACTTGAAAGAAGGGGTCATTATTTCAGATGCTGGTTCAACCAAGTCAGCCATTGTGGATACGGCGGAGCAGTATTTGGCTGGCAAGTCTGTTCGCTTTGTCGGGGCCCATCCCATGGCTGGTAGCCACAAGACAGGGGCTGCTTCGGCAGATGTCAATCTTTTTGAAAATGCTTATTATATCTTCACGCCTTCGAGTCTGACAAGTCCTGACACGCTTGAGGAAATGAAGGATCTGCTTTCAGGTCTGCATGCTCGCTTTATTGAGATTGATGCCAAGGAGCATGACCGAGTCACTTCTCAGATTAGCCATTTTCCTCATATTCTGGCTTCCAGTCTCATGGAACAGACTGCGGTTTATGCTCAAGAACATGAGATGGCAAGGCGCTTTGCGGCAGGTGGTTTTCGAGATATGACCCGAATTGCGGAAAGCGAGCCAGGTATGTGGACCTCCATTCTCTTGTCCAATCGCGAGACAATCCTAGAGCGGATTGAGGATTTTAAGGAACGTTTGGATGAGGTTGGCCGGGCCATCAGCAAGGGAGATGAGGAGCAAATCTGGAACTTTTTCAACCAAGCGCGTGAGCAACGTCAGGCCATGAAAATCCATAAGCGTGGTGGAGTGGATAGTTCTTACGATCTCTATGTTGACGTTCCCGATGAAGAAGATGTCATCCTGAGGATTTTGGAATTGCTACGAGGAACTTCCTTGGTCAATATTCACATCAATGAGGAAAACCGTGAAGATATTCACGGGATCCTACAAATTTCATTTAAAAATGCTCAAGACTTGGAAAGAGCTGAGCATCTCATAACAGAAAATACCGACTACACAGTCGTTATCAAATAAGGAGAAAATCATGTCAAATATTTACGATAGTGCAAACGAACTCAGTCGCGGTCTACGCGAATTGCCAGAATACAAGGCTGTTAAAGCAGCTAAAGATGCTATTTCAGCAGATGCTGAGGCAAGTAAAATCTTCACAGAATATGTTGCCTTCCAAGAGGAAATTCAAAAATTAGCACAGACAGGTCAAATGCCAGACGCTTCCTTCCAAGCGAAAATGGAAGGCTTTGGCAAGCAGATTCAGGGGAACAGCCTCTTGTCAGAATTCTTTACCAAGCAACAACAATTGGCAATTTACCTTTCTGACATTGAAAAAATTGTTTTCGAACCAGTTTCAGAATTGCTAAAATAAGAAAATAACTATCATAAAGTCAGAAATTTTTAAGGAATTTCTGGCTTTTTATGATAAAATAAGTAAAAGTATTGCAAGTATGAGGTCCAGTATGAAACTAAAAACAAACATTAGCCACTTACACGGCAGTATCCGAGTTCCAGGTGACAAGTCTATCAGTCATCGTTCCATTATTTTTGGAAGTTTGGCTGAAGGTGAGACCAAGGTTTATGATATTCTGCGAGGTGAAGACGTTCTTTCGACCATGCAGGTTTTTCGTGACCTTGGTGTTGAAATTGAGGACAAAGATGGGGTTATTACCATTCAAGGTGTAGGTATGGATGGTTTAAAAGCTCCGCAAAATGCCCTTGATATGGGAAATTCTGGCACCTCGATTCGCCTGATTTCAGGTGTTCTTGCTGGTGCAGACTTTGAAGTAGAAATGTTTGGAGATGACAGTCTTTCCAAACGTCCTATGGACCGTGTGACGATTCCATTGAAAAAAATGGGCGTCAGCATTTCAGGGCAAACTGAGCGAGACCTTCCTCCCCTTCATTTAAAAGGGACGAAGAACCTAAGACCTATTCATTATGAGTTGCCAATTGCCTCTGCCCAAGTCAAGTCAGCCTTGATGTTTGCAGCCTTGCAGGCCCAGGGGGAGTCTGTAATTATCGAAAAAGAATGCACTCGTAATCATACTGAAGATATGCTGCAACAATTTAGTGGTCATTTAAGTGTGGATGGTAAGAAAATCACAGTCCAAGGACCACAAAAATTGTCAGGACAAAAGGTGGTCGTGCCAGGAGATATTTCCAGTGCAGCCTTTTGGTTGGTCGCAGGTTTGATTGTTCCGAATTCTCGTGTAGTGCTGCAGAATGTGGGTATCAACGAAACGCGCACCGGTATTATCGATGTCATTCGCGCCATGGGTGGAAAATTAGAAGTAACTGAAATTGACCCAGTCGCTAAATCTGCTACCTTAACTGTTGAGTCTTCTGACTTGAAAGGAACAGAGATTGGTGGCGCTTTGATTCCACGCTTGATTGATGAATTGCCAGTTATTGCTCTTCTTGCGACCCAAGCCCAAGGTGTAACAGTTATCAAGGATGCTGAGGAGCTCAAGGTCAAGGAAACAGATCGCATTCAGGTTGTGGCAGACGCCTTAAATAGCATGGGAGCAGATATTACTCCTACAGCTGATGGACTGATTATCAAAGGGAAATCAGCCCTTCATGGTGCTAGAGTCAATACGTTTGGAGACCACCGTATCGGCATGATGACGGCTATCGCGGGCCTCTTGGTTGCAGATGGAGAAGTGGAGCTTGATCGTGCTGAAGCTATCAATACCAGCTATCCTAGCTTCTTTGATGATTTGGAGAGCTTGATTCATGGCTAAGGTATTACTAGGATTTATGGGGGCTGGCAAATCGACTATTGCAAGAGGTTTGGACCCTAATTACCTTGATATGGATGCCCTGATTGAGAAACGCTTAGGTATGTCCATTGCGGAATTTTTCGCTGAAAAGGGAGAAGGAGCCTTTCGACAGGTAGAGTCAGAAGTATTAGCTGATTTACTACAAAGAGATCAAGTTGTGTCAACTGGTGGGGGAGTGGTTATTTCTCAGCGAAATCGTGACTTACTAAAGACAAATTCTGATAATATCTACCTGAAAGCTGATTTTGACACCCTCTACCAACGCATATCAGCTGATAAAGACAATCAGCGCCCGCTTTTTCTAAATAATAGCAAGGAAGAATTAGCAGCTATTTTCCAAGAAAGACAGACTTGGTATGAGGAAGTTGCCAGTCGGGTTTTGGATGTGACCAAGCTAAGCCCAGAGGAAATTATAGAGGAACTGAGATGAAAATTGCTTATCTAGGTCCCAAGGGATCATTTTCACACCATGTTGTGCAGACAGCTTTTCCTCATGAGGAATTGCAGGCTTTTGCCAACATTACAGATGTCATCAAGGCCTATGAGCAAGGCTTGGTGGACTATTCTGTGGTGCCAGTTGAAAATTCTATCGAGGGTAGTGTTCATGAAACCTTAGACTACCTTTTTCATCAGGCTCGCATCCAAGCAGTAGCAGAAATCGTTCAGCCTATTCATCAGCAGTTGATGGTGGTTCCAGGTCACACTAAGATTGAAAAGATTTTTTCACATCCACAGGCCTTGGCTCAAGGAAAGAAATTCATCGATGAACAATATCCAGATGCCCAAATCGAGGTAACAGCTAGTACAGCTTATGCGGCCCGTTTTATTTCCGAACATCCAGACCAGCCTTATGCAGCCATTGCGCCTAGGAGTTCTGCTGAAGAATATGGCTTAGCACTGATTGCTGAGGACATTCAGGAAATGGAAGCCAATTTCACACGTTTCTGGGTTTTGGGAGCTGAAGGTGCAACCATTCCCTTGCAAGCACAAACTGAAAAAATGAGTTTGGCCTTGACCTTGCCGGACAACCTTCCCGGTGCCCTCTACAAGGCTCTTTCGACCTTTGCTTGGAGAGGAATTGACCTGACAAAAATTGAAAGTCGACCACTCAAGACAGCACTGGGTGAATACTTTTTCATTATCGATGTGGACTATGCCGATAAGAATCTGGTCCACTTTGCCCAAAAAGAATTAGAAGCGATTGGAATCCAGTATAAAGTTCTGGGTGCCTATCCCATTTATCCAATATCAGACCATGGAAAGGAGAGAAGATGAGTAAAGAAAATCCTTTAAACCATCACGAGCAGTTACGTTATGACTATCTCTTTAAAAATATTCATTACCTCAATGAGCGAGAGAAAAAAGAGTTTGCATACCTGCAAGGTAAGTTAAATATGGCTAGTAGTAGTGAAGCTTCTCCAGAAATTCATAATGAAAATCACGATATGGAAGATTCTTTCATGGAACCAATCAATCAGTCTCCTCTTCCAACCTACGGTAACCGTAGTCGTGCAAAAAAATATCAGAAAAGTCATCCTCTTCCAAAGGTTAAGTCCAAAAAACGTAAGATTCGTTGGGGGCGCATTTTTGCAGGATTGCTTGCTCTTCTGGCCTGTGTCGGTTTTGGCATGATTTTTATGTTCCTAAAAGGCTATTCAAATGCGGATCCAAACAAACCTGCCAATGCTAAGGCAGCTCAAGTAGAAGTTTTTCATGGTCAAGATACCAAGGATGGGGTCAATATTTTGATTATGGGAACGGATGGACGGATTGGCCAAAATAGTGCTGAAACAAGAACGGACTCTATTATGGTCTTAAACGTTGGTGGCTCAGATAAGAAAATTAAGTTGGTCAGCTTCATGCGTGATAACTTAGTTTATATTGATGGATATAGTAAGATTATCAATGGAAAGAAACAAACAGATAACAAGTTAAATGTAGCCTATGAACTAGGGGAACAGGAAGGCCAAAAAGGAGCAGAAATGGTTCGCCAAGTATTGAAAGATAATTTTGACTTGGACATTAAGTACTATGCCTTGGTTGATTTTCAGGCCTTTGCAACCGCTATTGACACTCTCTTCCCTGATGGGGTGACGATTGATGCCAAATTCTCAACCTTAGAAGGTCAACCTTTAACCGAAGCTACGGTGGGAGATGACTTGCATGCTACAGAAACAGAGTCTCCAACCCAGACTATCAAAGTTGGGAAACAGCAGATGAACGGTTCAACCTTGCTCAATTATGCTCGCTTCCGTGATGATGATGAAGGTGATTACGGTCGTACCAAGAGACAACAGCAAGTGCTGACAGCTGTTCTGCAGCAACTCAAGGATCCAACTAAACTTTTTACTGGATCAGAAGCACTTGGTAAGGTCTTTGGGATGACCTCTACGAATGTTCCCTATAGTTTCTTATTGACAAATGGTTTATCCTTCCTAGATGGAGCGCAAAATGGCATTGAGAGATTAACGGTTCCAGAACTAGGTGATTGGGTAGATGATTATGATGTTTATGGAGGACAGGCACTCTTAGTAGACCAAAATAAATATCAAACTAAACTTTCTCAAATGGGAATGAGATAAGATAAGACAAAATTCCAAATAAAAAACTATACTTTAAATATAAAATAACGATCCTTGGACAATAGTCCCTTATCTCCAAAAAAAGCAACGGATTTGCCGTTGCTTTTTTACATGGTTGCGATAGTCTTTGTAAAATAGAATTGCTTAATAAACCATTTAGAAAGTCTATCCCATGCCTATTCACTATAACACAAATCAAACAACTATACCACTAGAAATCAGTTCTTTCTTACCACAAGATCATCTTGTCTTTACTATTGAAAAAGTGGTGAATACCTTGGAAGATTGTCACTTCGACGCCTTCTATCATGCCTTTGGTCAGCCATCTTATCACCCTAAAATGCTTGTATCTACTCTTTTATTTTCCTATTTACAAGAGATTTTCTCTGGTCAAGAAATTGCTAATGAAGAGTATACAAGTTATTCTGAAACAGATCCCGTGAAAATCAAAAACGATAAAGGAGAGATAGAAGATATCGGCACAGTCCGTCAGGTAATAGAAAACGAGACAGGATTGAAGGTTTACGTAGTTGTGAGTCCAGACAAATCTTTATGGTATACTATAAGTAAATCAGTACTTGATATATTTGTAAAATAACATAAAGGAGATGTCATGAGGTTATTAAAAATTATAGGAATCGTTTTAGCTAGTTTATTAGTTATTGTTGGATTAAGTGTAGGAGGATATAAAGTGATGAAAAAAGTAGAACACGATGAGATGGTGAGAATTGTAGAGAGTGAGGAAACGAAAGAGATTTTTAAAGTGCGCTTAAAACAAATAGATCCGAATGCTCTAACAGAAAAAGGAATTATTAAATCATATAAAGTTGATTCTTTTGAACATAATCCAATGGGAGGAATAATTGTTTATTTGTATATAAATGATTCTTCAAGTTATAAAGTTAGTGTTTTCTTACATAAAGATAGTGATGGTAAATTAAGAAATGGCGGTGGGAGTAATCCACCTCTGGAAAAATTAAAGGGAGACTCAAACTGATGAATTCTATGTATAGCGACTATGAACGAAAGTTAATTGCTGAAAAAGAATATGATAATACATTACAAGTTGATAATGATATTTATATAGAAACTCGAAAAAGTTCCATCAGCACAGTCCGTCAGGTGATCGAAAACGAGACAGGATTGAAGGTTTACGTAGTTGAGAGTCCAGACAAATCTTTACGGTATACTATAAGTAAATCAGTACATGATATATTTGTAAAATAACATAAAGGAGACGTCATGAAACCATTAAAAATTGTAGGAATTGTTTTAGCTAGTTTATTAGTTATCGTTGGATTAAGCGTAGGAGGATTTAAAGTGATGAAACAAGCAGAACATGATGAGATGGTGAGAATTGTAGAGAGTGAGGAAGTCAAAAAGATTATAGAAGATGATTTGAAAGAAATGGATCAATTTTATTTAACAAATAAAGGGAAAATAAAGTCTTATCAAATTGATGATAAATCCATCAATCATAGTCCAATGGGAGGGATCAAATTAAAAATTTATATAAATAATGACGAAGAATTATATGTATTTTTCACTATTAATAAAGATAAAAAAAGTGGAAAGTTAGTTAATGATGGCGGAGGAAACTCTGCTAAATTTGAAAAAATGATAACGGAGAGAAAAAGTGAGTAGACAGTATAGTGATCATGAACGTCAAAAAATTGCTAATAAAGAGTATACAAAGTATTCTGAAACAGATCCCTTGAAAATCATAAATGATAAAGGAGAGATAGAAGATATCGGTACAGTCCGTCAGGTGATAGAAAACGAGACAGGATTGAAGGTTTATGTAGTTGAGAGTCCAGACAAATCTTTATGGTATACTATAAGTAAATCAGTACTTGATATATTTGTAAAATAACATAAAGGAGATGTCATGAAGTCATTAAAAATTATAGGAATCGTTTTAGCTAGTTTACTAGTTATTGTTGGATTAAGTATAGGAGGATACAAGGTGATGAAAAAAGTAGAACAAGACGAGATGGTTAGGGTTGTCAAGGGTGAGGAAGTCAAAAAGATCATAGAAGATAACCTAAAGCTGAGGCATAAAGGGGCACTTGAAGAAGGAAATATTATCCAGAATTATGATATAGATATTAATTCCATTTTTCATAGTCCAATGGGAGGGATCAAATTTAAAATTTATATAAATAATGACGAAGAATTATATGTATTTTTCACTATTAATAAAGATAGAAGTAGCGGAAAGTTAGTTAATGATGGTGGAGGAAGCTCTGCTAAATTTAAAAAAATAATAACGGAGAGAAAAAGTGAGTAGACAGTATACTGATCATGAACGTCAAAAAATTGCCAATGAAGAATATACAAAGTATTCTGAAACAGAGTCTATGGAAATCATAAATGATAAAGGAGAGATAGAAGATATCGGCACAGTCCGTCAGGTGATTGAAAACGAGACAGGAATAAAGGTTTACGTAGTTGAGAGTCCAGACAAATCGGAAGTTTCTGTTCTCTACGAAGGTTCTAAAGCGCCATTTGATAAAGGATGGGAAGTGGATTGGTTTGAAAATGATATTCCCATGGCTCAAAATATTTTGAAAGGTGAAGAAGGGGTGACTTCTCAGTTGAAGGCGGCGGCATCTATCTTAGATGATATAATGTTGGAATATCCGAACGCTAAAATCTCAGTTTATGCTCACTCTCTTGGCTCCATGAATGCCCAATACGCCCTAGCTAATGTTAGGGACATTTCACGTATTTCAGGAGCTTATATCTACCAAGGCCCGAATATCTATCCGGTCTTGACCAAAGAACAGCGGCAGCGTGTGGATGCGATAAAGTACCGTATTCATAATTACGTTGATGATAAAGATTTGGTTCCTATAGGCTACCCTAAAAATAGAATGGATAGTGTCGGTGTTGTAGGGATGATGCATCATGTGGACTCTGTACAACAGGTAGATTTTGTATATTCTCAACACTTGTGGGGCGGTTATGTTTTTAATGAAGATGGTAGTCTTAAAATTAAGAATGATCGTTCATCGTTTGAAAAACGGTATTCATCTGGTTTGGATAAGGTTTCCAGTGGCTTGTATTCCTATGCAAAGGCTAAAGAGGCATTGGCTTCAGGCGGTTATACGAGTGGTGAGGAACTCTTTTTAGACTCCGAACATGCCTTAACGATTTCATCGGGATTGCATGAAGTCGCAAATGCTGGTTATGAAGAGATTCGTTCCATCGTTCGTCAAGCGCATTAAAAAGCAGAGAAAATAGTAGCGAGCACTTATCACGTTCCCTTTGCTTTTATTTTATCACCTACAGAGGTGGCGACAGCCTATTCTGATGGAGGAGTATCTCGTACGACAATCGTAGATGATCTTGATCATTATTTCTATCCAAAAATCAAAAAATCAGAAAAACTAGCCGAAGATTTTCAAAGTTTAGAAAAGCAAATAGCAGATGGTGTCCAAAAAAAATTGGAAGATGATAAAGAGTTAGCAGGGAATTTTAAAGAATGGATGAAAGTCAAGTAATCTGGCAGAAATTAAGAACAAAGCAAAACCATTTAGATTTATTAGATGAACGCAATCGTTCTATTCGCCAACAAAGAGAAGAACAATTTGAAAACCTTCAGCAAAAACGGAACCAATTGTTGCATATGATGGAAAGAAAGTATCAGATGATGCAGCATTACCTAGGACAAGTGGACGTGGATACTACTGAGGAAAGAGCACGATTAAACAGAATAGCTTCGGACTTTAGCCAAGCAGTATCCATAGGATTTATAAGAAATCAGCGCGCTTTGGAACAAAGTATTGAAAAAGAAGAGATTGAGTATAGACGAGAACGACGAAAATTAGAAGAGGATATAGATACATTACATCGTCGAAAGACGACACTCGAACAAGAAAAAAGGAAGGGATAGCTTATGTTTGATGAAATGATTAATGATTTCTTCTCAGGAGTGAACAATAATATGATTGAGATTCAGAAGGGACTAGAACGTTTACTAATCAGTCATATCTATTCACCGATCAAATTGAATGAGCGTAATAATTTGATGTCAGATGGTGACTTTAAGATCAAAACAGAAGCTCTAGCAACAAAGACAGCACTAGGGATGATTTCTAGTCAACTCGATACAACTATGAAAGGAGCTTATTCGACAAAGGTTGTTGAGACTTTGAAGACGAAAGAAAAAGATTATGATACGATTGTGTAGAGATGAATATTCTACAATTGGAATTAGATAGGAGATTAATACAGGAAAAATCAAGGTTCGAATCACCAGTAAAATAGTGGTTTGAACTTTGATTTTTCTTAGTGTCTGATGGATTTTTAAGGCTTTTTTATGGTATAATAAAACGATATAACTCGTTATTGAACAGAAGAGGAGAGACATGAGTGATTTGAAAGCGATTCAGGCTCGTAGTCTGGAAATGGCTGAATATTTCGTCGCATTTTGTAAAGAACATGATTTGCTTTGTTATCTTTGTGGTGGAGGTGCTATTGGTGCCCTTCGAAACAAGGGTTTCATTCCTTGGGATGATGATCTAGATTTTTTTATGCCCCGTAAGGATTATGAAAAATTGGCAGAATTATGGCCTCGTTATGCAGATGAGCGTTATTTCTTGTCAAAGAGTAACAAGGATTTTGTCGACCGCAATCTTTTTATTACTATTCGTGACAAGGAAACTACCTGTATTAAACCTTACCAGCAAGATTTGGATTTGCCACATGGTTTGGCTTTGGATGTTTTGCCTTTGGATTATTATCCGAAAAATCCAGCTGAGAGAAAGAAACAGGTTCGCTGGGCCTTGATTTATTCACTCTTTTGTGCCCAAACTATTCCAGAAAAGCATGGTGCACTTATGAAATGGGGAAGCCGTATTTTACTGGGGATGACTCCCAAATCTCTCCGTTATCGTATTTGGAAAAAAGCTGAGAAAGAAATGACCAAGTATAGTCTGGCTGAGAGCGATGGAATCACGGAGTTATGCTCCGGTCCTGGCTACATGAGAAACAAGTACCCAATCGCATCCTTTGAAGATAATCTCTTCTTGCCATTTGAAGAGACAGAGCTGCCCGTTCCAGTCGGCTATGATGCCTATCTCAGCACTGCTTTTGGTGATTATATGACACCTCCACCAGCAGATAAGCAGCTACCACATCATGATGCTGTTATCGCTGATATGGATAAGAGTTATAGAGAGTACAAGGGAGAATATGGAGCATGATGGGAGAAAAAATAAGCGTTATCGTTCCAGTCTACAATGTAGAAGCCTATTTGGAACGATGTGTGGAGTCAATTCTTCATCAGACTTATACCAATTTTGAACTAATCCTAATAAATGATGGGTCTACTGATTCTAGTGGAAAGATCTGTGATGATTTAGCAAATCAGTATGAGAATATCAAGGTTTACCATATCGAAAATGCTGGTGTTTCTAATGCAAGAAATCTTGGAATTCAGCTAGCGACAGGTGCTTGGATAACTTTTATTGATAGCGATGATTTCGTCACCAATGATTATCTAGCTACTTTAGCTAGTGCAGTTGAGGGAGAACATGTAGGTTTTGTGATTGCTCCTCTACACCATATCAAAAATGGCGTTGTAACAGACCTTCCTCCACATTCTGGAAAAACAGAACTCTGGTCGACAGAAGAAACCATGAAGGAACTACTGATGACTACCAGAACGTCATTTTTTCCAGTCGCAAAACTGTTTAAGAGAGACCTGCTTGCGGATGAAAAGTTTAATACAAATTATCACCTGGCTGAAGATGCCCTATTTTTAACTGAATTGTTACTAAAGACAAGATGTAGTAGCGTATTTATTGACAAACCGATTTATTATTATGATCATCGTGAGGGAAGTGCGACAACATCTGTTAATCGGTATGTATTTGATACGATAGAAGTTTATAAGCAAATAATCGCTCAAGTTTCACAAATTTTTCCTAATTTAAAACACGAATTAAAAAATAGAGAATGTTGGTCGTACATCACAGTTTACGATAAAATTATCTTTACTTCACGTGGAGAGTATCAAAAGGAGAAAGCCGAGCTGAGGACTTGGATTGTTCAGCATCGACGTGAAATATGGAAGGATGCTTATTTCACTACTTTTCGCAAGGTAGCGATCCTCTCACTTGTCATTTCTCCATGGCTATATAAGAAAATTGTTGGATTAAAAAACTAATATCATGAGAAGGAGTTGAAAATGAATTTTTCAAAATTGGATGAATACTTTGAAAAATCAAAACTATGGATTGCGTATCTATTTGTTTTTATTTCGATTTTAAGTATGAGTTCACTGGTTTATAAGATAGCAAATCCCCTCTACAAGGGATTATCAGCGATTGTAGTACTTTATATTTGCTGTACCTTATTGTTTAAGTGGAAAGAAATCACAGTAGATCGCAAATTTCTGTCCTTATTTGGTCTATTGGCTGGAAGTCATCTGTTATCAGCTATTTTTAATCGCTCTGGACATTTGATTGGAAATGTGATAGAGATCCTCTTTATGGTGACCTATATTTTATTATTTACCATGTTAGAATCAGGGCAACTTAAAAAATTATTTGACTGGATTGCCTATACGGTTCAAATTGTATCTTTTTCTTCAGCAATTTTTGCGTTTGGTTTATTGGTAAGTAGAGTCCTTATCCTATTTAAGATTGGCGAACAATCTTATTACTATGGTGTTATGAATGGACGTCTGTGGGGGATTGTTAATCCAAATGCTAGTGCGATATTTTCATACATTAGCATTATTTTGGCTATGTATTTGATTCATAAAGGAAGTAAATATTCTGTCTATCTTAAACTGAATAATGTAATTCAATTAGTTTACTTCGCAACCATGCAAAGTAGAGGAGCTTTATTATCTTTAGTGTTAATGATTGGGTTTTATAGTTTCTTTATTAACGGGGGCAAGTTAGCTAAGCGATTTCTAATCTTTATTATTTCTGCTTTACTTGTTTCTGCTGCTAACATCGGATTGAGTTATGTAACCTCTATTTACATATCCTCGGGGAAAGCGACTGTATTAGACTTAAATAAAGGACAATCTTATGCAGAAACGGATTCTTCAGTTATAAAAAAAACAGGTGAACTTCATCTAATAGAAACAACACCTAGTGGCAGAACTTATATTTGGAAAAATGCTATAAAAATGGGAAGTGAGAAACCAATTTTTGGTTATGGTGTAAGAAATGTTCCAGATTATTACACAAAATATTTCAGTAAATTTGAGATTCAAAATTCTCTTATTGGTGGAAATTTCCATAACATTTTGGTAACGATATTTGTTAGTTCTGGAATTTTAGGTTTAGTATCCTTTCTACTTCTACTAGGATATATAATTAAGCGCTTTTTGACTTATTTGATTGTTTCTAAAAAGAACTCTGAAAAGTTGATTATGATTCTTTTCTTTGGTATCTTGTTCGGTCAATTATTTGAAAGTCAGATTATGTACTCAACTAACTTTATTAATATTATCTTTTGGTTGATTATTGGTTATGGATTAGTTGTTTGCAAACGTGATGAAGGTATTCGTTATCAGGAAGTAACTGATATTAGAGAGATCCAACAGATGGAACTAGGAATCATGGAATACATTCATGAAACTTGCCAGAAAATTGGTGTCAAATATTTCCTAGCTTATGGCAGTCTTATCGGTGCGGTTCGTCATAAAGGTTTTATTCCTTGGGATGATGACATGGATATCTGTATGTTACGAGAAGATTATGAAAAGTTGCAAGACTATCTTATTGCTAACCCTGATGAACGTTACGAAGTGATGTCTTATAAAAATAATCTCAACTATGTCTATCCCTTCATGAAAGTGCAGGATAACCATACCTACTTGCTAGAAGAAGATGTTCGTATTGATTCAAATATGGGGATTTATGTAGATATTTTCCCTGTAGATGGCTACGAGAATGATGCCAATTTCAAGAACAAGATGACAAAGCTGATAAAGAAACGTCAATTGAGTTGCTATACATTTAAAGGTATCACCAATACGAAAAGTGTTCTGAATTCACTGATACGCTATATTTCAGTTATTATTTTTTATTTCACAAATACAAATAAATACGTTGCACAAATTGAAGAACTTGCTAAATCACGTAAAGTGTCAGATTATGAGGAAGTGGATTATCTTATCTACAAGGATATGAACAAACCAGTGTGGAGACGCGAATGGCTAGAACAAGTTACTACTGGAACATTTGAAGGTAAGAAATTTACTATTCCGAAAAAATATCATGAAATTTTGACCTCAGACTACGGAGATTATATGCAATTGCCGCCAGTTGAACAAAGAGTATCTCATCATGATTTTAAATTGTGGAAGATTGTTAAAAAGTCTAAATAACTGGATTGGGATTAAGAAACGTTTAAAAATATAGTCAAAATTAGGAGAATAAAACCTATGTCTGAAAGAACTTTAACTCTTGAAGAAATCAAACAAGTAGAATTAGATATTTTGAAGTATCTTCATGATCTTTGTGAACAACATCATATCAAATATTTTATTGATTTTGGAACATTACTAGGAGCTGTACGCCATAAAGGATTTATACCTTGGGATGATGATACAGATATTTCCTTAGCGCGTGATGAGTTTGAAAAACTGTATAAGGTTTTAAAAAATGAAAATCATCCCTACTACAAATTAATTTCATTCAGAGAAACAAAGGGGTATCCTTACAGTTATATGCGAGTCTATGATGTGAGGACACGTCGAGATGCTAATCTTATAGATAAAACGGTCGTATTGGGAACCTGCGTTGACATCTTTCCATATGATGGTGTCGTAACGCAAGAAAGTGACCAGAAGAAAATGAAGCTCTACAAATATTTCATTCGTCTTTCTTCTTTGAATTTTAAAGGGATTAAGTCTGAGAATGGTGGACTTAAAAATCTCCCTCGTTATATGGGGTCAGCTATTTTTCGTTTAACTTCCCCACAGATATGGAACCAAAAATTAGAGAGTCTTGCTTTGAAGTATAGTGTGGATCAAGCAACAGATCTCACTTGTACTATCTATGATTCCTATTATCCAGATGGTATAAAAAAAGAATGGCTCTATGATTTGATTGATATGCCGTATGAAAACATTGTGGTCAAGGTTCCTAGAAAATACCATGAATTACTTGTCTACGAATTTGGAGAAAACTATATGAGTCCGCCACCCATTGAGCAACAAGTGCCAGGAGGAGATAAAAATTATTGGATTGATTAGTATAAGTTTCTTATCTTTTAAAATAAAGGGGTTTTCAAGATGAAAAATAAACAGTTAATAAAATTAGTTGGGTATAGTTTTCTTGTATTCTTTCTAGCGCTGATTCAGTTATCGCAAGGAGTAGATGCAAATACTATCTCTGCAGGTTCGGGCAATCGTATCCATTTCATAAATACTAAAGCAAAATCTGGGAGTGACGCCATCCTTCTGGAAAGCAATGGTCACTATGCTTTGATTGATATGGGAGAAGACTATGATTTTCCTGATGGGAGTGACCCACGCTATCCAAGTCGTTGGGGAATTTCTATGAGAAATTATCAAGTATTAGAGGATAGATTGATTCGCCACCTAGATGAAATAGGTGTTAAAAAATTAGATTTTATCATAGGAACTCATGTTCATAGTGATCATATTGGTGGAGCAGACGAAATACTCAATCGTTATCAGGTTGGTAAGTTTTATTTGAAAAAATATTCAGATGATCGAATCACAGCAAAGTGGGGTCTATGGGATAATCTTTTCAATTATGATAATGCTTTGAGAGCAGCTCAAAAACGAGGAGTTGCGCTTATCCAGAATATTTCAGATGAGGATAGCCATATAAAATTAGGTGATATGGATATCCAGCTCTACAACTATAAGAATGAATATGATGCTGATGGGAATCTGAAAAAAGTTCGAGATGATAACTCCAACTCCATTGTTTCAGTAGTGACTGTGGCAGGAAAGAGAATCTATCTTGGTGGAGATTTGGATAATGCCGAAGGAGCAGAAGATAAGTTAGGTCCAGTTATCGGCAAGGTTGATATGATGAAATGGAACCACCATTATGATGCGACAATTTCAAATACGATTAATTTCCTTGAAAACTTATCACCAAAAATGATTATTCAGACAACTGGTGGAGATATTAATGTTGCTTCAACTAGAGAATACCTTCAGAAGAAAAATATTCAGGTTCTTCGTGCTGCTAGCCAAACTCAAGACGCTACTGTTTTTGATATTAGCGATAAAGGATTTGCTAATGTTTCAAATACCTTCCCTGATATCCCAGTAGTTGACGAAAAATGGTATCAAGAAGATGGCTATTGGAAATATCGTTTGTCTGACGGGGAAATGGCTATCGGCTGGAAAGAGATTGGCGGAGCCACTTACTTCTTTAATGGAAAAGGACAAATGCAAGCAGGCCGCTGGCTTCACCTTAATGACGACTGGGGAGAAAATGCCAAGGGGAATGATTACTATCTGAACAAAAATGGTAAAATGCAAACTGGTGGATGGTTCAAGCTAGATAACTCTTGGTATTATATCCAGTCGAATGGTGCTAGACGATTTAGCGAGCTCTCTGAAATTGGAGGGAAAAAATACCTTTTTGCGGCAGATGGTAAGATGCTGACAGGACACCAAGTTTTTAATGGTAAGAAGATGTTCTTTAGCGAAAGTGGCGTACTACAAATTTCAGGTAAGCCTTCAACTTGGCAAAAGATTGATTCAGCTTGGTATTTCTATGATGAGGATGGTCTAAAGACTGTCGGTAAAAAGAATATCAATGGAAGCACATACTACTTTAATCAAGAAGGTGTCATGCAAACTGGCTGGGCCTTTGTTGATGGTCACTGGAACTATTTTGCAAGTTCTGGAGCTATGAAAACTGGCTGGGTCAAGGATCAGGAAACATGGTATTATCTGGATAAAGATGGCATCATGTTAACTGGCAGACAAGATATAAAGGGTATTCGTTACTATTTGAATGCTAGTGGTGCCATGCAGACTGGCTGGAAGTGGCAAGACAATAGCTGGTACTTCTATACGAACTCAGGTGCTATGAAAACTGGTTGGTTGAAAGATAAAGAATCATGGTATTATTTGGATCCAGAAACAGGTATCATGGCCGTAGGATCTAAAGCGATTGATGGAAAAACCTATTTCTTTAAATCCTCAGGTAACATGCAAGTTGGCTGGCAGTGGTCAAATGATGTCTGGCATTATTACGCCTCATCTGGTGCACTCCAAACTGGTTGGCTAAAAGATCATGATATGTGGTATTATCTTGAATCTAAGGAAGGCGCTATGTTGGTTGGACTCAATCAAGTAGATGGCAAGCAATATTACTTTAGTGCATCTGGTGCCATGCAGACTGGCTGGAAATGGTTTGATAATCATTACCGTTACTTTGAATCAAATGGAGCCATGAAAACTGGTTGGATAAAAGACAAAGGCGTCTGGTATTATCTAAATCCTGAAGATGGTATTATGTTGGTTGGCCTTCAAAAAGTCAATGGTGATCAATATTACTTTGATTCAACAGGAGCGATGCAAACTGGCTGGAAACAGGTTGATGGTCATTGGTACTATTTCCAAGCAGATGGTTCCTTATTGAAAAATTCTACCACACCTGATGGTTATAAAGTTAATGAAGAAGGTGTATGGAGACAAGTAGTTACTGTTGATAAGCAGCAAAATCATTCTACAAACAAACAGGAAACATCTACTCTAACTGATAAATCAGACAAGATTAATAAGGCAGAAAAGCAAGAAAATCATAAAGAAATTAACTCTTCTAATTCAGAAAAACAAAAAGAGGACTCAATTATAGAGTCAAGTAGTTCCGACAAGAAAGAAAAGGAATAATGAGAAAATCCCCTGCTAGTAGAATAGTCTATTAGCAGGGGATTCTTTTAATTTCTTTTAATCTTAGCAAGTGCAAGATTGAGTGCATAGTGGAGTGTTTTATCTTTGGTAAGAAATAGCGTCAAGAGATAATAGATACCGCAAGTCGCAACAGTCAAGAGTACCATGAGTATCATATTGAGGTTGACTGTATAAGAGTTGATTTGGAAAAGAAATTTAAAAGTGAAATAAATTGGAATGAATCCGAGCGATACAATAGTATAGCGTGTTAAAGTAGTAAATATTTCTTTTAAGTCAAGCAGATGATGCTTCTTGATAAAGTAAATTTCCAGTAGAACAACTACAGTTTCTGCAATAATAGTAGTAGCAATGTAGTACTCTGGTGCAAAAATATTATTGAAATACAAGAGACTGTTGAGTAGGATATTAGCTCCGCCACCAATAAAGTAAAAGGCTGTTAAACGATTTTCGTGGTCGTTGATGAAGATAATTTGTTTACCGAGAATCAACTCAATAGCCCAAATGATAGTTCGAAAGGCGAAGACACTAGTCACAATACCAGCTTCAAGGTATTTTTCAGAAGAGTAGATGACTGCAGCGTAGTTTCCTAATACCATCATCCCAATACTGGTTGGAATGATAAGAAAATAAAAGAGGGCGGCTCCTTGGTTTAGAAGATTTTTATAAGATTCGTAGTCTTTCTTACCGAGATAGTAGCCGAGACGTGGAATACTGACGTTGATAGCTCCACTCAGGACACTGGCAATCAACATGACGATGCTAGAAGCAATGGTATAATAAGAAATGTAGTTTTCATCAGGCCCTTTGGTGATAAACATTCTATCAAGTAAGGTGTAGAGCATATTGGCATTAGCTAGAAGCAACATGGTCAAGAGTGGCTTAGATGCTTTGATTAATTCCATGAGACCAATTTTGACAAAGGAAACTTCTCTCTTGATCCAAAGAAAACTGAGCAGGTAGTTGAGGATAGTTGTCGCACTCATGACGATGGCATAAGGAACGATATCATCTGCAGTTTTAACAAAGGTAAAGATAGCAAC
Source organism: Streptococcus symci (assembly GCF_006385165.1). GTDB lineage: Bacteria > Bacillota > Bacilli > Lactobacillales > Streptococcaceae > Streptococcus > Streptococcus symci. Next base: position 160,250 of record NZ_VFJA01000002.1, on the reverse strand, counting down.
CAGCATGGCAATCCGAATAATCAATGTCTTGTAAAGGATGAAGGCATAGTTTTCATAAGCCTCGTTCATCCACTCGATATAAAGGAATTGGAAGAGAGCCTGGACACCAAGTATATAGTAGAGTTCTTTCAAATTTTCAATACTATTATCCAGATAAATAAATAGGAAATAGATACTTGTTGTTAGAACAGATGTAATAATGGAGATATAGAATAACTTAGAGAAAACATAGTTGATTTTATTTTTATCATCCTTGACCTTACTGATAGCTCGAATTCCGTAGTTATAGATTCCAAATGCGGCTAAAGGAATGACAAAGCTAGCCCAGGTATTTGCGGTATTGAAATAACCGTAATTGGATTTGCTAAGAATCCGAGTCAGATAAGGATTGGTTATCAGCGGAAAAACGATATTGAGAACATTGACTAGTAAGCTAGCCAGTGCATTAACTTTTATATTTTTCATTGTACTTTCTTTCTTGTATTGTAAAATGGTCTCTAGTATTATATCACATTCTCGCTTCATTCTTTTGATAAAATCGTAAAAATCTAGTATAATAGATAGAACTGAAAGTATGAGGTTACTGGCAATGAAAATGAAACAAATTAGTGATACAACTTTGAAAATCACGATGTCTTTAGAGGATTTGATGGATCGAGGCATGGAGATTGCTGACTTTCTCGTTCCTCAAGAAAAAACAGAAGAGTTCTTTTATGCCATCTTGGATGAGTTAGAGATGCCTGAGAGCTTTTTGGATACAGGTATGTTGAGTTTCCGTGTGACTCCAAAACCTGATAAGGTTGATCTCTTTGTAACCAAATCAAAGATTGACCAAAATCTAGATTTTGAAGACTTATCGGATTTACCAGATATGGAAGAATTGGCTCAAATGTCGCCAGATGAATTTATCAAAACCTTGGAAAAAAGCATCGCAGACAAAACTAAGGATGATATCGAAGCCATTCAATCTCTAGAGCAAGTCGAAGCCAAGGAAGAAGAGCAGGAGCAGGCTGAACAAGAAGTTGAAGGCAAGAAAGAGCCTTATATCTACTACATCCTTTCTTTTACAAAATTGGCTGACTTGGTGGCTTTTGCTAAGACAGTGACTTTTGAGATGGAAACTTCTGAACTCTACAAGATGAATGAGCGCTATTATTTGACCATTTTAGTGGATATTGAAAATCATCCAAGTCCATATCCAGCTTGGCTTTTGGCTCGTATGCGCGAGTTTGCGGACGATAGTGACATCAGTCGCTCAGTCTTGCAGGAGTATGGTCAAGTCTTGATGAATCACGATGCAGTACTTAATCTGCAAAAGATTGGATAATCATTTCTGGAAAGTTATTTTCAGATTTTAAGGAGAGCGAATCGTCTGATTCGTTTTTTCTTTTCTAGACTGAAATAGTGATTTACTATAATAGGAATTTTCACAAAATTCTGTTATAATGGCTATATTAGAAAATTTCGAGGAGACAAATATGACAGTTAAAATTGCTTTACTAGGATTTGGTACCGTTGCAAGTGGTGTGCCTTTCCTCCTAAAGGAAAATGGAGAAAAAATCAATCAATCAGCACATTCAGAGATTGAAGTTGCTAAGGTGTTGGTCAAGGATGAAGATGAAAAGAATCGCTTGCTTGCAGCAGGGAATGACTTTAACTTTGTAACCAATGTGGATGATATTTTGTCAGATCAAGACATTACGATCGTAGTGGAATTGATGGGGCGTATCGAACCAGCTAAAACCTTTATCACTCGTGCCTTGGAGGCTGGAAAACACGTTGTGACTGCTAACAAGGACCTTTTGGCTGTCCATGGTGCAGAATTGTTAGAAATCGCTAAAGAGCATAATGTAGCACTTTACTACGAAGCAGCAGTAGCTGGTGGGATTCCAATTCTTCGTACTTTAGCAAATTCCTTGGCTTCTGATAAAATCACGCGCGTGCTTGGAGTAGTCAACGGAACTTCTAACTTCATGATGACCAAGATGGTGGAAGAAGGCTGGTCTTATGATGATGCTCTTGCGGAAGCGCAACGTCTAGGATTTGCAGAAAGCGACCCGACAAACGACGTAGATGGGATCGATGCAGCTTACAAGATGGTGATTTTGAGCCAATTTGCCTTTGGGATGAAGGTTGCCTTTGACGATGTAGCCCACAAGGGAATCCGCAACATTACACCAGAAGATGTAGCTGTAGCCCAAGACCTTGGCTATGTAGTGAAATTAGTTGGTTCTATCGAGGAAACTCCTTCAGGAATTGCTGCAGAAGTAACTCCAACCTTCCTACCTATAGCACATCCACTTGCCAGTGTGAATGGCGTAATGAACGCTGTTTTTGTAGAATCTATCGGTATCGGCGAGTCTATGTACTACGGACCAGGTGCTGGTCAAAAACCAACTGCAACAAGTGTTGTAGCAGATATTGTCCGTATCGTTCGTCGCCTGAATGATGGTACCATTGGCAAAGACTTCAACGAATACAGCCGTGACTTGGTCTTGGCAAATCCTGAAGATGTCAAAGCAAACTACTACTTCTCAATCTTGGCTCCAGACTCAAAAGGTCAGGTCTTGAAGTTGGCTGAAATCTTTAATGCCCAAGATATTTCCTTCAAGCAAATCCTTCAAGATGGAAAAGAAGGTGACAAGGCGCGTGTCGTGATCATCACACACAAGATTAATAAAGCCCAGCTTGAAAATGTCTCAGCTGAATTGAAGAAGGTTTCAGAATTCGACCTCTTGAATACCTTCAAGGTGCTAGGAGAATAAGATGAAGATTATTGTACCTGCAACCAGTGCCAATATCGGGCCAGGTTTTGACTCGGTCGGTGTAGCTGTAACCAAGTATCTTCAAATTGAGGTCTGCGAAGAACGAGAAGAGTGGTTGATTGAACACCAGATTGGCAAATGGATTCCTCATGACGAGCGTAATCTCTTACTAAAAATTGCTTTACAAATTGTACCAGACTTGCAACCAAGACGCTTGAAAATGACCAGTGATGTTCCCTTGGCGCGTGGTTTGGGTTCTTCCAGCTCGGTTATTGTAGCTGGGATTGAATTAGCTAACCAACTTGCAAATCTTAATTTAACTGATCACGAAAAACTGCAGTTAGCAACTAAGATTGAGGGACATCCTGACAATGTGGCACCCGCCATCTATGGTAATCTCGTTATTGCAAGTTCCGTTGAAGGGCAAGTTTCAGCTATTGTAGCAGACTTCCCAGAGTGTGATTTCCTAGCCTACATTCCAAACTATGAATTGCGTACTCGAGACAGCCGTGGTGTCTTGCCTAAGAAATTGTCCTATAAGGAAGCTGTTGCTGCTAGTTCGATCGCTAATGTGGCGGTTGCGGCCTTGTTGGCAGGAGACATGGTGACCGCTGGGCAAGCAATCGAGGGAGACCTCTTCCACGAGCGCTATCGTCAGGACTTGGTGAGAGAATTTGCGACGATTAAGCAAGTGGCCAAAGAAAATGGTGCCTATGCAACCTATCTATCTGGTGCTGGACCGACAGTTATGGTTTTGGCTTCTCATGACAAGATACCAACGATTAAGGCAGAATTGGAAAAGCAACCTTTCAAAGGAAAACTTCATGACTTGAAAGTTGATACCCAAGGTGTCCGTGTCGAAGCAAAATAAAGAATAGATGATAGGATGGGGAAACTCTCGACCAGAGGGCTTCCTATCCTTTTTTTGAAAAGAATTCGAGTAGAAAGAAAAACTATATTCATACTCAATGAAAATCAAAGAGCAAACTAGGAAGCTAGCCGCAGGCTGCTCAAAACAGTGTTTTGAGGTTGTGGATAAAACTGACAAAGTCAGTTACCTATATATACGTTAAGGAGACGCTGATGTGGTTTGAAGAGATTTTCGAAGAGTATTAGTTAAAAACTTGATAAAGGAGAAATAAAGATGGCAGAAATTTATCTAGCAGGAGGTTGTTTTTGGGGCCTAGAGGAATATTTTTCCCGCATTTCTGGAGTGCTAGCTACCAGTGTCGGCTACGCTAATGGTCAAGTCGAAACGACCAATTACCAGTTGCTCAAGGAAACAGACCATGCAGAAACAGTTCAAGTGATTTACGATGAGAAGATAGTATCACTCAGAGAGATTTTACTTTATTATTTCCGTGTCATTGACCCTTTATCCATCAATCAACAAGGGAATGACCGTGGTCGCCAATATCGAACTGGGATTTATTACCAAGATGAAGCTGATTTGCCAGCTATCTACACAGTGGTGCAGGAGCAGGAGCGCATGCTTGGGCGAAAGCTTGCAGTGGAAGTGGAGAAACTACGTCATTACATTCTAGCTGAAGATTACCACCAAGACTATCTTAAGAAGAATCCTTCAGGTTACTGTCATATCGATGTGGCGGATGCTGAGAAGCCATTGATTGACGCATCTAACTATGAAAAGCCTAGTCAAGAGGTGTTAAAGGGCAGTTTATCTGAAGAATCCTATCGTGTTACCCAAGAAGCTGCTACAGAGGCTCCATTTACCAATGCTTATGACCAAACCTTTGAAGAAGGGATTTATGTAGATATTACGACAGGTGAGCCACTCTTTTTTGCCAAGGATAAGTTTGCCTCAGGTTGTGGTTGGCCAAGTTTTAGCCGTCCGATTTCTAAGGAATTGATTCATTATTACAAGGATCTCAGCCATGGAATGGAGCGAATTGAGGTTCGTTCTCGGTCGGGGAATGCTCACTTGGGTCATGTTTTCACAGATGGCCCTCGGGAGTTAGGTGGACTTCGTTACTGTATTAATTCTGCATCCTTGCGTTTTGTATCCAAGGATGAGATGGAAGAGGAAGGATATGGCTATCTACTGCCTTACTTAAACAAATAAAACAGAGAGGGTGGGTGCTTCCCACTTTCTTCATTTCCAGAATACGAATAGAAGGGATTTATGAAACACCTATTATCTTACTTTAAATCCTACATCAAGGAATCAATTTTAGCCCCCTTGTTCAAGTTACTAGAAGCTGTGTTTGAGCTCTTGGTTCCCATGGTGATTGCTGGGATTGTTGACCAATCCTTGCCCCAGAAAAATCAAGGTCATCTCTGGATGCAGATTGGTTTGCTCCTTATCTTTGCAGTAATTGGTGTTGTAGTGGCCTTAATAGCCCAGTTCTACTCAGCTAAGGCTGCGGTTGGATTTGCCAAAGAATTGACAAACGATCTTTATCGACATATTCTATCTTTACCTAAGGACAGTAGAGATCGTCTGACAACTTCTAGCTTGGTCACTCGCTTGACTTCGGATACCTACCAGATTCAGACTGGAATCAATCAATTCCTGCGTCTCTTTTTGCGAGCACCCATTATCGTTTTTGGTGCCATTTTTATGGCTTATCGCATCTCAGCTGAGCTGACTTTTTGGTTCTTGGTCATGGTTGTCATTTTGACCATTGTTATTGTAGGGCTTTCTAAACTGGTTAATCCTCTCTACAGCAGTCTTAGAAAGAAAACGGACCAACTAGTTCAGGAAACACGTCAGCAATTACAAGGAATGCGGGTTATTCGTGCTTTTGGACAAGAAAAACGAGAGTTACAGATTTTTCAAACTCTTAACCAAGTCTATGCTAGATTACAAGAAAAAACAGGTTTCTGGTCTAGTTTATTAACACCTTTGACCTATCTGATTGTCAATGGAACTCTTCTTGCTATTATCTGGCAGGGATATGTTTCTATTCAAGAAGGATTGCTAAGTCAAGGTGCTCTCATTGCCCTTATTAATTATCTCCTACAGATCTTGGTGGAATTGGTCAAGCTAGCCATGCTGATCAATTCTCTCAACCAGTCCTATATCTCTGCCAAACGAATCGAGGAAGTTTTTGCTGAGGCTCCAGAAGATATTCATTCAAAATTAGAACAAAAGCAAGCTACCAGTGATCAGGTTTTACAAGTCCAAGAATTGACCTTTACCTATCCTGATGCGGCCCAGCCTTCTCTGAGAGATATTTCCTTTGATATGAAGCAAGGGCAAATCCTTGGTATCATTGGGGGAACGGGTTCTGGTAAATCAAGTTTGGTGCAACTCATCCTTGGACTTTATCCAGCAGACAAGGGAAGCATTGACCTTTATCGTGATGGACGTAGTCCTCTTAATTTGGAGCAGTGGCGGTCCTGGATTGCTTATGTATCCCAAAAAGTCGAACTTTTTAAGGGAACTATTCGTTCCAACTTGACTCTAGGTTTCAATCACGAAGTAACGGACCAAGAACTTTGGCAGGCCTTGGAAATTGCACAAGCCAAGGATTTTGTCAGTGAAAAGGAAGGACTTTTGGATGCCCTAGTTGAGACAGGAGGACGAAATTTCTCAGGTGGACAAAAACAAAGGCTGTCTATCGCACGAGCAGTCTTGCGCCAGGCTCCGTTTCTTATCTTAGATGATGCTACCTCAGCACTGGACACTATCACTGAGTCCAAGCTCTTGAAAGCTATCCGAGAAAATTTGCCAAATACGAGCTTAATTTTGATTTCTCAACGAACCTCGACTTTACAGATGGCTGCCCAGATTCTACTCTTAGAAAAAGGAGAGCTCCTAGCTATCGGCAAGCACGAGGACTTGATGAAATTTAGTCAAGTTTATCGCGAAATCAATGCATCTCAACATGGTAAGGAGGACTAGCATGAGACGACAAACTGCAAACCAGACACTCAAATGCTTGGCTAAAGATTTTGCAAGTCATCCTTTCCTCCTTTTCCTAGCTTTTCTAGGAACTATTGCCCAGGTTGGCTTATCAATCTACCTACCAATATTGATTGGGAAGGTCATTGACCAGGTCCTTGTGGATGGTTCTTCACCAGTTTTTTGGCATATTTTTATTCAAATGGTCTTGGTAGTCATAGGAAATACCCTTGTACAGTGGGCCAATCCTCTCCTATATAATCGCCTAATCTTCTCTTATACCAGAGATTTACGAGAGAGAATAATCAACAAGCTCCATTGGTTACCGATTGCCTTTGTGGATCGACAAGGAAGTGGAGAAATGGTTAGTCGTGTAACCACGGACATCGAACAGTTGGCAGTTGGCTTGACCATGATTTTTAACCAATTTTTCATTGGCGTCTTGATGATTTTGGTTAGTATTCTAGCCATGCTCCAAATTCATCTCCTCATGACTCTCTTGGTCTTGCTGTTGACGCCATTGTCTATGGTAATCTCACGCTTTATTGCCAAACGCTCCTATCATCTCTTCCAAAAGCAAACAGAAACAAGGGGGATTCAGACACAATTAATTGAAGAATCGTTGAGCCAGCAGACCATCATCCAGTCCTTTAATGCTCAGGCAGAGTTTATCAAAAGACTGCGTGAGGCTAATGCCAACTACGCAGGCTATTCTCAGTCAGCCATCTTTTATTCTTCAACGGTCAATCCTTCGACTCGCTTTGTCAATGCACTCATTTATGCGCTTTTAGCTGGAGTAGGAGCTTATCGTATCATGATGGGGTCCACCTTGACCATTGGGCATTTAGTGACTTTTTTGAACTATGTTCAACAGTACACCAAGCCCTTTAACGATATTTCTTCAGTTCTAGCCGAATTGCAAAGTGCTCTCGCTTGCGCAGAGCGTGTTTATAGAGTCTTAGAGAGTCCTGAGGTGGCTGAAAGTGGCAAGGAGGTCTTGATCAGTGACCAAGTTAAGGGAGCTATTTCCTTTAAACATGTCTCTTTTGGCTACCATCCTGAAAAGATTTTGATTAAGGATTTATCTATTGATATTCCAGCTGGTAGCAAGGTGGCCATCGTCGGTCCGACGGGTGCTGGAAAATCAACCCTTATCAATCTCCTCATGCGTTTTTATCCCATTAACTCAGGAGATATATTGTTGGATGGAAAATCCATTTATGACTATAGTCGAGCATCATTGAGACAACAATTTGGCATGGTGCTACAGGAAACTTGGCTCAAGCAAGGGACCATTCATGATAATATTGCCTTTGGAAATCCTGAAGCCAGTCGGGAGCAGGTGATTGCTGCTGCCAAAGCAGCCAATGCAGACTTTTTCATCCAACAGTTGCCACAGGGTTATGATACTAAGTTGGAAAATGCAGGAGAATCTCTATCTGTTGGTCAGGCTCAACTCTTGACCATAGCTCGAGTCTTTCTAGCTATTCCCAAGATTCTTATCTTAGACGAGGCGACTTCTTCCATTGATACACGGACAGAGGTGCTAGTACAGGATGCCTTTGCCAAACTCATGAAGGGGCGCACAAGCTTTATCATCGCCCACCGCTTGTCAACCATTCAGGATGCGGATTTGATCCTTGTCTTAGTGGATGGTGACATCGTGGAATACGGTAACCATCAGGAACTTATGGCTCGAAAGGGCAAGTATTACCAAATGCAGCAAGCTGCAGCTTTTAGCTCTGACTAATCCTTTCTACTTTGAAATCTTATGGACAAAAAAAGTTGCCTTCGGGTGACTTTTTTGTTACAATAGCTAGAAAAATTGTTCACTGTAAATTGTCTTTTAGAAAAGGAGCCTAGTATGAAAGTCTGTCAGCATGTAAATATTGTGACTTGTGACCAAGATTTCCATGTCTATCTTGATGGAATCTTAGCTGTTAAGGATTCTCAAATCGTCTATGTCGGTCAAGAGAAGTCAGAGATTTTAGAGCAAGCTGAGCAGATTATAGACTATCAGGGAGCCTGGATTATGCCTGGTTTGGTCAATTGCCATACCCATTCTGCTATGACAGGATTGAGAGGAATCCGAGATGACAGTAATCTCCATGAATGGCTCAATGACTATATCTGGCCAGCAGAGGCTGAGTTTACACCCGACATGACTACCAAGGCAGTTAAAGAAGCTCTGACAGAGATGCTCCAGTCAGGTACAACAACCTTTAACGATATGTATAATCCCAATGGTGTGGATATTGAGCGGATTTATCAGACAGTGAAAGATTCCAAGATGCGTTGTTATTTCTCGCCGACTCTCTTTTCTTCAGAGGCAGAAACAACTGCTGAGACGATAAGTAAAACTCGAGCAATTATTGAGGAAATTATTGGATATAAAAATCCAAATTTTAAGGTTATGGTAGCCCCTCATTCTCCTTACAGCTGTAATCAAGACTTGCTACAAGCGAGTTTAGACATGGCAAAAGAGCTAAATATTCCTCTCCATATCCATGTGGCGGAGACCAAGGAGGAGTCAGGAATTATCCTGAAACGATACGGCAAACGTCCTCTTGCTTTTCTAGAAGAACTTGGTTACTTAGATCATCCGTCTGTCTTTGCTCACGGGGTCGAATTAAACGAGAGAGAAATTGAACGCTTGGCAACTTCTCAAGTGTCTATTGCCCACAATCCTATCAGTAATCTCAAATTGGCATCAGGGATTGCTCCTATCATTCAACTGCAAAAAGCAGGAGTAGCGGTTGGAATTGCGACGGATTCGGTTGCCTCCAACAACAACCTTGATATGTTTGAGGAAGGACGGACTGCAGCTCTCCTTCAGAAAATGAAGAGTGGAGATGCTAGCCAATTCCCTATCGAAACAGCTCTCAAGGCTCTGACAATCGAAGGTGCTAAGGTCCTAGGAATGGAAAATCAGATAGGAAGTCTGGAAGTAGGTAAACAGGCAGATTTTCTCGTTATTCAACCACAAGGAAAAATTCATCTCCAACCCCAAGAAAATATGCTTTCTCACCTGGTTTATGCTGTTAAATCCAGTGATGTAGATGATGTTTATATCGCCGGAGAACAGGTTGTGAAGCAAGGTCAAGTCTTGACAGTAGAACTTTAAAAGAAAAATCAAAAAAATTTAAAAAAAGTTTGCAAAAATCTTGCATTCTTTTTTTGACTATGCTATACTTATATACGGTTTGAAAAAACTGCCTAAGACAGTAGGGGAGCTCGACTCATAAGTATCCTACCGAGGACAAAACGTATCATGTAAAAAGAAGCGTATTGTACTTTCGTGTCTAGGTTTGGGCGCGTTTTTCTTTTGGAAAAATTCCCCAAGCAAAATAATAACGGAGGTGAACACACTAATGAGTGAAGCAATTATTGCTAAAAAAGCGGAACTAGTTGACGTAGTAGCTGAAAAAATGAAAGCTGCTGCATCTATCGTCGTTGTAGACGCTCGTGGTTTGACAGTTGAGCAAGATACAGTTCTTCGTCGTGAGCTTCGTGGAAGCGAAGTTGAGTATAAAGTTATTAAAAACTCAATCTTGCGTCGTGCAGCTGAAAAAGCTGGTCTTGAAGATCTTGCATCAGTATTTGTTGGACCATCTGCAGTAGCATTTTCTAACGAAGATGTTATCGCACCAGCGAAAATCTTGAACGATTTTGCTAAAGACGCTGAAGCACTTGAAATTAAAGGTGGTGCAATCGAAGGCGCTGTCGCATCTAAAGAAGAGATTCTTGCACTTGCAACTCTTCCAAACCGCGAAGGACTTCTTTCTATGCTCCTTTCTGTACTTCAAGCGCCAGTGCGCAACGTTGCTCTTGCAGTCAAAGCGGTTGCAGACAACAAAGAAGACGCAGCTTAATCTTAAGCTACGCAGCGTAGCGTAGCTACGAAAATCTATTATAAATTTAAAACATATTTGGAGGAAATAACAATGGCATTGAACATTGAAAACATTATTGCTGAAATTAAAGAAGCTTCAATCCTTGAATTGAACGACCTTGTAAAAGCTATCGAAGAAGAATTTGGTGTAACTGCAGCTGCTCCTGTAGCTGTTGCTGCAGCTGGTGCTGCTGACGCTGGTGCTGCTAAAGATTCATTCGACGTTGAATTGACATCTGCAGGCGACAAAAAAGTTGGCGTTATCAAAGTTGTACGTGAAATCACAGGTCTTGGTCTTAAAGAAGCTAAAGAACTTGTTGATGGTGCACCAGCACTTGTTAAAGAAGGTGTTGCAACTGCAGAAGCTGAAGAAATCAAAGCTAAATTGGAAGAAGCTGGAGCTTCAGTTACTCTTAAATAATAGAGTAACTACATTAGTAGCTTAAAAACATGATTAAACCGCTATTCTTAGGAGTAGCGGTTTTTATTTTGGTTTAAAAAGGGGCAAAAAAGGGTCAAACTATTTATAAAGTTTCTCCAGGACATCAACAACTCATATAGGGGATTGCTCCAAAGATAATAATTTATAAGTATGAGTTGCCTTTTCAACAAAGGGGTTATATAATAGTAATATAGGTATGGAAGATTAATCTTATAATTTATAGTTTTCATTTTAGAGGAGAAAAGATGGCATTAAATTTGTTTGATGTTATTCGTTATGAAGGTGAAGATACAAGGAATATACTTGCTTGGAGACATCCTAAAACGAATATCAAGATAGGAGCAACTGTAATTGTAAACCCTGGTCAGTGTGCTGTATTGTTTTCAAATGGAAGAGCAGTAACTACTTATGATGCTGGTAAACATAAGATTGAAGGATATGATATTCAAGTAGTTTCAGGAATAAAAAACTTTCTAAGTGGAGGTATTTCGTCTGACTCATTGTTTTTGTGGTTTGTGAATATGTATGATTTACAACCGATTGGATGGGGAACTTCTTCTCCTATAATGGTTCGAGATCCAGAAAGTGATATTCCTGTAGAATTGAAAATACATGGAAATTTCATTCCTCGAATTGTAGACTTAGAAGCTTTTATATTAGAATTTATGCCAAGTCACCCCGATATTATAACAGCTCCTATTTTACAAAAACGGTTTAGACAAACTGTTAGTGGGTTGATTAGTTCAGCTATTTCACAAGTAATATACAACCATAAGATTCCAATTCTTGATATTGAGATGCACAGTTTTGATATGTCTGTTGCTTTGTCAGCTATTTTATCCAGCCATTTTTCTAAATATGGAATTAGTATTGAGGAATTTAACATTGAGGCTTTAAAGGTAAATCAGAATAGCAATGGATATAGAGAAATCTTTAAATTCCACAAGCAAATTTTGGAAGCCAAAAGCAAGCAGGCTGGTAGAGATATTGAAGAGTATACTTATCAAGAAGAGAGACAATTTGATCTTTTAGAAGAGGCAGCAAAAAATAATGATTCTGCAGGAAATCTAATGGGAGCAGGCGTGGAAATAGCTATGGGACTTTCCTTGGGAGCTAAATTTAGCAACTTGGTGGATCAGATTGAAGATAGGAATTCATTTGACAAAGATGTTAAACAGCATCAAACTGACCTCAAAGGAGAAACAGGCTTAGCTAAGTTTTGTAGCCAATGCGGGACTGCTTTTTTGGAAGGAGCAAACTTCTGTTCTAATTGCGGGCACGAAAGATAATTCAAATTATTGGAAAAATCATTTTTATATCAATCTAGTTTAAGTATTATCTTTAATCTTTGATTTTTTGTATTTTCAAATTTACTTTTGAATTTATTTGGGAAATCTGGGATTGCCAGAGTTTCCCTTTTTCTTAGAAATCTAAAACTAAGATCTTTTATTTCGTTTTTAGATCTTTCAAATTATGTAATTCTAAGTATGGAAATGTATGAATAAATACACCAATTCCCTGAAAGATATTAGGAAATCTTTTTAAAAGAGTAAGGGATTACTTAGACAAGTTCTATGACAAGAGGATATAGTAGATGTACCAAGTATTTCGTTTATTAAGTATACTTTTTATGGGATTGACAAGCGCAACGTTTTTTATTTCTTTATTGTTCGTAACTCTATTTTTAGTACATGGTAAGCCGATTTTCTCAATATTAACTCCTATTGTTTTCTCTTTATCGGGTTTCTTTTTGTCTTCCTTTGCATTTTATAGCTTTGGTGTTTTAGAAAATATAAAAATTAAAGTCAAAGCTTTGGATGAGATATATAATGGGAAAGCTCTTTATAGAGAATATATAGCAACTAGAGGAGAAGATAGGTGAAACAGTATATTAAGAATAATTGGGAAAAAGGCTTTCATTGGTTAATTTCAAATATAGTAATACTCTGTTTTGTAGTTTTATCACTTGCTATCTTTTCTATAGATGATGGACTAACTATCTTTATATTGAAAAATCTTGATTTTATAATTTTGGCAAAATCTATTGGAATTCCCGTTGTTATCAGTTTTTTATTTTTATCATTTCAGAATGTTTTCTTTTTACTAGTTGCTTTAATTATTTTATATTTATTTCGAGAAACAATTAAAGATTCCTTTTCCTTGAAGAAATTAAAACAGAAGAATTTACTTCAAATGCTTGTTTTAATCATTTTATCATCATTTTTTGAAGATGAAAAATCTAGGGAATGGTCTATTCGATTTCTATTTCTTTTAGCTCCGTGGTATTTGTTTAGTGTGATCTCAATATTGGTAATGACTTATCGTAAGTCAAAGAGAGAAGAGGAAGTTAAGAAACGAAATCAAATACAAGCTTTATTCACTTTATTTGAAAATCACCAGATTAACAAAAATACATATCCCGTTATTTGTCCATCATGTAGTGGTGAGAATCTGCTTGATCTAGGGCAAGGTAAATCATGTGATTATTGCGGTGCATGGTTATCTAGAAAGGAAATATAAATGAGACGCTATCGTTTAATCATTTCCAAGGTTGTTTATCCTATAGTATCTTTCATATGTATTCTTTCGGGCTTGAAATTTTATCAGTCCATAGATAAAGAAATAAGATGGTTATTAGGAAAAAAAGAAGGATTACTTCACGATTTCTACTTTATGTGGCTTTTAATAGTTACAATTTTGTTTGTTTTATTTTTCCTATTTTTGCTTATATCATCTTTTTTATTCTTAAAACAGCCACGAATGAAACAATATGACAAAGCTTTGATAACAGTTCTTAAGTTTGAAGAACAAGGTGAGGATGTTATTGAAATTAAAGGAAAAGAATTGCGAGATGAGTTATCTTATAAATTATCAGCAAAACGTGTTTATTGTCCTACTTGTCATAAGCCAACAGATGGAGTCATTGGAAGTGAATTGACCTGTGAAACTTGCAGTAAAACTTTTATAGTTTCTTGATTTTAAGATAATAGAAATGCTATTATCTGATAGCTATTTTGATATTGTTTCTAAAACCTAGCAAGTTTATTTTCTTTAAAATACAAAAAGCAACAACTGTCTAGCTGTTGCTTTTTGTTAACTTTTTTCAAGTATTAAACAATACCTTGTGCAATCATAGCATTTGCTACATTTTCAAAGGCAGCAATGTTAGCTCCTGCAAGGTAGTCTTTATCAAGACCGTATGTTTCTGAAGTTGTTTTAGCTGTGTTGAAGATGTTTGTCATGATGTCTTTGAGACGTCCATCAACTTCTTCACGAGTCCATGAGAGGCGAAGGCTATTTTGGCTCATTTCAAGGGCTGAAACGGCTACACCACCAGCGTTGGCAGCTTTGGCAGGTCCGTAGAAGATACCATTTTCTTTGTAAACTTTGATAGCATCAAGGTCGCTTGGCATGTTGGCACCTTCAGATACACAGATAACTCCTTGACCAACCAAGCGTTTAGCAGCTTCACCGTTGATTTCGTTTTGAGTAGCACATGGAAGAGCGATATCGTAGTTTCCAGCGTAAGTCCATACAGAACCTTCATGATAAGTAGCAGTTGCTTTCTCAGCTGCATACTCAGTCAAACGAGCGCGACGTTTTTCTTTAACATCAACCAAAAGATCGAAGTCGATACCATTTTCATCGATAACATAGCCGTTTGAGTCAGATACAGAGATTACAGTAGCACCAAGTTCAGTTGCTTTTTGAAGAGCGTATTGAGCAACGTTACCAGAACCTGAAATAACCACTTTCTTACCAGCAAAGCTGTTACCGTTAGCTTTGAGCATTTCTTCAGTATAGTAAACCAAACCGTAACCAGTTGCTTCTGGACGAATCAAGCTACCACCAAATCCAAGAGGTTTACCAGTCAAGACACCAGCATCAAATTGGTTAAGGCGTTTGTATTGACCGTAAAGGTAACCAATCTCACGTCCACCAACACCGATATCACCAGCAGGTACATCAAGTGATGGTCCGATGTGTTTTTGTAATTCAGTCATGAAGCTTTGGCAGAAGCGCATTACTTCAGCATCTGTTTTACCTTTAGGATCGAAGTCTGATCCCCCTTTACCTCCACCGATTGGAAGTCCAGTCAAAACGTTTTTAAAGATTTGTTCAAATCCGAGGAATTTTAAAATCCCTTGGTTTACAGTTGGGTGGAAACGAAGTCCGCCTTTGTATGGTCCAACAGCTGAGTTGAATTGAACACGGTAGCCACGGTTTACTTGAACTTTTCCATCACGGTCAACCCAAGGAACACGGAAAGAAATCACGCGTTCTGGCTCAGTAATACGTGCCAATATATTTTCTTCGATATACTCAGGGTGTTTTTCAAATACAGGTTCCAAAGTGTTGAAAAATTCTTCAACAGCTTGGAGGAATTCAGCCTCGTGCCCGTTACGAGCTTTCACAGTTTCAAACACGCTTTGGATATATTCTTTAGCAGATGTCATATCGTTCTCCTTAAATTCTAATTTAATTATGTGTGTCATTATAGCAGAAATTTTTTTAACTGTAAAGAGAAAAACAAAAATTTTCTAAAAATTCTTTCAATTTGATTTTTTGGGTTGTTTGAAATTGGAAATTTTAGAAAGTGGATAAAAAACGAACGTTTTTCTTATAAATGACTTTCTTGAAGAGAAAAGCTGAAAATATGGTATAATATTAGCAATAAAAGGAATCTGGAGGATCAGAATCATGGTATCAACGAAAACACAAATTGCTGGTTTTGAGTTTGACAATTGCTTGATGAATGCAGCAGGTGTGGCTTGTATGACGATAGAGGAGTTAGAAGGGGTTAAAAACTCAGCGGCAGGAACTTTTGTGACCAAGACTGCGACCTTGGACTTTCGTCAGGGAAATCCTGAACCACGCTATCAAGATATTCCCCTTGGTTCTATCAACTCTATGGGATTACCGAATAATGGCTTAGATTATTATTTGGACTATCTTTTGGATCTGCAGGAAAAAGAGCCGAACCGGACTTTCTTCTTATCTCTAGTCGGCATGTCTCCAGAGGAAACCCATACTATCTTGAAAAAAGTCCAAGAGAGTGAGTTTCGTGGTCTGACTGAGCTAAATCTCTCCTGTCCAAATGTTCCAGGTAAACCTCAGATTGCCTATGATTTTGAGACAACAGACCGGATTTTGGCAGAGGTATTTGCCTATTTTACCAAACCTTTAGGAATTAAATTGCCACCATATTTTGATATTGTTCACTTTGACCAAGCGGCAGCTATTTTCAATAAGTATCCTCTTAAGTTTGTAAACTGCGTCAACTCTATCGGAAACGGCCTATATATAGAAGATGAGTCCGTCGTTATTCGTCCTAAAAATGGTTTTGGTGGGATTGGTGGGGAGTACATCAAACCGACTGCTCTAGCGAATGTTCATGCTTTTTATCAACGTTTAAATCCTCAAATCCAAATCATCGGAACAGGTGGCGTTCTGACTGGTAGAGATGCCTTTGAACATATCCTCTGTGGAGCGAGTATGGTGCAGGTGGGAACTACCCTTCACAAAGAAGGTGTCGGTACCTTCGAACGTATTACCAATGAACTGAAAGCAATCATGGCGGAAAAAGGGTACGAGAGCCTAGAAGATTTCCGTGGGAAATTGCGCTATATTGACTAAATTCATTAAAAAATCAGAAGAAAGGAGAGAAGATGCTAGCTATTGAAGAAAGCCAGAAGTTGACTTTATCAAATTTACCCAGTCTGATCCTATTTACAGGGACAGACCAGGGCCAGTTTGAAGTTATGAAGAGTCAAGTGTTGAAACAGATTGGCTATGATTCTGCTGACCTTAACTTTGCCTACTTTGATATGAAAGAAGTAGTTTACAAGGATGTGGAACTGGAGTTGGTCAGCCTTCCTTTCTTTGCGGATGAGAAAATCGTGATATTAGATCATTTTGTCGATATCACAACTGCTAAAAAGCGCTTTTTGACAGATGACGAGCTCAAGTCGTTTGAGGAATACCTTGACAATCCTTCCCCAACAACCAAGTTGATAATCTTTGCAGAAGGAAAGCTGGATAGCAAAAGACGATTGGTTAAATTACTTAAGCGTGATGCCAAGCTCTTTGATGCAATAGAAGCTAAAGAACAAGAATTGCGCCAGTATTTCCAAAAGTGGAGCCAGAAAGAAGGTCTGCAGTTTACCAATCATTCTTTTGAAAATCTCCTTATCAAGTCGGGTTTTCAATTTAGCGCAATTCAGAAAAATCTCCTCTTTTTACAGTCCTATAAGGAAGACTCTGTTATCGAGGAAGAGGATATTGTTAACGCAATTCCCAAGACCTTGCAGGACAATATTTTTGATTTAACTCAGTTTATTCTGACTAAAAAGATGGACCAGGCGCGAGATTTGGTTAGAGACTTGACCTTGCAAGGAGAAGATGAAATCAAGTTGATTGCAGTCATGCTAGGACAATTTCGGACTTTTACTCAGGTGAAGATTTTGTCGGAGTCTGGGCAAACAGAAGCGCAGATTGCAAGTAGTCTAGGAAGTTTTCTCGGACGCAATCCAAATCCCTATCAGATTAAGTTTGCGCTGAGAGATTCAAGAGGACTTTCCTTGAGCTTTTTGAAACAAGTTATTTCCTACTTGATTGAGACAGATTATCAGATTAAAACAGGTCTCTATGAAAAGAGTTTCCTTTTTGAAAAGGCACTCTTACAGATTGCTAGTCAGGTAAATTGATATTTTTTTGAAACTACAACCCGCGTCAGGATTATCTTGTCGTGGGTTTCTTGCTGATTTGCTTGTTTTATACTCAATGAAAATCAAAGAGCAAACTAGGAAACTAGCCGCAGGTTGCTCAAAGCACTGCTTTGAGGTTGTAGATAAGACTGACGAAGTCAGCTCAAAACACTGTTTTGAGGTTGTAGATAAGACTGACGAAGTCAGTAACATACCTACGGCAAGGCGACGTTGACGCGGTTTGAAGAGATTTTCGAAGAGTATTATTAGAATATATTTCAGTGATTTCCTTATCTATAAGCAAAAAACTTGAAAAAAGTGAATGTTTGCGTTATCATTTTCATATAGAAAGAAAAAGAGGTATTACAGATGGCTATTATCTTACCAGATCTTCCATATGCATACGACGCTTTGGAACCATACATCGATGCGGAAACAATGCACTTGCACCATGACAAACACCATCAAACTTATGTCAACAATGCTAATGCAGCTCTTGAAAAACACCCTGAAATCGGTGAAGATCTTGAAGCCTTGCTTGTTGATGTAGAATCTATTCCAGCTGATATCCGTCAAGCACTTATCAATAACGGTGGCGGACACTTGAACCACGCTCTTTTCTGGGAATTGATGAGTCCTGAGAAAACAACTCCTTCAGCAGAACTTGCAGCAGCAATCGATGCAACATTTGGTTCATTTGAAGAATTCCAAGCGGCCTTCACTGCAGCAGCAACAACTCGTTTTGGTTCAGGATGGGCATGGTTGGTTGTCAACAAAGAAGGGAAACTTGAAGTGACTTCAACAGCAAACCAAGACACACCAATCTCAGAAGGTAAAAAACCAATCTTGGGCTTGGACGTTTGGGAACATGCATACTACGTGAAATACCGCAACGTGCGTCCTGACTACATCAAAGCTTTCTTCTCAGTGATCAACTGGAACAAAGTAGATGAATTGTACGCAGCTGCTAAATAATGATAGTTGGAGGGAAGAATTGTTCTTCTCTTTTTAAGGTTATATTATTTTGGTCTGACAAAATCGTCAGACTTTTTTCATTTTTATGAGAAACGTGCTAACTGCTAGAAATTATGGTAGAATAAAGTATTAAGTAATCGTGAAAAAAGGATATCTATGCGAAAAGAAATTGCACCTGAATTATACAACTATAACAAGTTTCCTGGTCCTGAGTTCCATTTACATGGGGAGAAGGTCGAAACGGAAGGGATAGCTTTTTCCTTGGTGGAAAATATCAAGGATGCCTTTGATGTGACGGCTTTTAATCAGCGTTTTTCAGAAGTCTTAACAAAGTTTGATTATATCGTGGGAGACTGGAGCAACGAACAGCTTCGCCTACGAGGTTTTTATAAGGATGATCGAACAGAAGAAAAACTTGAAAAAATCAGTCGTTTACAAGACTACCTTTTAGAGTATTGTAGTTATGGTTGTGCCTATTTTGTCTTATCAAATGAAGCCCCTAAGCGCGCATCATTTGATAAGAAAATGCGTAAGAAGGAAGAAGAACAGCCTTCTAGAAAAGGAAAGAAATCGGCTCAAACTAAACGAAAACCGAATGCAGATAAGAAAAATAGACGTCGTCAGAAAGACCAGCATTCTCAGAAAGAGGACAAGGGACAACGTCATTTTGTCATTCGTCAGAAGTGAGTAGAGAATAAGGAGAAGAAATGAAACCGTCAATTTATAGTTTAACACGTCAAACCATGCAGGAATGGGTTTTGGAGCAGGGAGAAAAGAAATTCCGTGCAGATCAAATCTGGGAATGGCTTTACCGTAAACGTGTTCAGTCATTTGAAGAGATGACCAACCTTTCCAAGGATTTGATTGCTAAGCTTAATGACCAGTTTGTGGTCAATCCCTTGAAACAACGTATCGTTCAAGAGTCTGCTGATGGTACTGTCAAGTATCTTTTTGAATTGCCAGATGGTATGTTGATTGAGACAGTACTCATGCGTCAACACTACGGTTTATCTGTCTGTGTGACCACTCAGGTCGGCTGTAATATCGGTTGTACCTTCTGTGCCTCTGGTTTGATTAAGAAACAACGTGACCTCAATAATGGGGAAATCGTAGCGCAAATCATGCTGGTTCAGAAATACTTTGATGAGCGTGGTCAGGATGAACGCGTCAGCCATATCGTTGTCATGGGTATCGGTGAGCCCTTTGATAACTACAACAATGTCTTGAATTTCGTCCGTACTATCAATGATGACAAGGGAATGGCCATCGGTGCTCGTCACATTACGGTTTCAACCTCAGGTTTGGCCCATAAAATTCGTGATTTTGCTAATGAAGGAGTTCAGGTCAATCTTGCCGTTTCCCTTCACGCACCTAATAATGAACTGCGCTCAAGCATCATGAAGATTAACCGTGCCTTTCCAATTGAAAAACTCTTTGCGGCTATTGAGTACTATATCGAAACAACCAATCGCCGTGTGACCTTTGAGTATATCATGCTCAATGAAGTCAATGACGGTGTAGAACAAGCCTTGGAATTGGCTGAATTGCTCAAGAATATCAAGAAATTGTCTTATGTCAACTTGATTCCTTATAACCCAGTTAGTGAGCATGACCAATATAGCCGTAGTCCTAAAGAGCGAGTCCTGGCCTTCTATGATACGCTTAAGAAAAAAGGGGTTAACTGTGTTGTTCGTCAAGAGCATGGTACTGATATTGATGCAGCTTGTGGACAATTGCGTTCTAATACAATGAAACGTGACCGCCAGAAGGCAGTCGCAGCAGTCAACCCTTAATGATGAAGAAGACTTATAATCATATTTTGGTCTGGGGAGTTATTTTCTATAGCATTTGCATTGTCTATTTTTGCTTTACTCCTCAAGAACATTCTCCCGTGGGAGTGGAAACTCCAGGTATTCAGCATCTTGGACGCCTGGTTTTTCTTTTGACTCCTTTCAATTCTCTCTGGAAACTAGGTGAAGTGAGTGACATTGGACAATTATATTGGATTTTTCTACAAAATATCCTTAATGTCTTCTTACTTTTTCCTTTGGTGTTTCAACTCCTTTATCTCTTTCCAAACTTGCGGAAAACAAGAAAAGTGATTTTTTTCAGTTTTCTTGTGAGTCTTGGAATTGAGTGTACGCAGTTGGTTTTGGATTTTTTCTTTGATTTTAATCGCGTCTTTGAGATTGATGATTTGTGGACCAATACCTTGGGTGGCTATCTGGCTTGGCTTCTCTATAAACAATTACATAAAAACAAGATAAGGAATTAAAATGAGTATTTTAGAAGTTAAAAATCTGAGTCACGGTTTTGGTGACCGTGCAATTTTTGAAGATGTGTCCTTCCGTCTCCTCAAGGGGGAACATATCGGTCTGGTTGGTGCCAATGGTGAAGGGAAATCAACCTTTATGAGCATTGTGACTGGTAAAATGCTGCCAGATGAAGGGAAGGTTGAGTGGTCCAAATATGTGACTGCTGGTTACTTGGATCAGCACTCCGTCCTTGCTGAAGGGCAGTCGGTACGCGATGTTCTCCGTACGGCCTTTGATGAGCTATTCAAAGCTGAAGTCCGTATCAATGACCTCTATATGGAAATGGCTGAAGACGGAGCGGATGTTGATGCTCTCATGGAAGAAGTGGGAGAACTTCAAGACCGTTTAGAGAGTCGTGATTTCTATACTTTGGATGCTAAGATTGATGAAGTAGCGCGTGCCCTTGGTGTCATGGACTTTGGCATGGATACGGATGTAACCTCTTTGTCAGGTGGGCAAAGAACCAAGGTGCTTTTGGCTAAACTCCTCCTTGAAAAGCCCGATATCTTGCTTTTGGACGAGCCGACCAACTATTTGGATGCTGAGCATATTGATTGGCTCAAGCGCTATCTCCAAAACTATGAGAATGCCTTTGTCCTTATTTCACACGATATTCCATTCCTCAATGATGTTATTAATATTGTCTATCATGTGGAAAATCAACAGCTGACGCGTTACTCTGGTGACTACTACCAGTTCCAAGAAGTCTATGCTATGAAGAAATCTCAGCTAGAGGCAGCCTACGAACGTCAGCAGAAAGAGATTGCCGACCTTAAGGACTTTGTTGCCCGAAACAAAGCGCGTGTTGCAACACGAAACATGGCCATGTCCCGTCAGAAGAAATTGGATAAGATGGATATTATCGAATTGCAAAGTGAGAAACCAAAACCATCATTTGATTTCAAACCAGCTCGTACGCCAGGGCGCTTTATCTTCCAAGCCAAGGATTTGCAGATTGGTTATGACCGTCCTCTGACCAAGCCTTTAAATCTTACCTTTGAACGTAATCAAAAGGTTGCTATTATCGGTGCCAATGGTATCGGGAAAACAACTCTCTTAAAATCTCTCTTAGGTATTATTCCACCAATTGCTGGGGAAGTTGAACGCGGTGACTACCTAGAACTTGGTTATTTTGAACAGGAAGTAGAAGGTGGTAATCGCCAAACCCCACTAGAGGCTGTCTGGAATGCCTTTCCGGCCCTCAACCAAGCAGATGTCCGTGCAGCCCTTGCCCGTTGTGGTTTGACAACCAAGCATATTGAAAGCCAAATTCAAGTCTTGTCAGGTGGGGAACAAGCAAAAGTGCGTTTCTGTCTCTTGATGAATCGTGAAAACAACGTTTTAGTGCTGGACGAGCCGACCAACCACTTGGATGTGGATGCCAAGGATGAACTCAAACGTGCTCTCAAAGAATACAAGGGGTCTATCCTTATGGTCTGCCACGAACCAGACTTCTATGAAGGCTGGATGGACCAAATCTGGGATTTTAATAATTTAACTTAAGAATGAGAGTAAAAGAAATACAGTACCGAATGTGGATACTGTATTTTTTTGGTTTTTATGATTTAAAATTGTAGTCTTTCACCACTTCGATGCTATCGATAGTAATAGCAGTCGTTGGCTTGTCTTTTTCATCTTTTTCGGCTTTGGCAATTTTATCTACAACATCCATACCGTCAATCACTTGACCAAAGACTGGGTGTTTGCCATCTAGACTAGGGTTTCCCCCTTCTTTATAGGCTTCGATGATTTTCTTTGGATACTTGCTTGTAGGGAGTTTAGCAGAGGTATCTGTAGAGTTTTGGTTGATGAAGAACTGGCTACCATTGGTGTTTGGTTGACCAGTGTTAGCCATAGAAAGAGCGCCACGGATGTTATAGAGATAAGGAGTAATCTCGTTTTTGAAACCAGTTCCCTTGTCTTTAGTCTTATCTTTGTCATGCCAAATGGACTGACCACCTGTACCGTCCCCTTTTGGATCTCCAGTTTGAACCATGAAGCCATCGATGACACGGTGGAAGGTAATGCCGTTATAGTAGCCTTCTTTGGCATGAGTGAGGAAGTTTTCAACCGCTAGAGGAGCGAGTTTAGGGAAGAGTTTGATACGGATATCTCCTTGACTTGTGTGGAGAATCACTTCAGCCTCGTCTTCAGCAACTTCTTTAGATAGTTGTGGGAAATTGGCGTTTTCGTTTGTTAAAGCATCGTTTAACTCTTTGGCAGATTGGGCAGCTGCTTTGGAACTTTCTTCAGCAGCAAGACTGGAATCAACATAGTCATCACCACGCAGGCTGCGTTGGATGCTGCTGCATCCAGCTAGGGCTACAGTGGACAGTAAAAGAAGGGTTGCTAGTTTTTTCATTCTATTCCTCTCAAAAATTCATTTCTACCATTGTACCCTAAAAAGAAGGGGATTTCAAATATTAGTGACAAGGTAGTTTTAGAGGAGCCAACCAAAAAGTCGCTTGCTTAGAGATTTTTCTTTGGATGACGGTCAACAATGTCCTGGTATGTTCCAGTATGTGCTTTCCTTTTGGAGTTATTTTATAACCACGAATCGAAAAGTGACCAGCTAATTCTTCTTCTGAAAAATGGTCATGAAGGTCGTGACTTGGTGGTCTTTATAAAATGTTTCTAAAATAGTATTCACTGATAGCCTCTTTCAAACATTTATTTCCTACTTCTAACAAATTTATAAATGGTTTAAAAAATTTATAGTCTGTCAAGTTTTTTTCTTGACACCTGCCAGAAATCTGATATAATAGAACATGTGCTAAATAGCTCAGCTATTTCACCGAAATAAAAAAAATAAGAAAAGAGAATTTAAAAATGGCAGTTAAAATCCGTTTGACTCGTATGGGTTCTAAGAAAAAACCTTTCTACCGTATCAACGTAGCAGATTCACGTTCACCACGTGACGGACGTTTCATTGAAACAGTTGGAACTTACAACCCACTTGTTGCTGAAAACCAAGTAACTTTGAAAGAAGACCGCGTTCTTGCATGGTTGGCTGATGGAGCTCAACCTTCAGATACAGTTCGCAACATCCTTTCAAAAGAAGGTGTATTGAAGAAATTCCACGATTCTAAATTCTCAAAATAAGTTTAAAGTAGGTTGACAGATGGATACGATTGAAAATCTCATTATTGCGATTGTGAAACCCTTGATTTCACAACCAGATGCCTTAACTATCAAGATTGAAGATACACCAGAATTTTTGGAATATCATTTGGATCTTGATCAAAGTGATGTGGGTCGTGTAATCGGTCGTAAGGGTCGCACTATTTCTGCGATAAGAACGATTGTCTACTCTGTCCCAACTGAAGACAAAAAAGTAAGAATCGTTATTGACGAAAAATAAGAAGGGCGGGACGAATGTCTCGCTTTTTTGTGAGAAGTGTAAAATTGCAGCCATTAAGTACCAACATGAACGTGATTTGGAAGGCTTTTTAAAGGGGGGCTGGAAAAGAATGAACATTGATTGTATTTTAAACATAGATTGGGCAATGTACATTGATTGGTTATTGCGAATTTTACAGATTTCGACTTTTATAGGTGTAATTTTAAAAATTAGTTTTCAGAATAAGGCCTATATCAATAATATCGAAATTCAGGTAATTAAACCAATCGAATTTGATTCCTTACATACGAGATTTCATCATATATATGAGTTTAAACATGATGAAAATGATAAACATTATAACCATTTGATTTTTTATCCAAAGGAAGTTGATATTGAAATAGTAGAATTTTATTCTTTAAACTATGATTCAAGAAACGATTGTTTGATTGTAAATAATAAACTGCATACAGTTAAAAATTTAAAGAATTATACATGCTTATTGATTCATACAAATTTACCAGAGAACATGCCTAGTTTAAGAATGAAATGGAAAACAAGTCAGGGTGAAATTGGGGAATATACATTTTATAGCAATATGTATAACGGGAATGTAAATATCTCATCTTTCAAATATAAATTAACATTAAAGAGGAAAATATTAGCACTTTTTGGACTATAGCGGGCCCTCTATGTATTTTCCTCCAACTTGAGAAAATCCTTGGAACGTGATAAAATAAAGGATAAGGATTTTTAATAATTCATTATATAGAACGAGTGGATTTCTTTATGAAGAGGTTTGAAGTATCTACAGAAATTGGTAGTCTCTCTGTTACTTATCAAAAGCAAAAGAAAATGCTAGTTTGTTTAAGTGGCGTAGGTTTGCTACCAAGTTATGAAAATTTTTCACTTATACTTGAAAAACTTCCTCCTACAATTGGTTATTTGACAATTGATTTTCCGAACACAGGTTGGAGTCCGATTCATGACCAAGCTGGAAAAAATCTAGATAATCTTGCAGATGCGGTTTATAAAGTACTTGAAGAATTGGCGATTTCTGAATACATACTTTGTGCACATAGTTTGAGTGGAATTTTAGCTTGTAAATTGCTCAAGAAACCAATTAAGTGTCAGGCTTTAGTAGCAATGGAACCGACAACTAAAAACGTCATGTTTGCTGATTTTTCAGAAAATCCTTATCCAGAAATGGAAAAGCAGATGAGGCTGATTGAGGAGTGTGGTCCTGAACTTTATTTTAAGAACTTAACTCAAGAGACATTTAGCCCTGAAACTAATAAAGAAATCTGGGAATTAATGCAAGAAAAAGGGTCAGAGTTGGAAAATCAAGATACTGGATTTCATATATCTGGAGAGATTACTGAGGAAGATTTTGAGAATGTATCGATAGAATCTCATGTCCCTGTATTTATTTTTTGTCAGCCTTATAGAGAAAAAGAGTACAGAGAATCAGAATATTGGACTTCCAATACTAAACTTATTTTAGGAGGGAATCACCATTATTTACAATGGTCAGAATCAGAAAAAATTGTGACTATTATTCGAGAATTGTCCGAATAAGATGGAAAGAAATAGAGTACAGGAGACAAGATGAACTACTTTAATGTTGGGAAAATCGTCAATACGCAGGGGTTGCAGGGTGAGATGCGAGTCTTGTCTGTGACGGATTTTGCAGAAGAACGGTTTAAAAAAGGTACTGAGCTAGCCTTGTTTGATGAAAAAGATCAGTTTGTTCAAACAGTGACCATCGCTAGCCACCGTAAACAGAAGAACTTTGACATTATTAAATTCAAAGATATGTACCATATCAATGCTATTGAAAAGTACAAGGGATACAGTCTCAAGGTTGCTGAGGAAGATTTGAATGACCTAGACGATGGTGAATTTTATTATCACGAGATTATCGGTTTGGAAGTCTATGAGGGTGATAACTTGATTGGAACCATCAAGGAAATCCTACAACCAGGTGCCAACGATGTCTGGGTGGTCAAGCGAAAAGGTAAACGTGACTTGCTTTTACCTTATATTCCACCAGTGGTTCTCAATGTTGATATTCCGAATAACCGGGTCGATGTGGAAATCTTAGAAGGGTTAGACGATGAAGATTGATATTTTAACCCTCTTTCCAGAGATGTTCTCTCCACTGGAGCACTCAATCGTTGGAAAGGCTCGAGAAAAGGGGCTCTTGGATATCCAGTATCATAATTTTCGAGAAAATGCTGAAAAGGCCCGCCATGTAGATGACGAGCCATACGGAGGCGGTCAGGGGATGTTGCTCCGAGCCCAACCCATTTTCGATGCTTTTGATGCTATTGAAAAGAAAAATCCGCGCGTCATTCTCCTCGATCCTGCTGGGAAACAGTTTGATCAAGCTTACGCTGAGGATTTGGCCAAAGAAGAGGAACTGATCTTTATCTGCGGTCACTATGAGGGCTATGATGAGCGAATTAAGACCTTGGTGACAGATGAGATTTCCCTAGGCGATTATGTCCTCACTGGTGGCGAGTTGGCGGCCATGACCATGATTGATGCGACGGTTCGCCTGATTCCAGAAGTGATTGGCAAGGAGTCTAGCCACCAAGATGATAGTTTTTCTTCTGGCCTTCTTGAATATCCTCAGTACACACGTCCCTATGATTATCGAGGCATGGTCGTGCCAGATGTACTGATGAGCGGGCACCATGAAAAGATTCGTCAGTGGCGATTGTATGAGAGCTTAAAGAAAACCTACGAGCGCAGACCGGATTTGTTAGAAAATTATCAACTGACAGCAGAAGAAGAAAAAATGCTGGCAGAAATCAAAGAAAACAAAGAATAAAGGAGATACCTATGCAAGTAATCAAACGTGATGGAGAAATTGCTGAATTTAATCCAGATAAGATTTACCAAGCTATCTTAAAGGCAGCACAAACTGTCTATGTATTGACAGATGATTTGCGTCAAAACCTTGCACAAGTCACTAAGAAAGTGGTTTTGGACTTGGAAGAAGCCAAGGTAGAACGCGCTACTATCAGCATGATTCAGTCTATGGTTGAACATCGTTTACTGGGTGCAGGTTACATTACCATTGCTGAACACTACATTTCCTATCGTTTACAACGTGACTTGGAAAGAAGTGGTTATGGAGATCATATCGCCGTTCATTTACATTTTGAACAAATTCGCTAAGAAAAAAGAGTGGGATGAAGCAACTACATCTCACTCTTTCTTAAATCTATTTTTTTGGGCTGTTTGGACAGTTGAAGGGACAAATCGCAGGCGTTGAATATCGCTTATGCGGATAATACGGGTCACATTTTTGGCAAAATTTTTCACGATAATTTGCTGGCGTTGCTGATCGTATTTGATGATGTCACCTGTAAAACTTGTCTCAGACAAGATAAGGTGAACAGCGGTTTGTTTCTGGATAGCCTCTTCAATAGTGGCTGTAAGGGAGTTGCTTTCAGTCTGGTCTGATTGGTCATATCCATTTAAAAAGTCATGTATTTTATCAAGAACTTGCTGGAATTTATGTCTCATATTGGCCTCCCTTCTTTTATATCAATATTATATAAAATTTTCCTAAAATCTACAAGATTTTACGAATAATCAAATGAAAGCTAAAAAAGGAGAAGAAAATGGCAGAATTTACATTTGAAATCGAAGAGCACTTGTTGACTCTTTCTGAAAACGAAAAAGGTTGGACCAAGGAAATCAACCGTGTGAGCTTTAATGGTGCTCCTGCAAAGTTTGATATTCGTGCTTGGAGTCCAGATCATACTAAAATGGGCAAAGGGATTACTCTCTCCAATGAAGAATTTCAAACCATGGTGGATGCCTTTAAAGGAAACTAAGTTTTCAAAATGAAAGAAAAGGATATTGAGTCATGACAACTCGATATCCTTTTTTAGTTAGCAAAGTAAGCCTGATTTTTAAGGCGTTGAAGTAGTGGACGACTAATAAGACTAATAGCAAGAAGTTTACCAAGGTCTGGAATGATAAAGGGAAGAACCCCCACCACAAGAGCTTTTTCAAATGCCATTCCAGCTAGGAAATGCAAGCTTAGAATCCCGCCGACAAAGACAAGGGCATCACCCAAGAGGTTTGCAAGAAAAATCTTGACAACTCCACTCTTGCTGTCAGTTAGAGATGAAGTAAGTCCAGAATAAACAAGATAAAACCAAAGATATCCTGCAGTAGGGCCAACTAAAGCCTGAAATCCTGCTCCACCTCCTGCAAAGACAGGAAGACCGATTGCACCTAAAAGAAGATAGAGTCCAACAGAAAGTACAGCCTCTCTAGGTCTAAAGACAGTAGCAATCAAGCCGATTGCAAAGTTTTGCAGAGTGAAGGGAACAGGTCCAATTGGAAGACTGATTTGTGCCAAAACAGCAATGAGAGCAGCCCCAATAGCAGGGATAGCATAAACGTGAGCTTTTTTCAAAATAGTTAACCTCTTTTCTGATGTATAGTAACTATTATACTCGTAGAGTAATTATTGTCAACCAATTTTTAAAAACAAGGTAACAAATACTGTAACAGCCGATTTGCTGACTGAGTAAGTTGTTTTCATCGATTCGTAAATCATCAAAAAAGAAGCAGACACATTTGTATCAGCTTCTTTTATTTCGATTAACGCATAGTTACAAATTCTTCAGATGCAGTTGGGTGAATCGCCACAGTTGCATCAAAGTCTGCCTTGGTTGCTCCCATTTTGATAGCAACAGCAAATCCTTGAATCATTTCATCAACCCCGTAGCCAATTCCATGAAGTCCGACAACTTTTTCTTCTGAACCAGCTGTGATCAATTTGAAACGAGTTTCTTGACGATTGCTGGTGCAAGCAGAGTACATAGAAGTAAAGCTTGATTTGTAAACCTTGATTTGGTCTTGACCGTATTCTTTAATAGCTTGCTCTTCTGTCAATCCAACAGTTCCGATAGCAGGGTGTGAAAAGACAACAGTTGGAATAGTTGTGTAGTCCATTTTAGCAGTTGTTTTTCCGTTAAAGAGACGCTCAGACAAAGTACGTCCAGCCTTGATAGCAACTGGAGTTAGTTCTTTTTCGCCTGTTACATCACCTAGAGCGTAGATTCCCTCAACAACAGTATTTTGGTATTCATCCACTTGGATAAAGCCACGTTCGTTCAGAGTTACTCCAGCTTTTTCAAGTTGCAAGCCCTTAATGTTTGGACGGCGACCAGTAGCCCAGATAACTTGACTAGCTGTGTGACTAGTACCATCTTCGAAATGAATGGTAATGCCTTCAGCAGTTTTTTCTAACTTAGCAGGAACTTTGTAAGTATGAAGTGGTAATTTTGTTCTTTCCATTTCCTTTACCAGACCTTCAACGATGTAAGAATCAAAACCACGTAAAGGACGATCACGACGAACAAAGAGATCTGTTTTGACACCAAAGGTGTGGAGTACGCCAGCCAATTCAACAGCGATATAACCCGCGCCTAGAATTGCAACTGACTCTGGCAATTCTTCCCAGGCAAATACATCATCAGAAGAGCCACCTAGTTCAGCACCGGGAATGTTTGGAATACTTGGATGGGCACCAGTAGCAATCACGATATGTTTAGCACGAATCAGCTCACCATTTACGCTGACAGTATGAGAATCTACAAATTCAGCATGACCTTCAATCAAGTCTACACCGTTGCGTTTAAAACTGCCATCATAAGAAGAACGAGCGCGATCAATATAGGCTTCACGATTGCGACGTAGGGTTGCAAAGTCAAAGTTAAGATCAGTAGTCTTAAAGCCGTAGTCTTCTCCAAATTGATGGAAAGTCTCAGCGATTTGTGCTCCGTACCACATGATTTTTTTAGGAACACAACCGACATTGACGCAGGTTCCACCTAATTTCTTTTCCTCAATAACGGCCGCTTTAGCTCCGTGTTCACCAGCACGGTTCATGGTAGCAATTCCTCCGCTACCTCCACCGATAGCAATGATATCATATTCTCTCATTAAAAACTCCTTTGTACTCTTTTAAATAGTAGAGTGTCATTTTTTGATAGTCATATTCTATCTTTTTTTTTATCTGATTGCAAAAATCTGCTACGTTTAAAAAAATTAAAGAAAAGGCTTGCAAAAAGGAAAAATAAAGTGTATTATATAACTAGTACAATGGTAGTAAAAAATAGATTCCGAACAATAATCAAATCCCGAAATGTCATTATTTCGTTCTGAACTGTTATTGTTTATATTTGCTAATTTTTATATAATATTGTTAAGGACTTTAAATCAAAAAGGAGTTTCATTATGAAGAAGAATCGTAAAGCTAAAAAGTGGCAATTGTATGCAGCAATCGGTGCTGCAAGTGTAGTTGTATTGGGTGCTGGGGGCATTTTACTCTTTAGACAACCTTCTCAGACTGCTGTAAAAGATGAGCCTACTCATCTTGTTGTTGCCAAGGAAGGAAGCGTGGCATCCTCTGTTTTATTGTCAGGGACAGTAACAGCAAAAAATGAACAATATGTTTATTTTGATGCTAGTAAGGGTGATTTAGATGAAATTCGTGTTTCTGTGGGTGATAAAGTCAGTGAAGGACAGGCTTTAGTCAAGTACAGTAGTTCAGAAGCGCAGGCGGCCTATGATTCAGCTAGTCGAGCAGTAGCTAAGGCAGATCGTCATATCAATGAACTCAATCAAGCACGAAATGAAGCCGCTTCAGCTCCGGCTCCACAGTTACCAGCGCCAGCAGGAGGCGAAGGTGCAACAGCCCAAACTCCAGCTCCAGTCTCAGGAAATGCAGTGTCATCTATTGATGCGCAACTAGGGGATGCGCGTGATGCTCGTGCAGATGCAGCAGCACAATTAAGCAAGGCTCAAAGTCAGTTGGATGCCATGACGGTCCTCAGCACTCTAGAAGGAACTGTGGTCGAAGTCAACCGTAATGTTTCTAAATCTCCAACTGGAGCTAGCCAGGTGGTAGTTCATGTCGTTAGCAATGAAAATTTGCAAGTTAAGGGGGAACTATCTGAATATAACCTCGCTAACTTATCTGTAGGTCAAGAAGTAACTTTTACTTCTAAAGTTTACCAAGATAAGAGCTGGACTGGTAAGATTAGCTACATTTCTGACTACCCTAAAAACAATGGTGAAGCAGCAAGTGCAGCTACTGCCGCAGCAGGTGGTAATTCTGGTTCTAAATATCCATATACCATCGATGTTACAAGTGAAATCGGTGACTTGAAACAAGGATTCTCAGTAAGTGTTGAGGTTAAGAATAAGAGTAAAGCTATTCTGGTTCCTTTAACAAGTGTTGTGACTGAAAATGATAAGAACTATGTCTGGGTACTTGACGAGCAGAAAAAGGCCAAGAAAGTGGAAGTTGGTTTGGGCAATGCTGATGCAGACAACCAAGAAATCACTTCAGGTCTGACAAATGGAGTCAAGGTCATCAGTAACCCAACGTCTTCTCTAGAGGAAGGAAAAGAGGTGAAGGCTGATGAAGCAACTAATTAGTCTAAAAAATATCTGCAGAAGCTACCGTAACGGTGACCAAGAACTGCAGGTTCTCAAAAATATCAACCTAGAAGTGAATGAGGGTGAATTTGTTGCCATCATGGGACCATCTGGTTCTGGTAAGTCAACCCTCATGAACACGATTGGCATGTTGGATACACCAACCAGTGGAGAGTATTATCTTGAAGGTCAAGAAGTGGCTGGACTAGGTGAAAAACAACTAGCCAAGGTCCGCAACCAACAAATCGGATTTGTCTTTCAGCAGTTCTTTCTTCTATCTAAACTCAATGCTCTGCAAAATGTAGAATTACCCTTAATTTACGCAGGAGTTTCGGCTTCAAAACGGCGCAAGTTAGCTGAGGAATATCTAGATAAAGTTGAATTGACAGAACGTAGTCACCATTTGCCTTCGGAATTATCTGGTGGTCAAAAGCAACGTGTGGCTATTGCGCGTGCCTTGGTAAATAATCCTTCTATTATTCTAGCGGACGAACCGACAGGAGCCTTGGATACCAAAACAGGGAATCAAATTATGCAACTATTGGTTGAACTAAATAAAGAAGGAAAAACCATTATCATGGTAACGCATGAGCCTGAGATCGCTGCTTATGCCAAACGCCAGATTGTCATTCGAGATGGAGTTATTTCATCTGATAGTGCTCAGTTAGAAAAGGAGGAAAACTAAGATGCAGAATCTGAAATTTGCCTTTTCATCTATCATGGCACATAAAATGCGCTCTTTTCTCACTATGATTGGGATTATCATTGGTGTTTCATCAGTTGTTGTGATTATGGCTCTGGGAGATTCTATGTCTCGTCAGGTCAATAAAAATATGACCAAGTCACAGAAGAATATCCATGTTTTTTTCTCACCTATTAAAAGTAAAGATGGCTCTTTTACCCAAAAACAATCAGCATTGACAGTTTCTGGGAAAGAAGAGGAAGTTCCTGTGGAACCACCAAAACCACAAGAAGCTTGGGTCAAGGAGGCTGCTAAAGTTAAAGGTGTAGATAGTTACTATGTAACCAACTCGACCAATACCACCCTGTCTTATAAAGACAAAAAAGTGGATCGTGCTAGCTTAACAGGTGGAAATATTACTTACATGAAGGCGGTTGAAAATGAAATTGTTGCAGGCCGCAGTTTCATAGCTCAGGATTATAAAGATGTGGCCAGTGTCATTTTGCTAGACCAAGAACTTGCTAATAGCCTGTTTGGATCTGCTCAAGAAGCTGTTAACCAGGTTATAGATGTCGGTGGCTTTAGCTATCGTGTCATTGGTGTCTATACCAGCGATGAGGCCAAGACTGCCAAGACTTTTGGTATTGGTGGACTTCCAATTACGACTAATATTTCTCTTGCCAATAACTTCAATATGGATGAAATTTCTGATATTGTCTTCCGTGTCAATGATACAAGTTTGACACCAACAGTGGGACCAGAATTAGCTAGAAAATTGACCGAGATTGCTGGTCTTCAGCAAGGGGAGTATCA
Source organism: Streptococcus symci (assembly GCF_006385165.1). Taxonomy (GTDB): domain Bacteria; phylum Bacillota; class Bacilli; order Lactobacillales; family Streptococcaceae; genus Streptococcus; species Streptococcus symci. The sequence continues at coordinate 126,975 of NZ_VFJA01000002.1, read as the reverse complement.
GGTGGCAGATGCGACTGCAGCCTTCCAAGAAGTACAACAACTGTTCGGCTTTATAACTACGATTATTAGTGCCATTGCAGGAATTTCACTTTTTGTTGGAGGGACTGGTGTTATGAACATCATGCTGGTTTCTGTTACAGAGCGTACCCGTGAGATTGGTCTCCGTAAGGCTTTGGGTGCAACACGTGCTAATATTTTAATCCAGTTTTTGATTGAATCCATGATATTGACCTTGCTTGGTGGAGTCATTGGTTTAACCATTGCGACAGGCTTAACCGCTATAGCTGGCATACTCTTGCAAGGATTGATTGCGGGTATAGAAGTAGGAGTGTCAATCCCGGTTGCCCTATTTAGTCTTGCAGTTTCGGCTAGCGTGGGTATGATTTTTGGAGTTTTGCCAGCCAACAAGGCATCGAAACTTGATCCAATTGAAGCCCTTCGTTATGAATAAAATCAACAAGATGGACACTCGTCTATCTTGTTTTTATATAGATTTCCCTATCGAAAATCCTTAAAAATGTGATATAATGAAGTGTTAGAAAAACAGGTTTCATTTGCCTGGAAAGGAAAAATTATGTCTGAAAAGAATTTTTATATTACAACGCCGATTTACTATCCATCTGGAAAACTTCATATCGGATCTGCCTACACAACCATCGCATGTGATGTCCTAGCACGTTACAAACGCCTGATGGGCTACGATGTTTTTTATTTGACAGGTCTTGACGAGCATGGTCAAAAAATCCAGCAAAAAGCAGAAGAAGCTGGAATTACACCACAATCCTACGTTGATGGTATGGCTGTTGGAGTCAAAGAACTCTGGCAATTACTAGATATCTCATACGATAAATTTATCCGTACAACTGATGACTACCATGAAAAAGTTGTCGCGCAGGTCTTTGAACGCTTGCTTGCTCAAGATGATATTTACTTGGGTGAATACTCTGGTTGGTATTCAGTATCAGATGAGGAATTCTTTACAGAAAGCCAACTTGCAGAAGTATTCCGTGATGAAGCCGGAAATGTAACGGGAGGTATCGCTCCATCAGGACACGAGGTTGAATGGGTTTCTGAAGAATCATACTTCCTTCGCCTCAGCAAATACCAAGATCGTTTGGTCGAATTTTTCAAGTCCCATCCTGAATTTATCACTCCAGATGGTCGTCTGAATGAAATGCTGCGCAACTTTATCGAGCCAGGTTTGGAAGATTTGGCTGTTTCTCGTACAACCTTTACATGGGGTGTTCCGGTATCATCAAATCCTAAACACGTTGTCTACGTTTGGATTGATGCTCTTCTTAACTATGCGACAGCTCTTGGCTACGGTCAAGACGAACATGGTAACTTTGACAAGTTCTGGAATGGAACAGTCTTCCACATGGTAGGAAAAGACATCCTTCGTTTCCACTCAATCTACTGGCCAATCCTTCTTATGATGTTGGATATCAAATTGCCAGATCGTTTGATTGCTCACGGTTGGTTCGTCATGAAAGACGGTAAAATGTCTAAGTCAAAAGGGAATGTCGTTTACCCTGAAATGTTGGTAGAGCGTTATGGACTAGATCCACTTCGTTACTATCTCATGCGTAGCCTTCCAGTTGGTTCAGACGGAACCTTTACTCCTGAAGACTACGTTGGCCGTATTAACTACGAATTGGCCAATGACCTTGGAAACCTTCTCAACCGTACGGTTTCTATGATTAACAAGTACTTTGATGGACAAATTCCAGTCTATGTAGAGGGTGTAACAGAGTTTGACCATGCTCTTGCTGAGGTTGTAGAACAATCAATCGCTGACTACCACACCTACATGGAAGCAGTTGACTATCCACGTGCACTTGAAGCAGTCTGGACTCTGATCTCTCGTACCAATAAATACATCGACGAGACAGCACCGTGGGTCTTGGCAAAGGATGAAGCACTTCGAGATCAATTGGCAAGTGTCATGAGTCACTTGGCAGCTAGCCTTCGTGTCGTTGCTCACTTGATTGAGCCATTTATGATGGAAACAAGTCGTGCAGTCTTGAATCAACTTGGCTTGGAAGAAGTAGCAAGTCTTGAAAACTTGAGCTTGGCTGACTTCCCAGAAGATGTGACTGTAGTTGCCAAAGGAACACCAATCTTCCCACGTCTGGATATGGAAGAAGAAATCGCCTATATCAAGGAACAAATGGAAGGCAACAAACCAGCAGTCGAAAAAGAGTGGAACCCAGACGAAGTTGAACTCAAACTAAACAAGGAAGAAATCAAGTTTGAAGACTTTGACAAGGTCGAAATCCGTGTCGCAGAAGTCAAAGAAGTGTCTAAAGTAGAAGGTTCAGATAAGTTGCTTCAATTCCGCTTGGATGCTGGCGATGGTGAAGATCGTCAAATTCTTTCTGGGATTGCAAAATACTATCCAAACGAACAAGAATTGGTCGGCAAGAAAGTTCAAATCGTTGCCAATCTCAAACCACGCAAGATGATGAAGAAATATGTCAGTCAAGGGATGATTCTCTCAGCTGAACATGATGGACAATTAACCCTTCTTACAGTTGATTCAGCTGTACCAAACGGAAGTGTGATTGGGTAAAATTAAAACACTAAAGTCAGTTGAAAGATAAAGTCCTTAGACTACAAGTTTCTAAGGACTTTTCTTTGTTGACTAAACTGAGATTTTCATTGATTGGATTCGTATTAAGGTCGCAGACAATAACCACAAATATACTCACTAAGTTCTAGACAAGTAAGCTGGGTTCATGAGTGGCAACTGGAAGTTGACATTGGCTTGGATCTGAAAAAACACGGGGAAAAAGTCGCTTGCCCCTCAAAAGAAAGCGAAAATCGAAAAAAATTCTACGTTGAAAAGTCATGTGGAAGTTGCTTTTAGAACTTACCTTTATTTTTCTATCTTTATTAGAATGACTTCTAATGTAGAAGTATAATAGATTTTTTGGTATAATAAAAGTTATGGAAATCGAAAAAACCAACCGTATGAATGCGCTCTTTGAATTTTATGCGGCGCTTTTGACAGATAAGCAAATGAATTATATCGAGCTCTACTACGCTGATGATTATAGCCTTGCTGAAATTGCCGAGGAATTTGGTGTCAGTCGTCAGGCTGTCTATGATAATATTAAGCGGACAGAAAAGATTCTGGAAGATTATGAGATGAAATTGCACATGTACTCGGACTACATTGTCCGCAGTCAGATTTTTGACCAGATTTTGGAGCGCTATCCCAAGGATGACTTTCTGAAGGAGCAGATAGAAATTTTAACAAGCATTGATAATAGAGAATAAGAGGAAGAAACATGGCATTTGAAAGTTTAACAGAACGTTTGCAGAACGTCTTTAAAAATCTACGTAAAAAAGGAAAAATATCTGAATCTGATGTCCAGGAGGCAACCAAAGAAATTCGCTTAGCCTTGCTCGAGGCCGACGTTGCCTTGCCTGTTGTAAAGGACTTTATCAAGAAAGTTCGTGAGCGTGCAGTCGGCCATGAGGTCATTGATACCCTTAATCCTGCGCAACAAATTATTAAAATAGTTGATGAGGAACTGACAGCCGTTTTAGGTTCTGATACGGCAGAAATTATCAAGTCACCTAAGATTCCTACAATCATCATGATGGTTGGTTTACAGGGGGCTGGTAAAACAACTTTTGCTGGTAAATTGGCCAACAAACTCAAGAAAGAAGAAAATGCTCGTCCTTTGATGATTGCGGCGGATATTTATCGTCCTGCGGCTATTGACCAGTTGAAAACTCTGGGTCAACAGATTGATGTGCCGGTTTTCGCTCTTGGAACAGAGGTTCCAGCTGTTGAGATTGTTCGTCAAGGTTTGGAACAAGCCCAAGCTAATCATAATGACTATGTCTTGATTGATACGGCAGGTCGTTTGCAGATTGATGAGCTTTTGATGAATGAACTTCGTGACGTAAAAGCATTGGCTCAACCAAACGAAATTCTCCTCGTGGTTGATGCCATGATTGGTCAAGAAGCGGCCAATGTTGCGCGTGAGTTTAATGCTCAGTTGGAAGTCACTGGGGTCATCCTTACCAAGATTGATGGGGATACTCGTGGTGGTGCGGCTCTATCGGTTCGTCACATCACTGGAAAACCAATCAAGTTCACTGGTACAGGTGAAAAAATTACAGATATCGAAACCTTCCACCCAGACCGTATGTCTAGCCGTATCCTTGGTATGGGGGATATGCTCACTTTGATTGAGAAAGCTTCTCAAGAATACGATGAGCAAAAAGCCCTTGAAATGGCTGAGAAGATGCGTGAAAACACATTTGATTTCAATGATTTCATTGATCAGTTGGATCAGGTGCAAAATATGGGGCCGATGGAAGACTTGCTCAAGATGATTCCAGGTATGGCTAACAATCCAGCCCTTCAAAACATGAAGGTAGATGAACGCCAGATTGCTCGCAAACGTGCTATTGTGTCTTCAATGACACCTGAAGAACGTGAAAATCCAGATTTGTTAAATCCGAGCCGTCGCCGTCGTATCGCTGCAGGTTCTGGGAATACCTTTGTCGAAGTTAATAAATTCATCAAAGACTTTAACCAAGCTAAACAGCTTATGCAGGGTGTTATGTCTGGAGATATGAACAAAATGATGAAGCAGATGGGAATCAATCCAAACAATCTTCCTAAAAATATGCCAAATATGGGAGGAATGGATATGTCTGCCCTTGAAGGAATGATGGGACAAGGTGGTATGCCTGACTTATCAGCTCTAGGAGGAGCGGGAATGCCAGATATGAGCCAGATGTTTGGTGGTGGACTAAAAGGTAAAATCGGTGAATTTGCTATGAAACAGTCCATGAAACGCATGGCTAATAAAATGAAGAAAGCGAAGAAGAAACGCAAATAAAAAGGGAAGCAGAAGTGCTTTCCTTTTTTATATAAAATATGTGCTTTCTATGATTAGGCAATTTTCTTAATCGAAAAATTGACTAAATAGAAAGAGAGATTTCAAATCCTTGCGTCCATTCGGATTTTACTGTGATTTCGATTTTTAAAGCATCTGCTAATTGTTTGACTAGATAGAGCCCCATACCTGTTGATTTTTTCCTTGTATCACCTGAATCACCTGTAAAGCCTTTTTCAAAGATATGAGGGAGGTCACAAGCTTTAACTCCGCAACCATTATCCCTAATAATCAGACTTGTGCGCCCCTTATCTTTTGACATAGAAATACTGAGTTCGGGCTTGTCAGAGCTATATTTAAGGGCGTTGGCGAGGATTTGAGAGAGGATAAATTCAAAACTGCGTTGATCGGTGTAGCAGATTCCTTGTATGTTCTCTAGCTGAATCGTAAATTTCTTTTCTTTGAGCAAGGGATCAAAGTTTTCCAAAAGATCTTGGATACACTCTTGGAGGTCAAGGTCTTCAAATAGAAAATCATTTTTTTCACTTTTCACCCTGTAATAGAATAGTATCTGTGATACATTTCCTTGGATTTGATTTTTCACATAGTCCAACTTAAAAGTTGTATCCTTTGGCAACTGGTCACTTTGATTGTCCAAAAGGAGGGAAAGAAGCGATAGAGGGAGTTTGATTTCATGAGCCCATTTTTCAACATAGTCCTCGTATTCGGCTAGTAATGAGTTGAGCTTTCCTATTTCCGCTTGCCTTTGGTAAAGCGCATTTGCGATTTCTTCGATGCTTTCTTTCTCTGAGGCACTTGATAAACGCAATAATTCCAGCTCCGTATCCATCTTAGGATTGGCTATGAAGGCTTTATAGGCAGCGGATTTTTTTCTTTCTTTTCTTATCAGTAGGAATGATAGGATGAAAAAGAGCAGGACAGTAGCTAAAAGATAGAGAATGATGAGGGCTTGAAACTTTCTCACGTCTGAAAGCCAAAGCAGGACAGCTGTGAATAGATCAAATGCTAAGAGAACAAGTAACCAAGGGAGATAGGTAGCCAAATATTTAGGATTCTGTTTCATATTCCCTTCCCTCTTCCAATTTGTAACCGATGCCTCTGACGGACTTGACTTGAAGTGCAATACCAGCCTGTTTCATCACCTTTTTGAGTCTTGCAATATTTACTTGAAGGGCATTTTCATCGATGAACTCAGTTGTATTCCACAGTTTCATGCTTAGTTCTTCTTTTGTGACGACAGAATCAGTTGCCACTAATAAAGTTTCTAACAATTTCCCTTGATTTTGGGGGAGTAAAATCGAGTGTCCATTGATATAAAGGGTATAGGTCTGTCTATCCAGCAGAAAATTATCTTTTTCAAGTAGATTTTGTCTGCCTTCATAGCGTTTCAAGATATTTTCTATACGTGCCAAAAATCTTTCTTTCTTGAAAGGCTTTGTTAGATACTCATCTGCCCCTAATTTCAGGGCGTAGATTTCATCTTTTAATTGTTCACGGGAAGTGAGAACCAATATAGGGACAGAGCGTTTTGACTTGAGATTTTTACAAATTTGAAAACCTGTTTCTCCTGGCAAATTCAAATCCAGTATGATTAGATCTGTATCGTATTGCAGCACTTGCTGGCTTGTATCTTTGAAGTCAGTCAACTTATCAACTTGATAACCCGCTTTCTCTAACAAGATGACAATTTCATCTCGAATCAAGGCTTCATCTTCAATAACCAGAATATGCTTCATATCGGTTCCTCCTTTTCCTATTTTATTCTACCTTATTCATCTCTTTTGGGTTCCATTAATGACAATAAGTACTTGTTGCTATTTTTCTTTACAATTCTGATATAGATGACTTCAAAGCCAGCTAATAGCAGTACGATCAGCATGGCTGTGATAAATCTCTGCCCCATAACCATTCTTGCGCTAGTGGGCACTATTCCTGTGAGGAGGGAGCTCACTCCGAAGCTACTACTGATAAGTGCAAGGGCTATTGGTAGACCGAAATACCAGTTGACTTGCTTTTCTGACGATTTACAAAGAGTTTCGTAGTTGGCACCAAGATGGATTAAGGTCTGGTATCGTCTATAGGATTGTCTTTGTCCCATCAAAAACTGAACGCCGATAATTGTATTTGCGACAACAAGGAAGATGATAGACAGATAGATGGTGACATAGCTGGCAGAGATAATGTAAAACAATTGTCTTCCCATATTTTGTATATAGCTTTCATAGCCAAGAGAGGTTTGATTTAGCTTTTCATTGGTATCTGAGATAGCTCTCATCAAGCCTTTTTCCTTGACTAGCTCAGGAGCCAAGATACCGCTAACATAGTTCGAATAGCGACCGTCTGTATAGCTCATGAAAATCTCATCTGGAACTATGAGAGCGACAGAGAGGGTTATCTCATGATCCGTTACGATTGGCAAAGACTCCACCTCGCCAATCAATTTTACATCATTTCCCATGACTTTGATTTGAGGCTTTGTCTTTAGGACAGAGTTGACGAGACTTTCATCTGGCAGAAAATCTTTCCCCATATACAAATATGCTTCCTTATTAGTTAGTTCTAGAGGAGGAAGATTGGCAGCCTTTTTAAGTTCATTGTATTCGGAAACTGGTATGAGGTGGGAATTAGTAGACTGTTTAAATTTATGGAGCAAAATTTCCTTGTTCTTGTTGTCTTTTTGATTTTTCAACTCCTTGATGACCTCTTCAAAGGACACGGATTCGTGTTCTTTAGTTTGGCCTACTTTAATTTGCAGAATCTTTGAAAACTGTGATACTAGTCCGGCAGCTTCAAGCTCTTTTTTAACTGCATTTACATCAAGATTTTCATCTGTTTCCTGCTTGCTATCTCTAAATGTATAATCCAATACGTGGGTTTGATTGCCTGGATTGCCGCTTGTAATGGCCACACCTGCTCCAAAGAGGCACAAGGCAGAGAAAATTAAGAGGGAGCAGACAGCCAGTATAGTTGAGCGTTGGATAACTAATTCCTGAATCTGTCTAAAATTATAGGCATGAAGTTTTCGATTGTTTCCAAGCTTGACCAAAAAGTCTATAAATAAACGCATACCAAAGAAGAGTAGGATAGTTCCCAGAGTTCCTAAGAGAACGGTGATGCCCATTGTTATGACATTTTCCCAAGCTCGTCCACTCATACCCATGTAATAGGCTGTTCCTAGAAGCAAAATTCCGAGGACAGAAGCAAGAAGGTACACCCCCTTGGGGAGTAGTTTCTTCATCCCAGAAGGAGAATAGGCGAGCAGGTTTCCGATTTCCATATTGGCAGTCTTTGCACTTAAAAGGACAAAAACAGCTAATTTTACGGCTAGGAAGCCGATGACTGTATAGAGTAGAGCTGTGGTAGATAGAGAAAATTGATGTTCAATAATCCCTAGTCCCACAATTTTAGCGGTTATTAGGCTAATCAATTCTGAAATTAAGATGGAAATAGGAAGGCCTATTCCAAGGGCAAGGACACTGTTTCTCAAATCCTCGAGTAGGAGCAGTAAGAAGAGTTTGCTTCTTCGCATGCCCAGTGTGAGATAAACACCAAATTCATGTTTTCTTCTTTCCATCTGCATACTGCTTGAGAAGTAAACTAGAAAAAAGAGAATAAAGAGCGTTGCTACATAAAGAATGGGAATCATGCTAAAGAGTTTATTTACAGCGTCACTTTCTATTTGTTTTAGAAAGTGCATCACATCTTGATGAGTCAAAGAAAGGATGATGTAAAAGGAGATAATAGACAGAACCATAGAACTGAAATACAGGCCGTTATTTTTTCGATCTCTTTTGCTATTTCTTGAGACTAATTTAGAAAACATTACCATCACCTCCAGCTAGTGCAGCCATGACCTTTAGTATTCTGTGATAGAAGTCTTCTTGACTTTCTCTTGGATAATCGCGACGGATTTCATGGAATAGTTTTCCATCTTGGATAAACAAGATGCGGTTGCAAAAGCTAGCTGCTACGGAATCGTGGGTCACCATGAGAATGGTGGTTTCTTCCACTTGATTCATTTCGGATAATTTTTGCATCAAAATGGTCGCATTTTTTGAATCCAAAGCTCCTGTGGGCTCGTCCGCAAATACAATCTTAGGGTCTAAAATTAAGGCGCGCGCAGCAGCTACCCTTTGCCGTTGACCACCTGATAATTGAGAAGGGAACTTATCCAGAAGTTCAGAAATATCCAGATATTGGGAAAGTAATTCTAACCGAACCTTGCTTTCGTTGGCATCGACCTTGTGCAAAGATAAGGGAAGTAAAATATTTTCTTTTGCTGTAAGATTGTCCAAGAGCTCAAAATTCTGGAAGAGATAGCCAATTTCCTTGCCTCTATAATCTGCTAATTGGCTCCCTTTTAACTGACCTAAATCCTTTTCTTGCATTTGAATGGAACCGTCAGTTGGCTTGATGATTGTGGCTAGACAGTTAAGAAGAGTTGTTTTCCCAGAACCGCTACTCCCCATAATTCCTAAGAACTCACCTTTTACAACTTGAAAAGATATGCTATCCAAGGCTTTGGTAATATTGGGACCTTTCCCATAATACTTTTTTAATGATTCTACTCGTAAAATTGTGTCCATGTGAAACACCTCCATTTTTTGTTACTATCATTATAATATGAATCAGAGTAGAATAATACTTACGGATGATGTAAGAAATCTTTATCGCTGACTTTTATAATCAGGTTATTGGAGCTATACTTACTATATTATAGCATGGTTTCAGGGATTTAAAAAGAGGAGTAGAGGTTGAAAAATTTTCCTAATATTGAGATCATAAAAAATAATACCACTGAAGTTCATGATCCAGCGGTATTATCTTACAGGAAAATCTATTTCCGTTCTTATTTTCTATTGTTACTTCATTTAGATCTGTCAAAGAATAATTGTAGCAAGCTAGTTTTAAAGAATTCTCTTCAGCCTACACTATTTTTTATCCAAAGATAAATCTCACTATACGATTACTGGCTTTCTCTGTTGCCTTATTAATATCATCTTTTTTCCAATATGGCTTTACATCATTGCCATAAGTTTCTACAAGAGCAGTCGCTAAGGGATAAATGCTATTAACATAGCCTAATTTACTCTTTTGTGTTGTAGATACCTTTGTTCTAAACCATTGATTTCCAATTGAGCGATTGATTTTTTCCTCGAGCAAAATTTTATTTCCAAGTTTATTTACTATTGCACGAAATTCCTCTTCAGAATTAATCTCGGCATCTTTGCGAATTTCTTGTAGATTTTTACCACTTAATGGCATTATATGCTCAATATCATATTTATCTCCTAATAGGAAAGTTGATTTTGTTTCTTTAGCAAATAGATACTCGTTCAAATATACAAGTTTATGTTTATTATACTCCAATATTTCGCTTTTGATATCTTCGTTATCCCAATTATAACGAAGATGATTCTCAAAGTCTTGTTTGATTTTTAGCTCGCTAATCTCTTTATCAGCTAATTTAACCTCTTCTGCAAAAAGGAATGTCTTAAAATACTTACTTGAATAGCCAGCATCTACCAGCTCCATGATTGTAAATAGTTTCAACAGGCTTTCAACGATGATCTCGACCCCTTCCTCTTTTACATTGTCTACATCAAATCTATATAAATAGCTTGAAAGAAAAAGTTTTGCATTTTCGTTAAATTTTAACAATACCTGAACACATGGATATTCGGAAATTTTTTTCCATATTTTAGCCAATCTAATCATGTCTTTACATAAATTAACTGGAGAATTTAGCAAGTCCTTATTTATCTCTGTATAGTATCTTCGTAATCCAGGTGTAGTAACGTTTACAACACCCGAATCACTTACAGTCTCTCCACGTATAGCCCTTGTGTAGTACATATGTTGCATTAAGATAGAATCTATATTAGCAATACCATTCTTAGTTAAATCACTAATTTGGGATAAGAGGCTTGTCCAAAGATTCGTAAATTCTTTTCCATTACCATCTTTTTCTGCTATAGCATATAGTTTTGCAGATATAATGTCTGCATCATATAACGGAAGTCCATCAGAGTTAAGAGAGTTGAACATTGTTATGGCTTGCTCTACCTGCCAGCTCTTAATTTCAATCACTTCACAATTATCAGTAAAAGCTTTTGCAATTATATTTAGTTGAGAAGCAGGCAATTCCTCAATGACTGTGTAAAAGTAGTTGAAGTTGCGGAAAAAATTTGTATACTTATTATCTTTCTGCTTGTATGGGATTTTGATAACATTACTTTTCGCTTCATCGTAATCTACAGAATTTAGAATAGAAGAGATGTCTGTTTTATACCGTTCGTTAATAGAGTAGCTTTCTAAAGTTAGCAATCTTTTACATATTTCTCCGTCCCTTTCTTTGTTAGGTTCATCGGTAATATCTTCAGACTCAACCTTATAAAGAATTCCCATGATCTTTCGTCTCCGTTCTTTTAGACCACGGAGAAGTCCTGCAGAATCTTCATCGTTTGGGGTTTGTTTTATCGAATCATTAATTTTAATAAGTAATGCCTTTAATAATAGTAAAAAGGTTGTCGTACGCTGTTGACCATCAATCAATCCAAATCTTGTATCATCTTCTTGGCAATTAATAATGATAGTTCCAAAGAAGTACGAATCTTTATTGTTGCTCGCGACAAAATTTTGAATATCCTGCCAAAGTTTATCGCAATGATCTGTTCCCCAAGAATATGCTCGTTGATATTCTGGAATAGTAAAAATTGTATTATCCTCTAGTTTAAGATAATCTCCAATTTTTCGAAGTTTAGGTTCAATATTTTTTGCCATTTACTTTCTTTCTCTTATTTAAACGTGTTATTGATGATTTTTTATCCGACATAATGATTTTGATTATTTTTTACAGTTTTCTTTTTAGAAATAATTCAAAAGGAAAGGAGTATATGTTTTTCTTTTTTACAAAACGCTGAAGTTCATGCTTCAGCGCTATTATTTTTATTATAGAAAACTCTATTCCCATTCAACAGTTGCTGGTGGTTTACTTGTAATATCGTAGACGATACGGTTAACGTGGTCCACTTCATTTACGATACGTACAGAAATCTTTTGAAGGACTTCCCAAGGAATTTTGGCAAAGTCAGCAGTCATACCATCGATAGAGGTGATGGCACGGATTGCAATCGTGTAGTCATATGTACGACCGTCACCCATAACACCAACTGAACGAACGCCTGTATTAACAGTGAAGTATTGCCAGATATCGCGGTCAAGACCTGCTTTAGCAATTTCTTCACGAAGAATATCGTCTGACTCACGAACTGTTTCTAGCTTTTCTTCAGTGATTTCACCCATAACACGGATAGCAAGTCCTGGTCCTGGGAATGGTTGGCGCCATACGATATGGTCTGGCATACCAAGCTCTGTACCAAGGGCACGAACTTCGTCTTTATAGAGAGTGTTGAGTGGTTCAATCAATTCAAACTGCATGTCTTCTGGAAGACCACCCACGTTGTGGTGTGACTTAATAGTTTGAGCTGTATCTGTACCAGACTCGATAACGTCTGTATATAAGGTACCTTGAGCAAGGAATTTCACATCTTTGAGCTTACTTGCCTCGTCATCAAATACATACACAAATTCATTACCGATGATTTTACGTTTTTGTTCTGGGTCAGAAACGCCAGCAAGTTTGTCAAGGAAACGTTTAGCAGCGTCTGCTTTGACGATATTCAAACCAAACTTACCACCAAGCATGTCCATAACTTGGTCCGCTTCTCCTTTACGAAGAAGACCGTGGTCCACGAAGATACAGATCAATTGATCACCAATAGCCTTTTGGAGAAGAACCCCAACTACAGATGAATCAACCCCACCGGATAGACCAAGAAGGACACGTTTATCACCGACAGTCTCACGGATTTTTTGGATCTGCATATCGATGAAGTTATCCATTGACCAATCACCTTTAGCCTTACAGATGTTAAGGGCAAAGTTACGAAGGATATCGTTTCCGTATGCAGAATGACGAACTTCTGGGTGGAATTGAATACCGTAAATGTGTTTATCTGGATTTTCAATGGCTGCGTATGGGCAGTCAGCTGATGTACCTGTACGAACAAAGTCAGAAGGAATCTCAGTAACCGCATCACCATGACTCATCAAAACAGTCTGTTCATCAGGTGTTGATTCAAAAAGAGCTGATGGTGTATGAGTTAGAGTTGATTGACCGTATTCACGATTTCCAGCATCACCTGCAGGAACAACTTTTCCTCCAAGTTTATGGGTCAACAACTGCATACCGTAACAGATTCCCAAAATTGGAATTCCAAGTTCGAAGATTTCTGGGTCAATATCAAATGAACCATCTTCGTATACAGAGTTTGGACCACCTGATAGGATAATTCCTACAGGATTGATTTCACGAACTTCAGCAGCTGAAATTTTATGGCTTTTTAGTTCTGAAAAAACACCAATCTCACGGATACGACGTGAAATCAGCTGGTTGTATTGGCTACCATAGTCCAATACGATGATTTTTTCTACATCTTGCAAATCAGTTGAAATGTTGCTCATCTTTTTCCTTTCTCAAAAGAAATATCTTTTTTCAATATTCTATCACAAATAAGGGCGAATTACCAACTAAACAAGGCGAAGTTTGACTTTTTCTAGTTTATTGGGGTACAATAGAGAAAAGATAGAAATGAAGTGAAAAATATGCTACCCGCTTATATGAAAATCCATGATCAGATTAAAAAGGATATTGACGAACACCGTTGGGCAATTGGTGAGAGACTTCCTAGTGAACGAGACTTAGCAGAGCAGTTTGCGGTCAGTCGCATGACCCTCCGCCAAGCCGTATCTCTATTAGTCGAAGAAGGCGTCTTAGAGCGCCGCGTAGGAAGTGGCACCTTTGTTTCTAGTACTCGGGTACAAGAAAAGATGCGAGGAACAACAAGTTTTACTGAAATTGTTAAGTCCCAAGGTAAAGTACCCTCTAGCCAGCTCATTTCCTACAGAAAAACCATTCCCAATGAGCAGGAAGTTGCAAAGTTAGGAATTTCTCCAACGGAGAATATTATCCGAATGGAACGGGTCCGCTATGCCGACCAAGTTCCTCTAGTTTATGAAGTTGCTTCTATTCCTGAAAAATTCATTAAGGACTTTAAAAAAGAAGAAATCACTAGTCATTTCTTCCAGACCTTGCAAAAACATGGCTACCGTATTGGCAAATCACAGCAGACTATCTATGCTCGCCTTGCTAAGGAAAAAATTGCCCACTATTTGGAAGTTGAAAAAGGACATGCTATTCTTGGTCTGACTCAGATTTCTTACCTAGAAGATGGTACTGCATTTGAATACGTAAAAAGTCAGTATGTAGGCGAACGTTTTGAATTTTATCTTGAGAATAACTAGTCTAGAAAGGCTAGTTTTTTGCTTTCTTAAAAGATTAGAATTGTCAAAACAATCTGTCTAGGCTTGATTTTATCACTTATTTACTATAAAATGAGAAGGAAAAACGTCAAACTTTTATATTGCAAATAGGAGAAAACATGACAAAAACATTAAAACGTCCTGAGGTTTTATCACCTGCAGGGACTTTAGAGAAGCTAAAGGTAGCTGTTCAATATGGAGCAGATGCTGTCTTTATCGGTGGTCAGGCCTATGGTCTTCGTAGCCGTGCCGGAAACTTTACTTTCGAACAGATGGAAGAAGGTGTCCAGTTTGCTGCCAAGTACGGTGCCAAAGTCTATGTAGCTGCCAATATGGTTATGCACGAAGGAAATGAAGCTGGTGCTGGTGAGTGGTTCCGTAAACTGCGTGATATCGGGATTGCAGCAGTTATCGTATCTGACCCAGCCTTGATCATGATTGCAGCGACTGAAGCGCCTGGTCTTGAAATCCACCTCTCTACCCAGGCAAGTGCTACTAACTATGAAACCCTTGAGTTCTGGAAAGAACTAGGTTTAACTCGTGTCGTTTTGGCGCGTGAGGTTTCAATGGAAGAATTAGCTGAAATCCGCAAACGTACAGATGTTGAGATTGAAGCCTTTGTTCATGGAGCCATGTGTATTTCATACTCTGGTCGTTGTACTCTTTCAAACCACATGAGTATGCGTGATGCTAACCGTGGTGGATGCTCTCAGTCATGCCGTTGGAAATACGACCTTTACGATATGCCATTTGGGAAGGAACGTAAGAGTCTTAAAGGTGAAATTCCTGAAGAATTTTCAATGTCAGCCGTTGATATGTCAATGATTGACCATATCCCGGATATGATTGAAAATGGTGTGGACAGTCTAAAAATCGAAGGACGCATGAAGTCTATTCACTATGTTTCGACAGTAACTAACTGTTATAAGGCGGCTGTTGATGCTTATCTAGAGAGTCCAGAGAAGTTTGAAGCTATCAAGCAAGACTTGATTGATGAGATGTGGAAGGTTGCCCAACGTGAATTAGCAACAGGTTTCTACTATGGTACGCCGTCTGAAAATGAGCAGTTATTTGGTGCTCGTCGTAAAATTCCTGAGTATAAGTTTGTCGCTGAAGTGGTTGCTTATGATGATGCGACACAAACAGCAACCATTCGCCAACGGAACGTCATTAACGAAGGGGACCAAGTTGAGTTTTACGGTCCAGGTTTCCGTCATTTTGAAACATATATCGAAGATCTGCATGATGCTAAAGGAAATAAGATCGATCGCGCTCCAAATCCAATGGAACTATTGACTATTAAGGTTCCACAACCTGTTCAAGCTGGAGACATGGTTCGAGCTCTCAAAGAAGGACTCATCAATCTTTATAAAGAAGATGGCACCAGCGTTACAGTGCGTGCTTAATAAACATGTAGGAGACGAAAGTTTTCTAGTTGCTTTCCCTTCAATCCTACTTACCAAAGAACCTTAGGTTAAAGAAAATATATTAATTTCCATCCGAGATTCCATCTCGGATTTTTTCATTATTTTTCAGAAAGAACTAGATAATGGACGAATTTATTACAAGTTTTTTCCAAAGTTTTCTATATAATAGACTTAAAAATAGTAAAATTGTAAATAATTTTCATTAAACGCTTTCAACGTAAGTAAAAAGTTGACAAATCCAATTTTTAGGACTAAACTAAGTAAGTAAATTTTAATTAAAAGGAGAATTCGTCATGAATTTAACATTTTTCGGTCTATGTCTTGCCTGTATGGGTGTATCTCTTGGTGAGGGTATGTTGATGAATGGTTTGTTGAAATCAGTTGCTCGCCAACCAGATATCATCTCAGAACTACGTAGTTTGATGATCCTAGGGGTTGCCTTTATTGAAGGTACTTTCTTCGTTACTCTTGTCTTTTCATTTATCATCAAATAAAAGAAGTATAAATTGAAAAAGGGAGGATTTTAGATGGAAGAAAGTATTAATCCAACCATCAATATTGGTCCTGTTACCTTTAATTTAACCATAGTAGTTTTGACTTTGTTGACTGTAGCACTTATTTTTGGCTTTATTTATTGGGCAACTCGAAATATGACTTTGAGACCCACAGGAAAACAAAATGTATTAGAGTATTTATTTGATTTTGTTGTTGGATTTACAAAATCAAACCTTGGTCCAATGATAAAGGATTATTCTCTCTTTTATTTCTGTTTATTCCTATTTATGGCCATTGCAAATAATATTGGCTTAATGGCTAGAATTCAGACTACAGATGGTGTAAATCTTTGGACCTCACCAACAGCAAATTTGTCATTTGACTTGGTCTTGTCTTTTACAATTATCTTAATGACCCACGTAGAAGGAATTCGTCGTCGTGGAATCAAAAAGTATTTAAAAGCATTTGTAACACCAGGTTTTATGACACCAATGAATCTCTTAGAAGAAGTTACCAATCTCCTTTCACTTGCATTGCGGGTATTTGGTAATATCTTTGCAGGGGAAGTGATGGCAAGTATGTTAGTCCTACTTTCTCATCAGGCCTTCTATTGGTACCCTATTGCTTTTGGAACAAATCTAATCTGGACTGCATTTTCTGTTTTTATTTCTTGTGTACAAGCATATGTATTTACATTGTTATCTTCAATGTACCTAGGAAATAAAATTAATGATGAAGAATAGAAAGGAGTAGTTTATGAATGTAACAGTAGGTGAATTACTTGGTGATTTTATACTAATCGCTGGTTCCTTTATTCTCTTGCTAGTCTTGGTTAAGAAATACGCTTGGTCAAATTTGACTAGCATTTTCGAACAAAGAGCAGAAAAAATTGCAGCAGATATTGACGGAGCTGAACAAGCACGTCAAAAAGCAGAAGTATTGGCTCAGAAACGCGAAGATGAATTGGCTGGTAGCCGTAAAGAAGCTAAGACAATCATTGAGAATGCGAAAGAAACAGCTGAGAAAAGCAAAGCTAGTATTTTAGCAGATGCTAAGCTAGAAGCAGGACGCTTGAAAGAAAAAGCGAACCAAGAAATTGCTCAAAATAAAGCTGAAGCTTTACAAAGCGTTAAGGGTGAGGTAGCAGATTTGACAATCAGCTTGGCTGGTAAAATCATCTCACAAAACCTTGACGGTCATGCCCATAAAGAACTCATTGATCAGTATATCGATCAGTTAGGAGAAGCTTAATGGACAAGAAAACAGTAAAGGTAATTGAAAAATACAGCATGCCTTTTGTCCAATTGGTTTTAGAAAAAGGAGAAGAAGACCGTATCTTTTCAGACTTAGCTCAAATCAAGCAAGTTGCTGAAGAAACAGGTTTACCTTCTTTTTTAAAAAAAGTGGCAGTCGACGAGTCTGACAAGGAAAAAACGATTGCGTTCTTCCAAGATTCAGTGTCGACTTTATTGCAAAACTTTATCCAGGTTCTTATCTACAATCACAGAGCAAATCTTTTTTATGATATTCTTGTAGATTGTTTGAACCGACTTGAAAAAGAAACAAATCGATTTGAAGTGACGATTACTTCTGCTCATCCTTTAACTGATGAACAAAAGAGTCGCTTGCTCCCTTTGATTGAGAAAAAAATGTCTCTTAAAGTAAGGAGTGTAAAAGAACAAATCGATGAAAGTCTTATTGGTGGTTTTGTCATTTTTGCCAATCACAAGACAATTGATGTGAGTATTAAACAACAACTTAAAGTTGTTAAAGAAAATTTGAAATAGAAAGTGGTGTTCTTTTGGCAATTAACGCACAAGAAATCAGCGCTTTAATTAAGCAACAAATTGAAAATTTCAAACCCAATTTTGATGTGACTGAAACAGGTGTTGTAACCTATATCGGGGACGGTATCGCGCGTGCTCACGGCCTTGAAAATGCCATGAGTGGAGAGTTGTTGATTTTTGAAAACGGCTCTTATGGTATGGCTCAAAACTTGGAGTCAACAGACATTGGTATTATCATCCTAGGTGACTTTACAGATATCCGTGAAGGCGATACAATCCGCCGTACAGGGAAAATCATGGAAGTCCCAGTAGGTGAAAGTCTGATTGGTCGTGTTGTGGATCCGCTTGGTCGTCCAGTTGACGGTCTTGGAGAAATCCACACTGATAAAACTCGTCCAGTAGAAGCGCCAGCTCCTGGTGTTATGCAACGTAAGTCTGTATCAGAACCATTGCAAACTGGTTTGAAAGCTATCGACGCCCTTGTACCGATTGGTCGTGGTCAACGTGAGTTGATTATCGGTGACCGTCAGACAGGGAAAACAACAATTGCGATTGATACAATCTTGAACCAAAAAGGTCAAGATATGATCTGTATCTATGTTGCGATTGGACAAAAAGAATCAACAGTTCGTACGCAAGTAGAAACACTACGTCAGTACGGTGCCTTGGACTACACAATCGTTGTGACTGCCTCTGCTTCACAACCATCTCCATTGCTTTTCCTAGCTCCTTATGCTGGGGTTGCCATGGCGGAAGAATTTATGTACCAAGGGAAACATGTTTTGATCGTTTATGATGATTTATCAAAACAAGCGGTAGCTTATCGTGAACTCTCTCTCTTGCTTCGTCGTCCTCCAGGTCGTGAAGCTTTCCCAGGGGATGTTTTCTACCTTCACAGCCGTTTGCTTGAGCGCTCAGCTAAAGTTTCTGATGAACTTGGTGGTGGATCTATTACAGCCCTACCGTTTATCGAGACACAAGCAGGAGATATCTCTGCCTATATCGCAACCAACGTGATTTCAATCACTGATGGACAAATCTTCCTTGGTGATGGTCTCTTCAATGCAGGTATTCGTCCAGCCATCGATGCGGGTTCTTCTGTATCGCGTGTAGGTGGTTCTGCACAAATCAAAGCCATGAAGAAGGTTGCTGGTACACTTCGTATCGACCTTGCTTCATACCGTGAGTTGGAAGCCTTCACTAAGTTTGGTTCTGACTTAGATGCGGCGACACAGGCTAAGTTGAACCGTGGACGTCGTACAGTGGAAGTTTTGAAACAACCTGTTCACAAACCATTACCTGTTGAGAAACAAGTAACCATTCTCTATGCTTTGACACATGGTTTCTTGGATACTGTTCCTGTAGATGAAATTGTTCGTTTCGAGGAAGAGTTCCATGCCTTCTTTGATGCTCAACATCCAGAGATTTTGGAAACCATTCGTGATACAAAAGACTTGCCAGAAGAAGCGGTCTTGGATGCTGCGATTACAGAGTTTCTCAATCAAACCAGCTTCCAATAAGAATAGAGGTGTCAGATGGCAGTATCTCTAAATGATATTAAAACAAAAATCGCCTCAACAAAAAATACGAGTCAAATCACTAATGCCATGCAGATGGTATCAGCTGCTAAGCTAGGTCGTTCTGAAGAAGCTGCTCGCAACTTCCAAGTTTATGCTCAGAAAGTTCGTAAACTTTTGACGGATATTCTTCATGGGAATGGAGCTGGCAGTTCAACCAATCCGATGTTGATTAGCCGTCCAGTTAAGAAGACAGGCTATATCGTCATTACTTCAGACAGAGGTTTGGTTGGAGGTTATAATTCTTCTATTCTGAAAGCTATTATGGAGTTGAAGGAGGAATACCATCCAGACGGTAAAGGTTTTGAAATGATCTGTATTGGTGGAATGGGAGCTGATTTCTTTAAAGCTCGTGGTATTCAACCACTTTATGAACTACGTGGCTTGGCAGATCAACCAAGCTTTGATGAAGTTCGTAAGATTATTTCAAAAACTGTTGAAATGTACCAAAATGAACTTTTTGATGAACTCTATGTCTGCTATAACCACCATGTCAATACGCTAACCAGTCAAATGCGTGTGGAGCAAATGCTTCCGATTGTTGACTTGGATCCAAATGAAGCGGATGACAGTTACAGTTTGACCTTTGAGTTGGAAACTAGTCGAGAAGAAATTTTGGAGCAGTTGTTGCCTCAGTTTGCAGAAAGTATGATTTACGGGGCTATTATCGATGCTAAGACAGCTGAAAATGCTGCGGGTATGACTGCCATGCAAACAGCGACAGATAATGCTAAGAAAGTCATTAATGATTTGACAATTCAGTATAACCGTGCCAGACAGGCGGCGATTACACAAGAAATTACAGAAATCGTAGCAGGAGCTAGTGCCTTAGAATAGGCACTAGTCCAGCTCGTATGAAAATGAACTTAGGACCTAGTTAAGCTAGGGACCGACAGTATCTTATATAGAATAGGAGAAGGAGATGAGTTCAGGTAAAATTGCTCAGGTTATCGGTCCCGTTGTAGACGTCTTGTTTGCAGCAGGGGAAAAACTTCCTGAGATTAACAATGCACTTGTCGTCTACAAAAATGACGAAAGAAAAACAAAAATCGTCCTTGAAGTAGCCTTGGAGTTGGGAGATGGTATGGTCCGTACTATCGCCATGGAATCAACAGATGGTTTGACTCGTGGAATGGAAGTATTGGACACAGGTCGTCCAATCTCTGTACCAGTAGGTAAAGAAACTTTAGGACGTGTCTTCAATGTTTTGGGAGATACCATTGACTTGGAAGCTCCTTTTACAGAAGATGCAGAGCGTCAGCCAATTCATAAAAAAGCTCCAACTTTTGATGAGTTGTCTACCTCTTCTGAAATCCTTGAAACAGGTATTAAGGTTATCGACCTTCTTGCCCCTTACCTTAAAGGTGGTAAGGTTGGACTTTTCGGTGGTGCCGGAGTTGGTAAAACCGTCTTAATCCAAGAATTGATTCACAACATTGCCCAAGAACACGGTGGTATTTCAGTATTTACCGGTGTTGGGGAACGTACTCGTGAGGGTAATGACCTTTACTGGGAAATGAAAGAATCAGGCGTTATCGAGAAAACAGCCATGGTATTTGGTCAGATGAATGAGCCACCAGGAGCACGTATGCGTGTTGCGCTTACTGGTTTGACAATTGCTGAATATTTCCGTGATGTAGAAGGCCAAGATGTGCTTCTCTTTATCGATAATATCTTCCGTTTCACTCAGGCTGGTTCAGAAGTATCTGCCCTTTTGGGTCGTATGCCATCAGCCGTTGGTTACCAACCAACACTTGCTACGGAAATGGGTCAATTGCAAGAGCGTATTACATCAACTAAAAAGGGTTCTGTAACCTCTATCCAGGCTATCTATGTGCCAGCGGATGACTATACTGACCCAGCGCCAGCAACAGCCTTCGCTCACTTGGATTCAACAACTAACTTGGAACGTAAGTTGGTACAATTGGGTATCTACCCAGCCGTTGACCCACTTGCTTCAAGCTCACGTGCCTTGGCACCTGAAATCGTTGGAGAAGAGCACTATGCAGTTGCTGCTGAAGTAAAACGAGTCCTTCAACGTTACCATGAATTGCAAGATATCATTGCTATCCTTGGTATGGATGAGCTTTCTGATGAAGAAAAGACTTTGGTTGCTCGTGCCCGTCGTATCCAGTTCTTCTTGTCGCAAAACTTCAACGTTGCGGAACAATTCACTGGTCAGCCAGGTTCTTATGTTCCAGTTGCTGAAACTGTTCGTGGCTTTAAGGAAATCCTTGATGGTAAACACGACCACTTGCCAGAAGATGCCTTCCGTGGTGTAGGTTCTATCGAAGATGTGATTGCAAAAGCTGAAAAAATGGGATTTTAAGAGGTGATCTATGGCTCAGTTAACTGTCCAGATCGTGACACCAGATGGTCTCGTCTATGATCACCATGCCAGCTTTGTATCAGTTCGAACTCTGGATGGTGAGATGGGAATCTTGCCACGACATGAAAATATGATTGCAGTTTTAGCAGTGGATGAGGTTAAGGTTAAACGTGTAGATGATGAAAATCACGTGAACTGGATTGCAGTAAACGGGGGTGTTATCGAAGTTGCCAATGGCGTTGTCACAATTGTTGCTGACTCTGCAGAACGTGCTCGTGATATCGACGTTAGTCGTGCAGAACGTGCCAAACTTCGAGCAGAGCGTGAAATTGAAGAAGCACACGACAAACACTTGATTGACCAAGAACGTCGTGCGAAGATTGCACTGCAACGTGCCATTAACCGTATTAATGTCGGAAATAGACTATAAGAAAAAAATGAACTTGAGTTACCAAGTTCATTTTTTATGTTTTCTTAGGGAGCAAAACTGATGCAAAATTAGAATTGTCTAGAGATATAAAAGATAATTAAAAGATTGCATAGTTCAATTTGCGTAGCAGAAATCATACAAATGAAATTGATTATAGTAAAATAGAATTAGAATTATTAAGAAAGTTGGTTTTTTATTGGAAACGATAGTATTTTCAATCTCCGTTTTTTTAGCAGGGATTTTGTCCTTCTTTTCCCCTTGTATTTTCCCTCTGTTACCTGTTTATACTGGAATTTTATTGGATGATCAAGAAAGCGCAAAAAGTTTTTCTTTGTTTGGGAGAAAGGTTGCCTGGTCAGGTCTGATTCGAACTCTTTGCTTTATCGCAGGCATTTCACTCATTTTCTTTATTCTAGGATTCGGTGCTGGTTACTTTGGTAACATTCTCTATGCCAATTGGTTTCGCTATACCATGGGAACAATTATTATCATTTTAGGCCTTCACCAGATGGAAATTTTTCATTTTAAGAAATTAGAGGTTCAAAAAAGCTTTACTTTTAAGAAATCAGAAGCCAATCGTTATTGGTCAGCCTTTTTACTCGGTATTACTTTTAGCTTTGGTTGGACGCCTTGTATTGGTCCAGTTTTAAGTTCTGTTTTAGCGCTTGCGGCTTCTGGAGGCAATGGCGCTTGGCAAGGAGCTATCTATACCCTAATTTACACTCTTGGGATGGCCATTCCTTTCTTAGTTTTGGCTCTAGCTTCAGGTGTAGTAATGCCTTATTTTAGTAAAATCAAGCGTCATATGATGCTACTGAAGAAAATTGGTGGTTTCCTCATTATTTTAATGGGAATTTTGTTACTATTAGGACAAGTAAATGTTCTAGCTGGTATTTTTGAATAAAGGAGAAAAAGATGAAAAAAGTAATGTTTGCTGGCTTAAGCCTCTTGTCACTAGTTGTATTGATGGCCTGTGGCGAGGAAGAGACTAAAAAGACTCAAGCACCAGAACAATCCCCAAAACAACAGCAACAAACGCCTGTACAACAAATTGCTGTTGGAAAAGATGCTCCAGACTTCACCTTGCAATCTATGGATGGTAAAGAAGTTAAGTTATCTGATTATAAGGGGAAAAAAGTCTACTTGAAGTTTTGGGCTTCATGGTGTGGTCCATGTAAGAAAAGTATGCCTGAGTTGATGGAATTAGCAGCGAAACCAGATCGTGATTTTGAAATTCTTAGTGTCATTGCACCAGGAATTCAAGGTGAAAAAACTGTCGAGCAATTTCCACAATGGTTCCAAGATCAAGGATATAAAGATATCCCAGTACTTTATGACACAAAAGGAACCACCTTCCAAGCTTATCAAATTCGAAGCATTCCTACAGAATACCTGATTGATAGTCAAGGAAAGATTGGAAAGATTCAATTTGGTGTCATCAGCAACGAGGATGCAGAAGCAGCCTTTAAAGAAATGAACTAGAATCAAGATTTTAAAATAGTATTTATACAATCAATCCCCTAGATTTTAGATAGTATTAATCTAAGATTTAGGGGATTTTTGCTATCAATAAATTAAGTTTAAAAAAGAAGGGAGTTCTGTATTATACAGATTCCCCTTCTTTTTCTTTAAACATAATATTTATTTTTTAGCTTTAAGAAGTTTATTATATCATAGCTTCTCGTTGATAAAGCGGATAAACTGATTCCACCAAACTTTTAAGAAGAAGGCTTTTTCTACTTTCTTTTCTGCTACCATTTCAAAACTAGGACGTTCTGTGGTGATGTAACCTTGACCAATCAAGTCTGAGTCTTCATAAGTCAAATGTCCAACCACTGTTCCGGCTTCAAGTGGTGCTGGAATTGCCTTAGAATCAGGTGTGAATTGAACAGATTGAGAAGATTGATTCCCAATACGTTCAATTAGAGAAATATCATCTTTAGCAACAGCAGTGACTGTATCTTCTTTTCCGTCTTGTACAGGGACTTTGCTATCTTGATAGGCATCACCTTTCTGAACGATTTTGCGAAGTGTGAATGTAGAAGAGATATAATCCATTAGTGAAGATGTAGCTGTGAAGCGAGCGTAAGGATTATTGTCTTGATGATCCGCATTCAAAACAACTGTGATAACCCTCATGCCTTTTTCGACAGTAGTACCAACAAAAGACTCTCCAGCCTTATCTGTGGTCCCTGTTTTTAATCCATCAAAACCACCGCGATAAGCAGGCATACCCTCTAACATGTAATTGGTAGAAGTGATTGTCATTCCAGCAAAAGTAGAAGAAGGTTTTTTCGTGATTTCTAAGACTTGTGGGTATTTTTTGATGAGGTTGCGAGCAACGATAGCGACATCATAAGCACTGAGCTTATTTTCCTCATCTTTTTTAGAGCCTGGGTAAATGTTATCACCTAGACTCTCATTGTTAAGCCCCGTCGTATTGACAACAGTTGCATCCGAAATTCCCCATTCCAAGAGTTTTGCCCTCATCATATCGACGAAATCTTTTTCTGAGCCTGCAATTTTCTCAGCTAGCGCAATAGCCGCACTGTTGGCGCTAGATACCAGGGTTGCCTCAAGTAGTTGTTCGACGGTATAATTACGAGCTTCCATAGGAACGTTACTCGCTTCAGAATTTGTCGTTAATTTGTAAGGATAATCAGAAATATCTACCGGAGTTGATAGTGTAATACTGCCGTTTTCCAAGGCTTCATAGACAAGATAAACAGTAATTAACTTTGTGATTGAAGCAATTTCAACTGGCTGGGTTGCATCTTTCTCATAGAGAATTTTACCAGTATTTGCCTCAACAGCAATTGCATGTTTAGCAGCAATATTAAAATCTTGAGCAGCAACAGTAGATGCTGAGCCAATAATGGAAAGGCTTAAAAGAGTTAAAATTATTTTTTTCATAGTAAGTTTATTCTATCATAAAGAAAAAAATATTCCCAGTTTCATGATAGAAGAAAGAAGCTTTTTTGAAAGTGTGGTAAAATAGATGAATGGAGGTACTTCATGTTTCGTAAGAATAAATTATTTTTTTGGACCAGTGAGATTTTACTATTAACCATCATCTTCTATTTATGGAGACAGATGGGAGCGATTATTACACCTTTTGTAAGCGTTGCAAACACTATAATGATTCCCTTTCTTTTAGGTGGTTTTTTATATTATTTGACCAATCCTATTGTAAATTTTTTACAAAAGTATTTCAAAATTAACCGTATCATTGGTATTTTACTAACCTTGTGTACCTTGGTCTGGGGGCTAGTTATTGGGGTAGTTTATCTTTTACCGATTTTGATTAATCAGTTGACCAGTTTGATAGCAACAAGTCAGACAATTTATAGTCGTTTGCAAGATTTGATTGTGGATTTATCTACTTATCCAGCCTTTCAAAATTTAGATATTCAAGCGACAATTCAACAATTAAATCTATCCTATGTAGATATTCTACAAAATATCTTAAATAGTGTGACGAATAGTGTTGGAAGTGTCTTATCTGCGCTCTTTAGTACCGTTTTGATTATTATCATGACCCCTGTGTTCTTAATTTATTTTTTGTTAGACGGTAACAAGTTCTTGCCGATGCTTGAACGTACTGTTTTAAAGAGAGATAAGCTACATATTGCAGGCCTATTAAAGAATTTGAATGCGACAATTGCTCGCTATATTAGTGGAGTTGCAATTGATGCGATTATTATTGGGTGTTTGGCCTTTATTGGATATAGTATTATTGGTTTAAAATATGCATTGGTCTTCGCCATCTTTTCAGGATTAGCCAATCTCATTCCTTATGTAGGACCAAGTATTGGCTTGATTCCAATGATTATCGCTAATGTCTTTACTGATCCTCATAGAATGCTGATTGCAGTTGTTTATATGCTGATTATTCAACAAGTAGATGGAAATATCCTCTACCCTCGAATCGTTGGTGGGGTAATGAAGGTTCATCCAATTACGATTTTAGTATTGCTTTTGTTATCAAGTAATATCTATGGTGTCATTGGCATGATTGTCGCAGTACCAACCTATTCTATCTTGAAAGAAATTTCTAAGTTTTTATCACGTTTGTATGAAAATCATAAAATAATGAAAGAACGAGAAAGAGAATTAGCTAAGTAAAAGTCAGGAAATTCCTGATTTTTCTTTTTGTTTAGCTAAGTGATAGGAGCAGAAGTGTCGTTTAGATTAGTAGATTAAGAATAATTCACAAAAACTTTGTAAAACACTTGCAATTTAGCTGAAATTTGATAAAATAGTAAGGAAAGTTAGACTGTATTGCCTACTGTCTATCTATAAAATATATTTTATTGGAGGCTTTTACTCAAATGGCAAAAGAAAAATACGATCGTAGTAAACCACACGTTAACATTGGTACTATCGGACACGTTGACCACGGTAAAACTACCCTAACTGCAGCTATCACAACTGTTTTGGCACGTCGCTTGCCTTCATCAGTTAACCAACCTAAAGACTATGCGTCTATTGATGCTGCTCCAGAAGAACGCGAACGCGGTATCACAATCAACACTGCGCACGTTGAGTACGAAACTGAAAAACGTCACTACGCTCACATCGACGCTCCAGGACACGCGGACTACGTTAAAAACATGATCACTGGTGCTGCTCAAATGGACGGAGCTATCCTTGTAGTAGCTTCAACTGACGGACCAATGCCACAAACTCGTGAGCACATCCTTCTTTCACGTCAGGTTGGTGTTAAACACCTTATCGTCTTCATGAACAAAGTTGACTTGGTTGACGACGAAGAATTGCTTGAATTGGTTGAAATGGAAATCCGTGACCTATTGTCAGAATACGACTTCCCAGGTGACGATCTTCCAGTTATCCAAGGTTCAGCTCTTAAAGCCCTTGAAGGTGACTCTAAATACGAAGATATCGTTATGGAATTGATGAACACAGTTGATGAGTACATCCCAGAACCAGAACGTGACACTGACAAACCATTGCTTCTTCCAGTCGAAGACGTATTCTCAATCACTGGACGTGGTACAGTTGCTTCAGGACGTATCGACCGTGGTATCGTTAAAGTCAACGACGAAATCGAAATCGTTGGTATCAAAGAAGAAACTCAAAAAGCAGTTGTTACTGGTGTTGAAATGTTCCGTAAACAACTTGACGAAGGTCTTGCCGGAGATAACGTAGGTGTCCTTCTTCGTGGTGTTCAACGTGATGAAATTGAACGTGGACAAGTTATCGCTAAACCAGGTTCAATCAACCCACACACTAAATTCAAAGGTGAAGTCTACATCCTTACTAAAGAAGAAGGTGGACGTCACACTCCATTCTTCAACAACTACCGTCCACAATTCTACTTCCGTACTACTGACGTTACAGGTTCAATCGAACTTCCAGCAGGTACTGAAATGGTAATGCCTGGTGATAACGTGACAATCGTCGTTGAGTTGATCCACCCAATCGCCGTAGAACAAGGTACTACATTCTCTATCCGTGAGGGTGGACGTACTGTTGGTTCAGGTATGGTTACAGAAATCGAAGCTTAATTCGATTTAGTTCCCAGAAGAACAATTATTTAAGTCAGACACTAAAAGAATCTTGCTTTGCAAGGTTCTTTTTCATTATGTCACTATTAGTCCGTCTAGCTCCGTTAGGTGTGAGACAAATAAATGATGGCTGTGAAATATTTTTACTTTTCATGGAAAAATTGTTTTGAGAAAGGTTCCATCTTTTTTTGGGGGAGTAATTTGTTGATATAAAAAAGACAAACACTAAAATGATGTTTGTCTTTGGTGTGTAGCTCCATTAGTTGGTCAGTTATAATTATGTTAATTAGCAAATCTGATGCAGACCGCTTCTGGGACATGGAAGTCATTAGAAAGTTCTGCTAGACGACCAGTTTCAGGATTGCGTTTAAAGACGGTTGCATTGTCAGAGTCTTGATGGATAGCAATGACAAATTCTTGATCTGGTGTCAAATCAAAATCACGTGGAGTCTGACCATGAGTCGGAACGATTTCTAACAACTCTAAACTACCGTCCGCAAGGATTGTATATACTGCGATAGAATCATGACCACGGTTAGAAGCGTAGAGATATTTACCGTCTTTAGAGAGACGAATAGCAGCAGTACCATTAAAGCCTTCATAACCGTCTGGTAGAGTTGAAATGACTTGCATGCGTTCAAATTCGCCAACACCATCGTAGATTAGAACCTCGATAGTGCTATTAAGTTCACAAATGAGATAAGCAATTTTATAATGATTATGGAAAATAATATGGCGTGAGCCTGCTCCTGGCTGGCTGTGATAGGTATAGAGTTTAGATAATTTTCCTTCTTGATCAAGATCATAAGTGATGACTTGGTCAGTTCCCAAGTCGCAAGTCACTAGATAGTGGTCAGGTGTTAAATCTGTATAGTGAACATGTGGAGAAGCTTGATTTTCATGTGGACCTTGGCCACTGTGTTGATCCACATCACTAAGTAGAAGACGACCATCTTCCTGACGTTTATAAACAAGGACTTGTCCCTTGTGGTAGTTTGCTGCGTACACCAAATCACGCTTTTCATCAACGGCAACATAACAGTGGGGAGCTCCTTCTTCCACGACATGATTTAATAAGGTTCCATCAGTTTGATAGGCTGCAATCCCCCCCTTATCGTCTTGACTACCAACAGTGTATAAATGTTGGTGTTGGTCAAAGGCAAGGTAGGTCGGACTTGGCTCAGCTGCAAAAAGTTCTAGATTTGAAAGCTGACCAGTTTCTGTATCGAAGTCTGCCTTGTAAATCCCTTGGGAAGTCCGACGTGTATAAGTTCCAAAATAAACAGTTTCTTTCATAACTTTACCTCTTTATAAAGATAAGTCTATTATATCACAAAATGAATTTATAATATGCTATGCGGTGCAATTGAGTAGTATGTAAGCACTTTAAAAAAGAGTTATTTTGATTTAAAAATGGTATAATGAGAGAATGACAGAAAGGAATTATTTATGGAACAAAAAGAGAAACATTTTAGCCTATCTTGGTTTTTCAAGTGGTTTTTGGATAACAAGGCCATCACGGTATTTTTAGTAACCTTGTTATTGGGACTCAATCTGTTTATTTTGAGTAAGATTAGTTTTCTATTTTCACCTGTTTTGGACTTTTTGGCAGTTGTGATGTTGCCAGTTATTCTGTCCGGTTTGCTATATTATTTGTTGAATCCTATTGTTGACTGGATGGAGAAGCATAAGATTAATCGCGTCATAGCAATCAGTATTGTCTTTGTCATCATCGCTATCTTTATCATTTGGGGCTTGGCAGTAGCTATTCCAAATCTGCAACGTCAGGTCTTAACATTTGCTAAGAATGTTCCGGTCTACCTGGAAGATGCTGATCGCGTTATTGATGATTTGGTAACCAAGCGTTTGCCAGATGATTTCAGGCCTCAGTTAGAGCAAGTTTTGACAAACTTCTCAAGTCAGGCTACAGTTTGGGCAAGTAAAGTTTCTTCACAGGCAGTCAACTGGGTGAGTGCCTTTATTAGCGGGGCTTCTCAAGTGATTGTTGCCTTGATTATCGTTCCTTTCATGCTCTTTTATCTCTTGCGTGATGGGAAAGGCTTGCGTAACTATTTAACCCAATTCATGCCAACGAAATTGAAGGAACCTGTAGGACAGGTTTTGTCAGATGTGAATCAACAGTTGTCCAACTATGTTAGAGGACAAGTAACAGTGGCTATTATTGTAGCAGTAATGTTTATCATCTTCTTCAAGATTATTGGTTTACGCTATGCAGTTACGTTGGGGGTTACTGCTGGTATTTTAAATCTGGTTCCTTATTTGGGTAGCTTCTTAGCCATGCTTCCTGCCCTAGTATTGGGCTTGATTGCTGGGCCAGTCATGCTTTTAAAAGTAGTGTTTGTCTTTATCGTAGAACAAACTATTGAAGGCCGTTTTGTCTCTCCATTGATTTTGGGAAGTCAATTAAACATCCATCCTATTAATGTTCTTTTTGTCTTGTTAACTTCAGGATCCATGTTTGGTATCTGGGGAGTCTTGCTCGGTATTCCA
The DNA here is from genome assembly GCF_006385165.1 of Streptococcus symci. Lineage (GTDB taxonomy): Bacteria > Bacillota > Bacilli > Lactobacillales > Streptococcaceae > Streptococcus > Streptococcus symci. The sequence goes on along the minus strand of NZ_VFJA01000002.1, from coordinate 96,624 downwards.
GTTTATGCCTCTGCTAAAGTTGTCATTTCAGCCATTTTTGAATGGTATAAGGTAGTCAGTGGCCTATATGAACTAGAGGGAGAGGAAATCAAGAGTGAACAATAGTCAACAGATGTTACAGGCCTTGGAAGAGCAAGATTTAACCAAGGCTGAGCACTATTTCGTCAAAGCTTTAGAAAATGATCCAAGTGACCTTCTGTATGAGTTAGCTACTTATCTTGAAGGGATTGGTTTTTATCCTCAGGCAAAGGAAATTTACCTGAAAATCGTAGAGGATTTTCCAGAGGTTAATCTTAATCTAGCAGCAATTGCTAGCGAGGATGGTCAAATCGAAGAAGCCTTTGCTTATCTTGAAGAAATCCAAGCAGACAGTGACTGGTATGTTTCAGCTTTGGCACTTAAAGCAGACCTTTACCAGCTGGAAAGTTTGACAGATGTGGCGCGTGAGAAATTATTGGAGGCCTTGACTTACTCAGAAGATCCTCTCTTGATATTGGGATTAGCAGAGTTGGATAGTGAGTTGGAAAATTACCAAGAAGCTATTCAAGGCTATGCCCAGTTAGATAATCGTACTATTTATGAGCAAACAGGCATTTCTACCTATCAACGGATTGGCTTTGCCTATGCCCAGTTAGGGAAATTTGAAACAGCTACAGAGTTTTTAGAAAAAGCCCTGGAGTTAGAATACGATGACCTAACAGCTTTTGAGTTGGCCAGTCTTTACTTTGATAGAGAAGAATACCAAAAAGCTGTCCTCTACTTTAAGCAACTTGATACCATTTCACCTGATTTTGAAGGATATGAGTATGGTTACAGTCAGGCCTTACATAAGGAACATCAAGTTCAAGAAGCTCTGCGTATCACTAAGCAAGGCTTAGAGAAAAATCCCTTTGAAACTCGCCTCTTGCTGGCTGCTTCACAATTCTCTTATGAATTGCATGATGCCAGTGGTGCAGAAAACTACCTCCTTACTGCAAAAGAAGACGCTGAGGATACGGAAGAAATCTTACTCCGTCTAGCCACTATTTATCTAGAACAGGAACGTTATGAGGACATTCTAGACTTGCAAAATGATGAGCCAGAGAATCTTTTGACCAAGTGGATGATTGCTCGTTCCTATCAAGAAATGGACGATTTGGATACTGCCTACGAGCATTATCAAGAGTTGGCAGGAGATTTAAAGGATAATCCAGAGTTTCTGGAACCCTATATCTATCTCTTGCGTGAATTGGGTTATTTTGAAGAAGCAAAAGTCAATGCGCAAGCTTACTTAAAACTGGTTCCAGATGATGTACAAATGCAAGAATTGTATGAGAGATTGCAGGAATAAAATGTTTTAAAGCTATATCTTATCATTTTTCATAGTATCATCTACAGGTTATTTTATCTATTGTATGGTGAGAGTATATTTGAGTTATTGTGTTTGTATTCGAATTTACAATACAATACATAAGAAGTGAGATAAGTAATATTTTTAAAAGCACAATCTTAGATTTTATAACAATAAAAAGAAAAGTTCTCATTTTATAAGAAACTCAGACTGAAAACAAAGCCCTTAGACTAAAAGTTTCTAAGGGCATTTTTTCTAAAGTCGTATAATAGATGTCAGAAAAGTTGTGAGATGTTTCCTATGTTTCATAAAGAAAATCCAGACAATAACCGCAATCAGGTTGTCTTTTACACGCTAGATGAACTCGTTCCGCAAGAACATTTTCTTAGTCAGATTGGACAAGTTATTGATTTTCCTTCATCTATGACTGAATCGTATCCAATAACCGCAAATATACTCACAAAGTTTTGATAATCAAGCTAAGTTTATGTGGAAGTTAAGATTGACTTAGATCGGAAAAACCACGGAAAACAGGGCGGGAAACTTTTTTGCATTGAAAAGTATTTTGCAGAGGTTTCAAATTTTTTAAGGATAGGAGATCTGGAGAAATAAAAAAGACAAACACTAGAATAATGTTTGTCTTCGGTATGGAGTTCTCATTTAATGAGAACCTAGTTACAATTAGTTTTTAGAAGCTTCTTGGAATTCTGGGTTTTTCCATGCTTCGTCAATGATAGCTTGTAATTCTTTAGCAGATGCTTGCATTTTTTGAGTTTCTGCGTCGTTCAATGGGATATTTACCGGACGAACAATACCATGTGCACCAACAACAGCTGGTTGACCGATAAAGACGTTTTTAACTCCGTATTGACCTTCTTGGAATACTGAAAGTGGAAGTACTGCGTTTTCATCGTCAAGGATTGCTTTAGTAATACGAGCAAGAGCTACTGCGATACCGTAGTATGTTGCACCTTTTTTGTTGATGATTGTGTAAGCTGCGTCACGAACACCTTCGAACAATTCAATCAATTCAGCTTCTTGAACATTTTGAGTGTCTTTAAGGAATTCTTCAAGGTTTACACCAGCGATGTTAGCGTGTGACCAAACAGCGAACTCAGAGTCACCGTGTTCACCCATAATGTAGGCGTGCACTGAACGAGCATCAACATCCAATTTTTCAGCAAGTGCTTGACGGAAACGAGCTGAGTCAAGTGAAGTACCTGAACCGATAACGCGTTCTTTAGGGAATCCAGAGAATTTCCAAGTTGAGTAAGTCAAGACGTCAACTGGGTTAGCAGCAACAAGGAAGATACCTTTGAAACCTGATTCAACAACTTGAGTTACGATTGATTTGTTGATAGCAAGGTTTTTACCTACAAGGTCAAGACGAGTTTCACCTGGTTTTTGAGGCGCACCTGCAGTGATCACAACAAGGTCAGCGTCTGCACAGTCAGAGTATTGAGCTGCATAGATTTTTTTAGGTGAAGTGAAGGCAAGGGCGTGACTAAGGTCAAGCGCGTCACCAACAGCTTTTTCATGCAATTGTGGAATTTCGATAATTCCAAGCTCTTGTGCAATTCCTTGGTTAACAAGTGCAAAAGCGTAAGAAGAACCTACAGCACCATCACCGACAAGGATAACTTTTTTGTGTTGTTTAGTTGAAGTCATTATTCTAAACATCTCCTTAATTTTATTCAGGGGTTTCCCCAGTTATTTCAATTTTATCACTTTTAAAAAGCTTTGTCACGGATATACATTTCAGTTCTTGATGTAAACGTTTTAGCGATTTTAGATACCTGAAATATGGCGGACATTATGGTATAATATAGTTAATTACTAATAGTGAAATGAGGCATTTATTAATGCAGGATAGAAATTTAGTGAATGTCAATCTGACAAAGGAGATGAAGACGAGTTTTATCGATTACGCCATGAGTGTTATCGTAGCGCGGGCCCTTCCTGATGTTCGAGATGGCTTGAAACCTGTTCACCGTCGGATTCTCTACGGAATGAATGAACTGGGTGTTACTCCAGACAAACCTCATAAAAAATCTGCTCGTATTACAGGGGATGTCATGGGTAAATATCACCCACACGGGGATTCCTCTATCTATGAAGCCATGGTTCGTATGGCTCAATGGTGGAGTTACCGTTACATGCTTGTAGATGGTCATGGGAACTTTGGTTCCATGGATGGTGATGGTGCTGCCGCCCAGCGTTACACTGAGGCACGTATGAGCAAGATTGCTCTAGAGATGCTTCGTGATATCAATAAAAATACGGTTGACTTCGTTGATAACTATGATGCCAATGAACGTGAACCCTTGGTCTTGCCAGCACGCTTTCCTAATCTTTTGGTTAATGGAGCAACTGGTATTGCTGTTGGGATGGCAACCAATATTCCACCTCATAACCTGGGTGAAACTATTGATGCTGTGAAGTTGCTCATGGACAATCCTGAAGTGACCACTAAGGACTTGATGGAAGTCTTGCCTGGGCCAGATTTTCCAACTGGTGCTCTTGTTATGGGGAAATCAGGTATTCATAAGGCTTATGAAACAGGTAAAGGATCGATTGTCCTTCGTTCACGTACTGAAATTGAAGAAACTAAGACTGGCCGTGAGCGTATTGTTGTAACAGAATTTCCTTATATGGTCAATAAAACAAAGGTGCATGAGCATATTGTTCGTTTAGTCCAGGAAAAACGCATTGAGGGCATCACAGCAGTCCGTGATGAGTCAAACCGTGAAGGTGTTCGATTTGTTATCGAAGTTAAGCGCGATGCCTCAGCCAATGTTATCCTCAACAATCTCTTCAAGATGACACAGATGCAAACCAACTTTGGTTTCAATATGCTTGCTATCCAAAATGGTGTACCCAAGATTTTGTCCCTTCGTCAGATTTTGGATGCTTATATTGAGCACCAAAAAGAAGTGGTTGTTCGTCGTACTCGTTTTGATAAGGAAAAAGCAGAAGCGCGTGCTCATATCTTAGAAGGTCTCTTGATTGCGCTAGATCATATCGATGAAGTGATTCGTATCATCCGTGCTAGTGAAACGGATGCGGAAGCACAAGCTGAGTTGATGAGCAAGTTTAAGCTTTCTGAACGTCAAAGTCAAGCTATACTTGATATGCGTCTTCGTCGTTTGACAGGTTTGGAACGCGATAAGATTCAGTCTGAGTATGATGACCTCTTGGCTCTGATTGCAGATTTAGCAGATATTCTTGCTAAGCCGGAACGTGTTTCTCAAATTATCAAGGATGAATTAGATGAAGTCAAGCGTAAGTTTGGAGACCAACGTCGTACGGAATTGATGGTCGGTGAAGTCTTGAGTCTTGAAGATGAGGATCTAATTGAAGAAGCTGATGTCTTGATCACTCTTTCTAACAAAGGATACATCAAACGTCTGGACCAAGCTGAGTTTACTGCTCAAAAACGTGGGGGGCGTGGTGTTCAAGGAACAGGTGTTAAGGATGACGATTTTGTTCGTGAGTTAGTGTCAACTAGTACCCATGATCACCTGCTCTTCTTCACAAATAAAGGACGTGTCTATCGCCTGAAAGGCTATGAAATTCCTGAGTATGGTCGTACTGCCAAGGGATTACCAATAGTTAATCTTTTGAAATTGGATGAAGGTGAAAGTATTCAGACCATCATCAATGTTGAGTCTGAACGTAGTGACGATGCTTACCTCTTCTTCACAACTCGTCATGGTATTGTGAAGAGAACCAGCGTTAAGGAATTTGCTAACATTCGTCAGAATGGTCTCAAGGCTTTGAATCTCAAGGATGAAGATGAGCTGATTAATGTCTTGTTGACGGAAGAAGATACGGACATTATCATTGGTACCAAGTTTGGTTATGCAGTTCGCTTTAATCAATCAGCCGTTCGTGGCATGAGTCGTATCGCCACTGGTGTAAAAGGTGTTAATCTTCGGGAGGGGGACACAGTTATTGGTGCCAGTGTAATCACAGACCAGGACGAGGTTCTTATCATCACTGAAAAAGGATATGGTAAGCGCACAGTTGCGACTGAATATCCAACAAAAGGTCGTGGTGGTAAAGGAATGAAGACGGCTAATGTAGCTGAAAAAAATGGTCCTTTATCCGGTCTCTTGACAGTTAAAGGTGATGAAGATTTGATGATTATCACTGATACAGGTGTCATGATTCGAACTAACGTTGCCAATATTTCACAAACAGGTCGCTCAACTATGGGAGTTAAAGTGATGCGCCTGGACCAAGATGCTAAAATTGTAACCTTTACTACGGTTGCAGCAGCAGAAAAAGAAGAAGTTGGGGCAGAAAACGAAACAGAAGGTGAAGCATAATGTCTCATAAAAAGAATAATAAGAAAATCAAACGAAAAAATCTGCTGACAAATATCTTGGCTGTATTTCTCATACTGATCTCTATTGCTTTAATTTTTAATGCAAAGATTCGTGATGCCTTTATTGCTTGGAATAGTAATAAATACCAAGTTAGTCAAGTATCAAAAGAAAAAATAGAAGAAAATCAGGACACAGAGGGAAATTTTGATTTTGATTCAGTAAAAGCCATTTCCTCTGAAGCTGTTTTAGCCTCTCAATGGGATAATCAAAAATTACCTGTTATCGGAGGAATTGCAATACCTGAGCTTGAAATTAATTTACCTATCTTTAAGGGGATTGCAAATGTCAATCTTTTATATGGTGCGGGTACCATGAAGCGTGACCAAGAAATGGGTAAAGGGAATTATTCATTAGCTAGCCATCATATTTTCACAGGTGATAATGCTAGTCAGATGCTTTTTTCTCCACTAGATCGTGCGAAAAAAGGGATGAAAATTCACTTGACAGATAAGAATAAAGTGTATACCTATGAAATTAGTGAAGTGAAACGAGTTACACCAGATAGAGTAGATGAAATTGATGACCGAACGGGTGTTGATGAAATTACTTTAGTAACTTGTGAGGATGCAGCAGCTACTGAGCGGATCATTGTAAAAGGTGATTTGAAAGAAACAAAAGATTATTCACAAACATCTGACGAAATTTTGACAGCCTTCAATCAACCATATAAACAATTTTATTAGTTCTAAAATAATCAGTGAAGATTAAGTTTCATTGATTCTTTTAATATTTTCATAAAATAAACTTTTATGAAATACAGAAAACGTTTCCTTAATTCTAAAGTTTGTGATATAATTATCACAAATAAAAGTTTTAGGAGTTTATTATGGTTTCTTCAGAATTTATCTCAAAGATTGAATTTGCTTGCAAGAAGAAGGAAAGTCTTTATAGTCAAAGCAAATTTAAGTATGCGATTCGTTCGATGTTCGCAGGTGCCTTTTTAACCTTCAGTACAGCTGCGGGTGCAGTTGGGGCTGACTTGATTAATAAAATTGCACCAGGTAGTGGACGTTTCCTATTCCCCTTTGTCTTTGCTTGGGGATTGGCCTACATTGTTTTCTTGAATGCCGAGTTGGTAACATCAAACATGATGTTCTTGACTGCTGGTAGTTTCTTGAAAAAAATCTCTTGGAGAAAAACAGCTGAGATTTTACTTTACTGTACCTTGTTCAACCTTATCGGGGCTTTGATAGCAGGTTGGGGCTTTGCTCATTCAGCAGCCTATGCACATCTGACTCACGATAGTTTCATCTCAGGTGTTGTTGAGATGAAGTTAGGCCGTTCAAATGAATTAATCTTGCTTGAGGCGATTTTGGCAAATATTTTTGTAAATATTGCGATTCTTTCATTTGTTTTGGTCAAAGATGGTGGTGCCAAACTTTGGCTTGTGTTGTCAGCGATTTACATGTTTGTATTCTTAACAAACGAGCACATTGCTGCGAACTTTGCTTCTTTCGCGATTGTAAAATTCAGTGTTGCTGCTGATTCAATTGCTAACTTCGGTGTTGGAAATATGCTTCGTCACTGGGGGGTAACCTTCATTGGGAACTTGATCGGTGGTGGTCTCTTGGTTGGTCTTCCATATGCCTTCCTCAATAAAAATGAAGATACTTATGTAGATTAAGAAAATGAGCACGATTGAGTCGTGCTTTTTTCGTTTTTAAAATAGAGTAATAGCTATTTCTTATATCAAAATATAGAAAACTGATATTTGTAAACTATACCTTAAGGTGCTACAATATCCTTAATCAAACTATTTGGAGGTCGTTTTATGACTCGTGATTTTAAATTTGAAACTTTGCAACTACATGCTGGTCAAGTTGTGGATCCAGCTACCAAGTCTCGTGCAGTGCCAATTTATCAGACAACATCCTTTGTTTTTGATGACACGCAGGAAGGTGCCGATTTGTTTGCCTTGAGAAAGCCAGGTAATATCTATACTCGTATCACCAACCCTACAACAGCTGCCTTTGAAGAAAGAATCGCTGCTCTTGAAGGTGGTGTCGGAGCTCTTGCAACCGCATCAGGTATGGCCGCAGTGACTTATACGATTTTGGCGCTTGCCCATGCTGGTGATCATGTAGTAGCGGCATCAACTATTTACGGCGGGACTTTCAACCTCTTGAAAGAAACCCTTCCTCGTTATGGTATCACAACAACCTTTGTGGATGTGGATAATTTAGAGGAAGTGGAAGCAGCGATCAAAGACAATACCATGCTTGTATTGATTGAAACCTTGGGCAATCCCTTGATTAACATTCCTGACTTGGAAAAATTGGCTGAGATTGCTCATAAACATCAGATTCCACTTGTTTCCGATAATACCTTTGCTACACCTTATTTGATTAACGTTTTTTCTCACGGTGTAGATATTGCCATTCACTCTGCGACTAAGTTTATCGGTGGACATGGTACGACAATTGGAGGAGTGATTGTCGATAGCGGGCGTTTTGATTGGGCAGCTTCAGGAAAATTCCCTCAATTTGTTGAGGAAGACCCAAGCTACCACAATTTGAGCTATACTCGTGATGTGGGTGCAGCAGCCTTTATTATCGCTGTCCGTGTTCAATTGCTTCGTGATACAGGTGCAGCCTTGTCGCCATTTAATGCCTTCTTGTTACTCCAAGGACTTGAAACACTTTCTCTTCGCGTGGAACGCCATGTGCAAAATGCTGAGAAAATTGTTGATTTCCTTGTCAACCATCCTAAGGTAGAAAAAGTCAACTATCCAAAACTTGCTGATAGTCCTTACCATGCCTTGGCTGAGAAATATTTGCCAAAAGGTGTGGGCTCAATCTTTACCTTCCATGTCAAAGGTGGGGAGGCAGAAGCACGCAAGGTAATTGATCATTTAGAAATCTTTTCTGACCTAGCAAATGTGGCAGATGCCAAATCGCTTGTTGTCCATCCAGCAACAACCACTCATGGTCAATTGTCAGAAAAGGACCTAGAAGCAGCAGGTGTTACACCAAACCAAATCCGCTTGTCAATCGGTCTTGAAAATGTTGATGATTTGATCGAAGATTTGCGCTTGGCCTTGGAAAAAATTTAAAGTAAAAAAAGATAAACGGTGGGTTTCGACTCGCTGTTTTTGATTTTCCTTCAGGCATGATATAATGGTTACAGAAGTCTAGAAAGAGGAACGATATGAACGAAATCAAATGCCCCAACTGTGGGGAAGTCTTTACAGTAAATGAAAGTCAGTATGTTGAACTTTTGTCTCAAGTGAGAACGGCAGAGTTTGATAAGGAATTGCACGATCGGATGAAGCAGGAACTGGCCTTGGCAGAGCAAAAGGCCATGAATGAACAACAGTCTAAACTAGCTCAAAAAGACCAAGAAATTGCTCAATTGCAGAGTCAAATCCAAAACTTTGATACAGAAAAAGAATTGGCCAAGAAAGAGGTTGAACAGACAAGCAATCAGGCCTTATTGGCTAAGGATAAGGAAGTACAGTCCTTGGAAAACCAATTGGCGACCTTACGTTTAGAGCATGAAAATCAACTACAGAAGAGCCTCTCCGACCTAGAAAAAGAACGAGACCAGGTTAAAAATCAGCTTCTCTTGCAAGAAAAAGAAAACGAGCTTTCTCTTGCTTCTGTTAAGCAAAACTATGAAGCACAGCTCAAAGCAGCCAGTGAACAAGTCGAATTTTATAAGAATTTCAAGGCACAGCAGTCTACAAAAGCTATCGGGGAAAGTCTGGAACACTATGCAGAGAGTGAGTTTAACAAGGTCCGTAGTTTTGCCTTTCCAAATGCTTACTTTGAAAAGGATAACAAGGTTTCTGCGCGTGGGTCTAAGGGGGACTTTATCTTCCGTGAATGTGATGAAAATGGGGTCGAAATCATTTCCATCATGTTTGAGATGAAAAATGAAGCTGACGGAACAGAGAAGAAGCACAAGAATGCAGATTTTTACAAGGAATTAGACAAGGACCGTCGTGAAAAGAACTGTGAATATGCGGTTTTGGTGACGATGCTTGAAGCCGATAATGACTACTTTAACACAGGGATTGTTGACGTTAGTCACGAGTATGAAAAGATGTATGTGGTTCGCCCTCAGTTCTTTATCCAGTTGATTGGGCTTTTGAGAAATGCTGCGCTTAATTCTCTTAAATATAAGCAGGAGTTGGCTTTGGTGCGTGAGCAAAATATCGATATTACACATTTTGAGGAAGATTTGGACGCCTTTAAACAGGCCTTTGCTAAGAACTATAATTCAGCTTCGACCAACTTTGGTAAAGCAATCGATGAAATTGATAAGGCTATCAAACGCATGGAAGAGGTTAAGAAGTTCCTGACAACATCTGAAAACCAACTTCGCCTCGCAAACAATAAATTGGAAGATGTTTCAGTCAAAAAATTGACTCGAAAAAATCCAACCATGAAAGCGAAGTTTGAAGCATTGAAGGGGGAGTAAAATTACCTTAGAAACAGGAGTTCTTATGAAAAAAACTTTGAAATTATCGGATGTCTATATTGCATATTTACCACTAGTTGTGTTTCTTCTTAATCTCCTATATGGTCTTTTAAATATTGAAGGGGTAGGTGACTCAGACTCAAGATATAGTTTATTATTTGGTGTTTTTGGCCTTGTTCCAACAGTCTTAGGCTACGGAATTAGCTTTTTAGCCAATCTTATTGTAGGTATAACTTATGTGATAAAGGCAAAAAATCGAACGAAATGTCTGATTGCATTCCTATTGATTGGCAATATTTTTTTAGCAATTTTTCTGATGTTTGTGCTAAGGTTTAAAATGATCGTTTCCTTTGACTTTATAAAAGATATTGACCTTTGGAGTTTCATTTTTTCATTATTTTTATTTCCGTATTTAGATTGGATTTATCAAAAGGTTGAGTACAATCAAAAAGTGAGTAGATTTGTAGTCATTATAGTATTAGCGGGAACTCTTTCTCCATTTCTAGGCAGTGAAATTCAAACTTACTTGAGAAATAATGCCAAAGTACAACAATTACAAGAGTTTTATCATTCTAGGGGGTTGAACTACGAATTAACACTTAAGTCTTCATACTATGATAGTAATATTTCCGATGTAGGTGTCTTTGATGTTTTCGATAAGGGAGTTACATTAAAAGTGGGTGCTAAGTACACGCGTCAAAAATTGAAATATGTTACTTTCATTGATCAAGACTACGGCCTAAAGGAATTTATAGAAAATGCTGTTTCAAGTGATGAAGCTCAAATAGTTCTAAAAGATTTTAAGTCAGTAGTAGAAGATGCTATAAAAAAGAAAGGTTATGATTTATCTGTATTTGATGCTGAAGATCAACCATTAGCTAGCCCAGGTTTTCAAATATCACGTTCGTTTAGAATCACTTCTTTTATTAAAGAAAAAGCAGCTCAAAATCAAAACTCATCTAGTCCAGAAAAACAAGCATTTGGAGGATATGCAGCAATTTCTCTTAAAGACTATATGAAAGAGGGAGCCCTTCGTTTATGTTTAACACTTAGTGAACGTGACAAATTGAAGTTAGATGACATTGATTTTTCAGGACTCTCCGATGGACACTACATGATCAATAATGAATATTTTATAGTGAACAACGGAATGTATACAATAGTTGAAGATGAAGGTGATTTTGAAAATTTTTTACAGAGAGAATCTAGTAAACAATTTTATTTGGAGGATTTTTATAAAATTGAAAAGCTTAATTAAATTATTAGCAAATAAAGATGTAAAATTTCTTTATAATATTTGTATTCGATTATCTACATATTTATTAGTTGTTGCAGTTTATATAGCAATTTTGGGTTTGTTTTTATTGTTTAAACAGAATATTATTGCAGTACGTTATCTGTTATTTTTGTCGGTATTATTTATAGTTATTGGCATCTTTTTAAATTTATTGACATGGAAAGTTCTTCTATATTGGAAGGTGGTTTTGATTGATTTTAAGAAATATCAATTTTTCTTTGAATACAATGTTAGTCATTCCAATAAGTTTAATAAGAAATTTAATGAAGTAAGTTTTGAATTAATCACAGGAGAATTATCTTACCTCAGAGGAGATTTTTTATTATCACTTAGTCAATATTCAAATATCAATCTTTCTAATATTTCTAAAAAAAATAGAAAAATATTTGAATTGAAGAAATTATATTATAATTTTCTATCTTCTATCCATATTCAAGATGAGCAAAATATTGCTTTCTTTGAGGAACAATTGTCCAAGGCGCCAGATTCGAAAGATGGTAAGGCTAAACTCGTTGCTAAAGCTCAAGCCATAAAAGATATTGTGTTCAATAAAGAAGCGAACGACTACTTCGACATTACTGAACCAGAAAATAAGCTAGCTCGAATCATGTTTTCTTATTATGGCGCTCTCAATGCCCAATTAAAAGGAGATGAAGCTCGTGCCCGTAGTTTGTTTGAAAGTATCGCTCATGAAAAACCAGAACTCTTTTATGTTCAGGAAGCTAGGAAGTATTTAGAAAAATGAGCTGATATAGTTTTAAAATCTGTCTAAGATAGAATATGTTGATGTAAAGTGAAAAGGGAATTAGAAAGTAACAAATGAACGGTATTATCAACTTAAAAAAAGAAGCGGGGATGACCTCGCATGATGCGGTTTTTAAACTGCGTAAGATTTTGGGAACTAAGAAGATTGGTCATGGTGGAACCCTGGATCCGGATGTGGTGGGTGTTTTGCCGATTGCGGTTGGCAAGGCGACACGCATGGTCGAGTTTATGCAGGACGAGGGCAAGGTCTATGAGGGGGAAATCACTCTGGGCTATTCCACGACGACTGAGGATGCCAGTGGGGAAGTGGTCGCAGAGACACCTGTTTTATCGCCCTTGGATGAAAAGCTTGTTGATGAAGCAATCGCCAGTCTGACAGGACCTATTATTCAGATTCCGCCTATGTATTCGGCAGTCAAGGTCAATGGTCGCAAGCTCTATGAGTATGCGCGTGCTGGTCAGGAAGTGGAGCGTCCAGAGCGTCAGGTGACCATTTATCAATTTGAGCGGACAAGTCCGATTGCTTATGAGGGGAATTTAGCACGTTTTACTTTTCGTGTGAAATGTAGCAAGGGGACTTACATCCGTACCTTGTCAGTTGATTTGGGAGAGAAGCTTGGTTATGCTGCCCATATGTCTCAGTTAACTCGTACTAGTGCTGCTGGCTTACAATTAGAAGACGCACTTACCTTGGAAGAAATTGCTGGGAAAGTGGAGGCTGGCCAATTGGACTTTCTCTATCCTCTAGAGATTGGGACAGGGGACCTTGTCAAAGTTTTCCTAAGTCCAGAAGAGGCTACAGAAGTGCGCTTTGGTCGTTTTATAGAACTCGAACAAACAGAACAAGAATTAGCTGCCTTTGAAGATGATAAATTGCTAGCCATTCTAGAAAAACGGGACAATCTCTACAAGCCAAGGAAGGTTTTTCGTTAGTATAATTGAAGTGTAGAAATTGGAATTGTTTCCCCTAGATTATCCAAACCAGACTATAAATTTTGCAAAAAATGTGATAGAATAGACGACGGATAAAAAAACGGAGGATAGCATGCAAAATAGACCAATCATTATCGGAGTGACAGGTGGTTCTGGTGGTGGTAAGACCAGTGTTTCAAGAGCCATTTTATCGCATTTTCCTGATGAAAAGATTTCCATGATTGAGCATGATTCATACTACAAGGATCAGTCTCATTTGACCTTTGAAGAGCGTGTCAAAACCAACTACGACCATCCTTTTGCCTTTGATACAGACTTGATGATCGAGCAGATTAAGGAATTGTTGGCAGGGCGTCCGGTGGATATTCCGACTTACGACTATACAGAGCATACACGAAGTAGCAAGACCTATCGTCAAGAACCTCAAGATGTCTTTATCGTTGAGGGGATTTTGGTCTTGGAGGATAAGCGCCTGCGCGATTTGATGGATATTAAGATTTTTGTGGATACAGATGATGATGTGCGCATTATTCGTCGGATCAAGCGTGATATGGAAGAGCGTGGCCGTAGCCTTGATAGCGTCATTGACCAGTACTTAGGTGTGGTTAAACCTATGTATCATCAGTTTATCGAACCAACCAAGCGTTATGCTGATATCGTCATTCCTGAAGGGGTCAGCAATACCGTGGCTATTGACCTGTTGACAACCAAAATTGAAAAGATTTTGGATGAAGCTCGAAATAGCAAATAATCAGATGTGGAGGCCTTGCCTCCTTTTTCTATTTTTCCCTCATAATGGTACATAAATGGAGATTTTTAGGCATATTTTTGGTATAATAATACCCATGAAAGAGCAAGAAAATGAATAGTAGGTGGAGATGGAAAAGTATTTATCGGTAACAACTTTGACCAAGTATCTAAAAATGAAATTCGATAAAGACCCTTATTTGGAACGGGTCTATTTAACTGGTCAAGTTTCCAACTTTCGTAAACGACCTACACACCAATATTTTTCCCTAAAAGATGACCATGCAGTTATTCAAGCGACTATTTGGTCTGGGATTTATCAGAAATTAGGTTTTGACCTGGAAGAAGGAATGAAGATCAATGTGATTGGGCGTGTGCAGGTCTATGAACCAAGTGGTAGCTACTCCATCATCATTGAAAAGGCAGAGCCTGATGGAGTTGGTGCGCTTGCGATTCAGTTTGAGCAACTCAAGAAAAAATTGACAGAAGAAGGCCTGTTTCAAGAACGCTTCAAGCAACCTCTGCCCCAATTTTCTAAGAGAATTGGTGTAGTGACCAGTCGCAGTGGAGCCGTTATTCGAGATATTATCACGACCGTCAGCAGGCGATTTCCAGGTGTCGACATTCTTCTCTATCCGACCAAGGTTCAAGGTGAAGGTTCTGCGGAGGAAATTGCTCGTAATATTGCGCGTGCTAATCAACGGGACGATTTGGACTTGCTGATTATTGGTCGTGGTGGTGGTTCCATAGAGGATCTCTGGGCCTTTAACGAAGAAATTGTGGTACGAGCTATTTTTGAATCTCGTTTGCCAATCATTTCTAGTGTGGGACATGAGACAGATGTGACCTTGGCAGATTTTGTGGCAGATAGACGAGCTGCGACGCCGACAGCGGCAGCTGAACTAGCAACACCTGTGACCAAGTTGGATTTATTAGCTCATTTGCAAAATCAGGAAAAACGGATGGCAACGGCAGTCCGAAATGTCCTATCTAAGAAACAAGAAGCTTTGAAAAAATGCAGTCAGTCTGTTATCTTTAGACAGCCAGAGCGCTTGTATGATGGTTATTTGCAACGCTTAGATCAACTGCAATTGCGCTTAAAACAAAGTTTGCGAACACAGATTTCCGATAACAAACAAGTAGTCCAAGCAAGGACACATCAACTAGTCCAATTATCGCCTGTTACCAAAATTCAACGCTATCAGGACAGACTAGCTCAATTGGACAAGCTCCTCCGTAGCCAAATGGCGCTGGTTTATGACGCCAAGGTTGCTGAGGTCAAGCGACTTTCAGAAGCCTTGCTGATGTTGGATACCAGTCGAATCGTGGCGCGTGGTTATGCAATCGTCAAAAAAGAAGAGTCTGTAATAGATTCGGTTGAGAGTTTGAAGAAAAAAGACCAAGTGACGCTGTTGATGCGAGATGGTCAAGTAGAATTAGAGGTTAAAGATGTCAAAACAAAAGAAATTTGAGGAAAATCTAGCAGAATTGGAGACCATTGTCCAAAGCTTGGAAAATGGTGAAATTGCTCTGGAAGATGCGATTGCTGCCTTTCAAAAGGGCATGGTCTTGTCAAAAGAGCTCCAAGCCACCTTGGATAAGGCTGAAAAGACCTTGGTCAAGGTCATGCAAGAAGACGGAACAGAAAGTGATTTTGAATGAAGAAGCAAGAAAAATTAGCTCTTGTCGAGTCGGCCTTGGAAGATTTTTATGGAGACCAGCAGTTTGCCTCTAGTTTGCGAGAGTCTGTTCTCTATTCCATTCATGCTGGTGGCAAGCGTATTCGACCCTTTCTCTTGTTAGAAGTTCTGGAAGCCTTACAAGTTACCATCAAACCTGCTCATGCGCAGGTGGCTGCAGCATTAGAAATGATTCATACAGGTAGTTTGATTCACGATGATCTTCCAGCTATGGATGATGATGATTACCGTCGGGGACGCTTGACCAATCACAAGAAATTCGGTGAAGCTATGGCCATTTTGGCTGGAGATGCTTTATTCCTAGATCCTTATGCCTTGATAGCGCAGGCAGATTTGCCAAGTCAGATCAAGGTGGACTTGATTGCTAACTTATCCCTAGCTTCAGGAAGTCTGGGCATGGTGGCAGGGCAGGTTTTGGACATGGAGGGTGAACACCAGCATTTGTCTTTGGAAGAACTCCAGACTATTCATGCTAATAAGACTGGAAAATTACTAGCTTATCCCTTCCAAGCAGCTGCTATTATAGCCGAATTGGCACCTGAAATACAGGTGAAGCTGAAAACTGTTGGGGAATTAATCGGACTTGCTTTTCAAGTTCGAGACGATGTACTGGATGTGACCGCTAGTTTTGAGGAAATCGGCAAGACTCCTCAAAAGGACCTACAGGCTGAAAAATCAACCTATCCAGCCTTGTTGGGCTTGGAAGAGGCTATTGCCTTTTGTAACCAGACTTTGGATCAGGCTAATGCAAAATTAGAAGAAATTACCCAGCAGGTTCCCTTTGAAACAGAATCGATTGTAAAAGTAGTAGAAAGTTTGAGAATCAATGCCTAAGGAAAGAGTGGATGTACTAGCTTATAAACAGGGCTTGTTTGAAACGAGAGAGCAGGCCAAACGTGGTGTAATGGCTGGCCTAGTCGTAGCAGTCCTTAACGGAGAGCGTTTTGACAAACCAGGAGAGAAAATTCCAGATGACACCGAGCTAAAACTCAAGGGGGAGAAACTCAAGTATGTTAGCCGTGGTGGTTTGAAACTGGAGAAGGCCTTGCAGGTCTTTGATTTGTCGGTGGATGGCGCGACTACGATTGATATCGGTGCTTCTACTGGAGGTTTTACCGATGTCATGTTGCAAAATGGTGCTGAATTGGTCTTTGCAGTCGATGTCGGTACCAATCAGTTGGCTTGGAAATTACGCCAAGACCCAAGAGTAGTCAGCATGGAGCAGTTCAATTTCCGCTATGCTGAAAAGACTGATTTTGAAAAGGAACCGAGCTTTGCCAGTATTGATGTGAGTTTCATTTCCCTCAGTCTGATTTTACCAGCCTTGCACTGTGTCTTGGCTAATCAAGGTCAGGTTGTGGCTTTGGTTAAGCCCCAGTTTGAAGCAGGACGTGAGCAGATTGGAAAAAATGGAATCATTCGTGATGCCAAGGTCCATCAACATGTCCTTGAATCTGTCACAGCTATGGCAGTAGAGGAAGGCTTTTCAGTCCTTGGATTGGACTTTTCTCCCATCCAAGGCGGTCATGGAAATATTGAGTTTTTAGCGTATTTGAAAAAAGAAGAGTCAGCAAGCAATCAGGTTCTTGCTGAAATTGAAGAAGTAGTAGAGAGGGCGCATAGTCAATTTAAAAATGAATAAAAAAGAGAGACTTGAAAAAATTAGACGATTTGTGACAGATTATCAAATCGGTACGCAAGAAGAAATCGTTGAACATTTGAAAGAGGCGGGCATCACTGCCACTCAGGCAACGGTATCCCGAGATATCAAAGAGCTAGGTATTGTCAAAATTCCTTTGAGAGACAACACCTATGTTTATGAATTGCCAAAATCAATCGTAAAAAGTTTGCAACTGGCTGAAGACAATATTGAGTCAGCTGAATTGATGGACAAGATGATCAATCTCCAGGTTATCCCAGGAAATACAGCTTTTGTAAAAGCTCAGTTAATCGAGACATTTGCCGACAAGATTTTCAGCTGCTTAGCTGATGATAGTTCGATATTAGTCATTGCCAGAAGTGAAAGTCTAGCTGAGGAAATCTTTGAACAAGTAAAAAATTGGTAGGTCTATATGTTACTTGAAATTTCGATAAAAAACTTTGCCATTATTGAGGCCATTTCCCTCAATTTTGAAAAGGGAATGACTGTCCTGACTGGTGAAACGGGTGCAGGGAAGTCGATTATCATTGATGCCATGAATATGATGTTGGGAGCTCGTGCGACGACAGATGTTATTCGTTATGGTGCGCCAAAGGCAGAGATTGAGGGGCTTTTCTCAGTTGAGAATAGTCGCCTTTTACAGGACATTTTTGATGAGCAAGGTTTGGAAATGGGTGATGAGATTATCATTCGTCGAGAAATCTTGCAAAATGGTCGGAGTATCAGTCGTGTGAATGGCCAGATGGTCAATCTGTCTGTTTTGCGTGCTATTGGGCAACATCTGGTAGATATTCATGGTCAGCATGACCAAGAAGAGTTAATGCGTCCTCAACTTCATATCCAGATGTTGGATGAATTTGGTGATACAGGCTTTTGGGCCTTGAAAGAAACCTATCAAACGAGTTTTGATGCCTATCGAAAAATGCGTAAGCAGGTTCTGGAAGTCAAGAAAAACCAACAGGAACACAAGGCACGTATCGAAATGTTGGAATTTCAAATGGCAGAGATTGAGGCAGCAAACTTGAAAGCTGGAGAAGATCTGGCTCTCAATCAAGAGCGTGATAAACTGCTCAACCATAAAAATATTGCGGATACGTTGACCAATGCCTATAGTATGTTGGACAATGAAGATTTTTCAAGTCTGGCCAATGTTCGTTCAGCCATGAATGATATGGAAAGTGTCGAAGAGTACGACCCTGAATACCGTGAAATTTCAAGCTCACTGTCTGAGACCTACTATGTCTTAGAAGACATTAGCAAACGTTTGGAAGCTATTATTGAGGACCTTGATTTTGATGGCAATCGCCTCATGCAGGTTGAGAATCGTTTGGACCTCCTTCATACCATTACCCGTAAGTATGGTGGGACTGTAGACGATGTCTTGCTTTATTTTGCCAAGATTACGGAAGAATACAATCTCTTGACAGGCAATAATCTTTCTTCTGAGGACATGGAAGCAGAGCTCAAGAAATTGGAAGTCAATCTTGTTGATTTGGCAGGTCAGCTTGCATCTGCACGTCATGACTTGGCCCAGCAGCTCGAAGCTGAGATTAAACAAGAACTGCAAGATCTTTATATGGAAAAAGCCCAGTTTCAAGTTCGTTTTAGCAAGGGCAAATTCAGCCGTGAGGGCAATGAAACGGTTGAGTTTTACATTTCAACCAACCCTGGCGAAGACTTTAAACCCTTGGTTAAGGTTGCGTCTGGTGGAGAATTATCTCGTCTCATGCTAGCCATTAAGTCCGCCTTTTCACGTAAAGAAGGTAAGACAAGTATTGTCTTTGATGAAGTGGATACAGGAGTTTCAGGTCGTGTAGCTCAGGCTATCGCGCAGAAGATTCACAAGATTGGTCAGCATGGTCAGGTTCTTGCTATTTCCCATTTACCACAAGTGATTGCGATTGCGGATTATCAATTCTTTATTGAGAAGATTAGCAATGAGCATTCAACGGTTTCGACTGTTCGTCTCTTGACGGTTGAAGAGCGAGTGGAAGAAGTTGCTAAGATGTTGGCAGGTGATGATGTGACGGAAGCAGCCCTGACGCAAGCCAGAGAATTGTTGAGAAACAGGGAGAAATAAGATGACAGACTATTATGTAATTGGAGATGTTCATGGAAAAGCTGGGATGCTGGAAGACCTTCTCAAAACATGGGACGGCCAGACCCAGTTGCTCTTTCTAGGGGACTTGATTGACCGTGGTGAGGATAGTCGCCGTGTTCTTGAAATGGTCAAGGACTTAGTGGACAATCAAGGGGCGATCTGTTTATCAGGAAACCATGAGTATATGTTTCTGACTTGGCTTGATGACCCAGAAGAAAGCTATGATCATTATCGTCGAAATGGTGGAGATACAACTATTAACTCTATCCTAGGTCGTCCCTTGGATGCACTAGTTGATGGAGTAGAAGATGCCAAGCGTGTTGCCACTGAAGCAGCAGACTTGGTCGAATTTATTCGTCAAATGCCGTTTGTGGTAGAGACAGATAAGTATATCTTTGTACATGCTGGTATTGATTTGACCTTAGACGACTGGCATGAAACCACAGATTATAAAAAAGTCTGGCTTAGAAAACCATTCCACGAAGCAGAAAATCATACTGGAAAAATCATTGTCTTTGGCCATACACCGGTATATGGTTTGTTAAAGCAAGAGCGTGGTACAGCTGATCTTTGGACTACAGAAGATGGCAAGATTGGGATGGACGGAGGAGCTGTTTATGGTGGTGTCCTTCATGGGATTGTCTTTACAGACCAAGGAATGACAGAACACCACTTTATCGAAAATGACGGCTTTGTTGCTGAAGATTAGTACTCCTGGCAGGGTATGGTCTTGTCAAAATGTCAAAAACAATTTATAATAAATAGATACCCTGAAAGGAAGAGAATCATGAACTTAGAAGAATTGAAAAAACGACAGGAGAAGATCCGTAACTTCTCTATTATCGCCCATATTGACCACGGGAAATCAACTCTAGCAGACCGCATTTTAGAAAAAACAGAGACGGTTTCAAGTCGAGAAATGCAGGCCCAGCTTTTGGATAGCATGGACTTAGAGCGGGAACGTGGGATTACCATTAAGTTGAATGCCATCGAGTTGAATTACACTGCAAAAGATGGGGAAACCTATATCTTCCACTTGATTGACACGCCGGGGCACGTTGACTTTACCTATGAAGTTTCGCGTTCGCTAGCTGCCTGTGAGGGAGCGATTTTGGTGGTTGATGCTGCCCAAGGAATTGAGGCTCAAACCCTTGCCAACGTTTATCTAGCCTTGGACAATGATTTGGAAATCATGCCAGTCATTAATAAAATTGACCTGCCAGCAGCAGATCCTGAGCGCGTGCGTACAGAGATTGAAGATGTCATTGGTTTGGATGCCAGTGAAGCAGTTTTGGCTTCTGCCAAGGCTGGTATCGGTATCGAGGAAATCCTCGAGCAAATCGTAGAAAAAGTACCAGCACCAACGGGTGATGTAACGGCGCCACTTAAGGCCTTAATTTTCGACTCTGTTTACGATGCCTACCGTGGGGTTATTCTTCAAGTGCGTGTCATGGATGGGGTGGTTAAACCTGGCGATAAGATTCAGCTCATGAGTAATGGCAAGACTTTTGATGTGACCGAAGTCGGTATTTTTACTCCCAAAGCAGTTGGTCGTGATTTCCTTGCGACTGGTGACGTTGGTTATATTGCAGCTTCTATCAAGACGGTTCAAGACACTCGTGTGGGTGATACTGTTACTTTGGCAACCAATCCTGCTGCAGAGCCATTACATGGCTACAAGCAGATGAATCCTATGGTCTTTGCGGGTCTATATCCTATCGAGTCAAACAAGTACAATGACCTACGTGAAGCGCTTGAAAAATTACAACTGAATGATGCTAGTCTTCAGTTTGAACCAGAAACATCTCAGGCACTTGGATTTGGTTTCCGTTGTGGTTTCCTTGGACTTCTCCATATGGATGTTATCCAAGAGCGTTTGGAACGTGAGTTCAACATCGACCTCATTATGACAGCTCCGTCTGTTATTTACAAAGTTAATTTGACCGACGGTGAGTCTATGGATGTGTCTAACCCATCTGAGTTTCCAGACCCAACTAAGATTGCGACTATTGAAGAGCCTTATATTAAGGCGCAGATCATGGTACCACAGGAGTTCGTCGGAGCAGTGATGGAGCTAGCTCAACGTAAGCGTGGGGACTTTGTGACTATGGATTATATCGATGATAACCGTGTTAATGTTATCTATCAAATTCCACTGGCTGAAATCGTCTTTGACTTCTTTGATAAGCTTAAGTCTTCGACGCGTGGTTATGCAAGCTTTGACTACGAATTGTCAGAGTATCGTCCGTCTAAGCTGGTCAAAATGGATATTCTTCTCAATGGAGACAAGGTGGATGCCCTCAGCTTTATCGTTCACAAGGATTTTGCCTACGAACGAGGAAAACTCATCGTTGATAAACTTAAGAAAATTATCCCTCGTCAACAATTCGAGGTACCAATTCAAGCAGCAATTGGACATAAAATTGTGGCTCGTACTGATATCAAGGCCCTTCGTAAGAACGTACTTGCTAAATGTTATGGTGGTGACGTTTCTCGTAAGCGTAAACTGCTTGAAAAACAAAAAGCTGGTAAAAAACGTATGAAAGCCATCGGATCAGTAGAAGTTCCGCAAGAAGCCTTCCTTAGCGTCTTGAGTATGGATGAAGAATAATGATTCTATATAAAACTCTTGAAATACATTCAAGAGTTTTATATTTTTAGTTAAAAATTGTAACTTAACTCCATTTATGGTAGAGTAAAATACGGAGGTTATATGGAATACTAAAAGTTATTATGACTAGGAAAATTTTAAATAAAATTGATAAAGAACTGGGGCAGAAAATGAATTAGAATAATGATTCTATTTTACCGCTTGGATCTATAATTGTTAGTAAAGAAGGGGCGATTCCTTTAACTTATGATGAAAGTATTAGAAGAAAAACAAATTAAAACTGAAAAGTTATATGGTTTTACTCGATATTTATTAATTGAAATAAATAATGGTTACGGGTTACTGGATTGTGAATCTACGACTTGTTTTGGTTATTTTTATAAAATTTATAAGATTGATTTTGATTTATTTTATAAGATAAAAAAGCAATCTGAGGATAAGCGAGAAGATATAACAAAAAATATAAAATTAAGTAGATTTTTCATGCTACCGATAATGATAGTGATTTTTTTCATTCTTTTAATAGAATTTATTGGCTTTAATAAATTTAATCTTGTTTTATCTCATAGCTTTACGTATTTTATCTTTTCTGCATTACCTGTTATATTATCAGTATTATTTCGCTTGGGCTATTCTTATAAGCAAAAACTGATGATTAATAAAATTTTTATATTAGAAAATTCTCGTCATTACCATGTAGTTGAAAAGTTTAGTAATTTTAAATTAAAAAATTGGCTTCTCCTAATTATAAATGTGGTTATTGCCAGTTCTTTACTTATTTATATTTATGTATATGGTAATTTAATTGTTATGTTTTTTACGACGATATATCTATATTTATTAACTTTTAGTAAGAATATACGATTGAATCAAGCAAATACAATGAATATTAAAATATTTGTTGAAAAAGGATATTCGGAAAGTGATTCAATGTTATTATAGAATTCAATAATTGGATAAATAGATACTCGATACGACTTAGTCAGTTTTCATAATCAAGAGTATATTCTATATTATCAAATCCAATGTTTGAACTAAAATTGGAAAAAATTCTTATACTTTATTTGTTTTTATTAAAAATTGTAAATTAACTCCATTTATGGTAGAGTAACATATGGAGGTTATTATGAAAAAAATTTTACTTTTAGCATCTATTTTGCTTACAAGTGTCACGTTAGTGGCATGTTCAAATAAGAGTCAAACAGAATCTAGCACGAATGTGATTACTAGTTCTTCAAGTAGCCAGGAAGGGTCTACCCCGACGACTACAAGTTCTGATAAGAAGACTGAAGAAACACAGGTTATTGGTTCTGATGAGTATGGGTTCGTTAAAGTACCAAAGTCTTGGATTAAGTTCAATGAAGTACAGGGAGGCAATGATATTCAATATTCAGACGGTACGGATGTCAATATTGTCACCTTGAATACTTTTAAAGCAGAACAATTTGGTATTTCTGATAATGAATTTCAAAAACTTGAAACAGTTCGTATTTCTGATAGTATTTTTACTTCAAAAGAAAGTAATCCAGAATTCACTAAAGTATGGGGTTCTAAGTCAACTATTGGAGGTTATGAAGCCTATGTAGTTAACGCAATTTCTAAGTCTGGAAAATACATCATTACATGGATTTTTAAATCTAGTGATGGTAAGTTCAGATATGTTGCTTTAGAAGGGACTCCAGAAACATTAAAAAATCTACTTCCCATGATTGAAGAGAGTTGGACAATTCAAAAATAATTATTAAAGCAGGATTGGTATCCTGTTTTTTTGTTTAAGTCATTAAAAACCGTTTTAAATGTTTGTTTTAAATGTTTGTTTTGCTTATAAAGATAAAAAATAAACAAAATAATCAAAAAAAGGACAAAAAACAACAAAAAATATTGACAACGATTTCATATAGTGTTATACTTATAGCATAAAGTTAATGGAAAGAAGGGAAAACCTTATGGGATTAGATCATTTCTTTGACAAAAACCTTGTGTTTTGCTTAGAAGCGGATAATCAAGAACATCTCTTTGATCAGGTCGCAACTTTATTGGAAGAACGAGAAATCGTGACTCCGACCTATCGTGAAGCCCTGATCACGCGTGAAAAGTCATTTCCAACTGGCTTAGATATGGAATTTTTGGGTAAGGATTTGCCGAATGTGGCTATTCCTCACACAGATATTGTTCATAATCTTGCCGAAAAAGTTGTGGTAGTTCGATTAGAAAAACCAGTGACTTTCCACAATATGATTGCGCCAGATAAGGAAGTGGAAGTATCCTTACTCTTCTTTATCATTAATAACTCAAGTTCAAGCCAAACCAACATTCTTGCTCAGTTGATGGACTTCTTTACTGGAAATGGTCATCTTGAAGACCTATCAAAAATTTCTGAACCAGAAGCCATCTATGCTTATATTGCTGAAGCAATTGCTTAATCTTGTCTATTAAAAATATTAAATCGGAGGAAATCCATATGATTAAAATTCTTGCTGCCTGCGGTGCAGGTGTTAACTCAAGCCACCAAATTAAAAGTGCTCTTGAAGAAGAACTTTCAAACCGCGGTTTCGATGTTCACTGTGACGCGGTAATGGTCAAAGACGTTAATGAAGACCTTATCAAAGGTTATGACATCTTCACACCAATTGCTGCGACAGATCTTGGTTTTGACCCAGGTATTCCAGTTATCGAAGCTGGACCAATCTTATTCCGTATCCCAGCAATGAGTGCTCCAGTATTTGACAATATTGAAGCAGCTATCAAAGAACACGGATTAAGCTAATTTTAATTTGTTAACATTCATATAACTATAAAAAGGGAGGAACTATTATGGATGTCATTATCAATCTGGCCAACGATATCTTTAAACCTATCTTGGCTATGGGTGGCCCTATCATCATGCTGATCATTTTGACAGTGTTGGCCCTACTTTTTGGAGTGAAATTCTCCAAAGCGCTTGAAGGTGGTATCAAACTTGCCATCGCTCTTACAGGTATCGGTGCCATCATCGGTATGTTAAATGGTGCTTTCTCAGCATCACTTGCAAAATTCGTTGAAAACACTGGTATTCAATTGAACATCACCGACGTTGGTTGGGCACCACTTGCTACCATCACTTGGGGATCTGCTTGGACACTTTACTTCTTGCTTGTAATGTTGATTGTCAACGTTGTGATGCTTGCAATGAAAAAAACAGACACACTTGATGTCGATATCTTCGATATCTGGCACTTGTCAATCACTGGTCTTTTGATCAAATGGTATGCAGACAACAATGGTGTAAGCCAAGGGGTTTCACTCTTCATCGCGACAGCAGCAGTTGTACTTGTAGGTATTTTGAAGATCATCAACTCTGATTTGATGAAACCAACATTCGACGACCTTCTTAACGCACCAAGTTCATCACCAATGACTTCAACTCACATGAACTACATGATGAACCCAGTTATCATGGTCTTGGATAAGATTTTTGATAAAGTTTTGCCAGGTCTTGATAAATATGACTTTGACGCTGCAAAATTGAACAAGAAAATCGGTTTCTGGGGATCTAAATTCTTCATCGGTTTCATTCTTGGTATCGTTATTGGTTTGATGGGAACTCCACATCCAGTTGCTGGAGTAGAAGATGCATCTTCATGGGAACTTGTTATTAAAGGTTGGTTGTCTCTTGGTTTGACAGCCGGTGTAGCTTTGGAACTCTTCTCACTTATCGGTTCATGGTTCATTGCTGCCGTAGAACCACTTTCACAAGGTATTACAAACGTTGCTACTAAACGTTTGGAAGGACGTAAGTTTAACATCGGTCTAGACTGGCCATTCATCGCTGGTCGTGCTGAAATCTGGGCTTGTGCAAACGTACTTGCACCAATTATGTTGATTGAAGCTGTGCTTCTTTCAAACGTCGGAAATGGTATCTTGCCACTTGCAGGTATCATCGCTATGGGTGTTACTCCAGCTCTCTTGGTTGTAACACGTGGTAAATTGCTCCGTATGATTATCTTCGGAACACTCTTGTTGCCACTCTTCCTTCTTTCAGGTACACTTATCGCGCCATTTGCAACAGAACTTGCTAAAGGTGTAGGTGCCTTCCCAGAAGGTGTGAGCCAAACTCAATTGATCACTCACTCAACTCTTGAAGGACCAATCGAAAAACTTCTTGGTTGGACAATTGGTAACACTACAACTGGTGATATCAAAGCAATCCTTGGTGCTGTAGCCTTCCTTGTATTCTATATCGGTATCTTTGCATGGTACAGAAAACAAATGATCAAACGTAACGAAGAGTACGCAGCAAAAGCAAAATAATGCGCTCCTATAAAATGTAAATTGTTGAAACTAGGTTGTCATACCATTAGGAGTGACAGCCTAGTTTTTTATAAACTATCAAGAAATCGGAGAAAATAATGGTAATTGAATTAAAATCAGAACAATTAAGAGTTCAATTTAACAGTTTTGGTGGAGCTCTTTCTTCTATAAAAGATGCTGAGGGACTGGAGTATTTGTGGCAAGGGGATCCCACTTATTGGAGTGGACAAGCTCCTGTTCTCTTCCCCATTTGTGGTTCTTTGAGAGAGGATACAACCCTCTATATAGATGAAAAGGGAGAAGAAAGTCAAGGAAAGATTCCTCGTCATGGTTTGGTTCGCAAGGAAGAATTTGAATTAGTTGAACAGACAGATAATAGTGTAACTTTTGCAATTGAAGACGATGAGAATAGCTATCAAAACTATCCTTATCATTTCCGCCTAGAAATCACTTATATCCTTACAGGAAAGACAGTACGGACTCAATACAAAATTTTCAATAAAGAAACTAGCAAGGTCATGCCTTACTTTATTGGTGGACATCCAGGATTTAATTGTCCTCTACTAGATGATGAGATCTATGAAGATTACTATTTAGAGTTTGAGAAAGAAGAGACTTGCTCTGTTCCTCGTCCTTTCCCAGAAACAGGTATGCTGGATTTTCAAGATAGAAGTCCATGGCTAGAGGGTCAAAAAGAAAAAGATCTTAATTATGATCTTTTCAGTACAGATGCAGTTACCTTAGATGAATTGCAATCTAGAACAATTTCCCTTCGTTCTCGTAAACATGATAAGGGATTGAAAGTGCACTTTGCAGAGTTTCCAAACCTCATTATATGGTCAACTTTGAATAAGGGACCTTTCATTGCTTTTGAACCATGGTCTGGCTTGTCAACATCCCTTGAAGAAGGAGATCATCTAGAAGATAAGAAGAATGTTCGCCTCCTAGAACCTGGTCAAGTGGATCAAATTGGTTTTGATATCGAAATTTTTTAATTAAAAAAAACACAAAAACAAACATTAATTGTTGACTTTTTTAAGAAATAGGAGTATATTATGTTTGTAAACAACAAATGATGTTTGTCACAAACAAACAATCGCTTGTTATATTTTCTTTCGTGGAGAAAGATTATTTCTAGGAAACTGGTTTCCTAAACTTGAATAAGGTGTCATTCATCTCATTCAATCCAATTTGTCAATAAACTGCTAGAAAACTTTTTGTAGGTAAACTGCTAACTATAAAAGGTTTTACTAGCCTAGAAAAATAAAAAGGAGTATACAATATGTCTATTGTTATCGGTGCAGATGCTGCAGGTTTGAGATTGAAAGAAGTTGTGAAAGACTTCTTGGAAAAAGAGAACTTCCACGTTGTGGATGTTACAGCTGATGGTCAAGACTTTGTTGATGTGACTCTTGCTGTTGCTGCAGAAGTAAACAAAGAAGAACAAAACCTTGGTATCGTGATTGATGCTTATGGGGCTGGTCCATTTATGGTTGCAACTAAGATCAAAGGAATGGTTGCTGCAGAGGTATCTGACGAACGTTCAGCTTATATGACTCGTGGTCACAACAACTCACGTATGATCACTATGGGTGCACAACTTGTTGGTGATGAATTGGCTAAAAATATCGCTAAAGGATTTGTTAACGGTAAATACGATGGTGGACGTCACCAAATTCGTGTCGACATGTTGAACAAAATGTGCTAATTAGATTACAGTAAGAAAGGTAAGTTAAAAATGAGAATTGCAATTGGATGTGACCACATCGTAACAGATGAAAAAATGGCGGTTTCAGAATTTTTGAAATCAAAAGGATATGAAGTCATTGACTTTGGTACATATGACCATACACGTACTCACTACCCAATCTTTGGTAAAAAAGTTGGTGAAGCCGTAACTAGCGGTCAAGCTGATCTTGGGGTATGTATCTGTGGTACTGGTGTTGGTATCAATAACGCTGTTAACAAAGTTCCAGGTGTACGCTCTGCCTTGGTTCGTGATATGACAACAGCACTTTATGCTAAAGAGCAATTGAACGCTAACGTTATCGGTTTTGGTGGTAAGATTACTGGTGAATTGCTCATGTGTGATATCATTGAAGCTTTCATCCATGCTGAATACAAACCATCTGAAGAAAACAAAAAATTGATTGCGAAAATTGAACACGTTGAAACTCACAATGCTCATCAAGCAGATGCAAACTTCTTTACAGAATTCCTTGAAAAATGGGATCGCGGTGAATACCACGACTAAGAGGTGACCTATGATTTTAACAGTCACAATGAATCCGTCCATTGATATTTCCTATCCCTTGGATGAGTTGAAGATTGATACTGTCAATCGTGTGGTGGATGTAACCAAAACGGCTGGTGGTAAGGGACTCAATGTTACCCGAGTACTTTCAGAATTTGGGGATTCTGTTCTTGCTACTGGTTTAGTGGGTGGCAAACTTGGTGAGTTTTTGGTTGAAAATATCGATGATCAAGTAAAGAAAGATTTCTTCTCAATTCAGGGAGAAACTCGAAACTGTATCGCTATTCTTCACGGAGACAATCAAACAGAAGTTCTTGAAAAAGGTCCTGTTGTATTGGAGCAGGAAGGTCAAGACTTTTTGGTACATTTCAAAAATCTCCTGGATTCAGTTGAAGTAGTCGCTATTTCAGGTAGTCTCCCAGCTGGTCTTCCAGTTGATTACTATGCGAGCTTGGTAGAACTTGCTAATCAAGCTGGTAAACCTGTAGTCTTGGACTGCTCTGGTGCTGCTCTTCAGGCTGTTCTTGGATCACCACATAAACCAACAGTCATCAAACCAAATAATGAGGAATTGTCTCAACTTCTAGGAAGAGAAGTTTCTGAGGATTTGGATGAATTAAAAGAAGTTCTTCAAGAACCTTTGTTTGCAGGTATTGAATGGATTATCGTTTCACTTGGTGCCAACGGTGCTTTTGCCAAACATGGAGATACTTTCTATAAGGTAGATATTCCTAGAATTCAGGTGGTAAATCCTGTCGGATCTGGAGATTCTACTGTAGCAGGAATTTCTTCAGGACTTCTTCATAAAGAATCGGATGCAGAATTACTCATCAAGGCAAATGTCCTTGGTATGCTCAATGCTCAAGAAAAAATGACTGGTCATGTCAACATGGCCAACTATCAAGCTCTATATGATCAATTAATAGTAAAAGAGGTATAAAATGGCTTTAACAGAACAAAAACGTGCACGCTTAGAAAAACTTTCTGATGAAAATGGAATCATCTCAGCTCTTGCATTTGACCAACGTGGTGCTTTGAAACGCCTCATGGCTCAACACCAAACAGAAGAACCAACTGTGGCTCAAATGGAAGAACTTAAAGTTTTGGTAGCAGATGAATTGACTAAATACGCATCATCTATGCTTCTTGACCCTGAGTATGGACTTCCAGCAACAAAAGCTCTTGATGAAAAAGCTGGTCTTCTCCTTGCTTATGAAAAAACAGGTTATGATACAACAAGCACAAAACGCTTGCCAGACTGCTTGGATGTTTGGTCTGCAAAACGTATTAAAGAAGAAGGTGCAGATGCAGTTAAATTCTTGCTTTACTATGATGTAGATAGCTCAGATGAACTCAACCAAGAAAAACAAGCTTACATCGAACGTATTGGTTCTGAGTGTGTGGCTGAAGATATCCCATTCTTCCTTGAAATTCTTGCTTACGATGAAAAAATTGCTGACGCAGGTTCTGTAGAATATGCGAAAGTAAAACCACACAAAGTTATTGGTGCTATGAAAGTCTTCTCAGACCCACGCTTTAACATTGATGTCTTGAAAGTAGAAGTTCCTGTTAACATTAAATATGTTGAAGGCTTCGCTGAAGGTGAAGTAGTTTATACACGTGAAGAAGCAGCAGCCTTCTTCAAAGCCCAAGATGAAGCAACTAACTTGCCATACATCTACTTGAGTGCTGGTGTATCAGCTAAACTCTTCCAAGATACTCTTGTATTTGCCCATGAATCAGGTGCAAACTTTAACGGAGTTCTTTGTGGCCGTGCTACATGGGCTGGATCAGTTGAAGCATACATCAAAGATGGTGAAGCAGCAGCTCGCGAATGGCTTCGCACAACTGGTTTTGAAAACATTGACGAACTCAACAAAGTTCTTCAAACAACAGCGACTTCATGGAAAGAACGCGTGTAAGTAAGTCCTCCTAGGTTAGGAACATGAATCTAAAAAAATTTAAAAAAAGTTGTATGTAAAGGTTTACAAAATAACTTACTTGTGCTATACTTAAATCACAAGTTAATACAAGGTGAGTGTTACTAAGTAATATTAGGCATGATCACAGGTGAATTAGAAATCGGCTGATTTTCTAGTTCATTTGTGGTCATTTTTTGTACTCATATACCTTTAAGATATAAAAGGAGGTTGACATGTATCGAATTCTAAATCCAATAAATCATAATGTTTCGCTTGTCAGGAATGATAAGGGAGAAGAAGTGATTGTAATTGGTAAGGGGATTGCATTTGGGAAGAGGAAGGGAGATTTGATTACTGAACATCAGGTTGAGAAAATCTTTCGGATGAAGACCGAAGAGTCAAGAGAAAACTTTATGGCTCTCCTAAAAGATGTTCCGCTTGATTTTATCACAGTGACCTATGAAATCATTGATAAGCTATCAAAGAAATATCATTATCCGATTCAAGAGTATCTCTACGTAACCTTGACAGATCATATTTACTGTTCTTACCAAGCTCTAGCACAAGGAAGGTACAAGGATAGTAATCTGCCAGATATTTCCACTAAGTATCCTGTCGCTTTTCAAATCGCAAATGAAGCATTTGAAATTTACCGCCAGAAGCTAGCAGATCATTTTCCTGAGGACGAGATTATTCGGATTGCTTATCATTTCATTAATGCCGAAGGTGAAAATGAAGTAGAACTTGTGGAGTCGATTGATAAGAGGAAAGAAATTCTCAGGAATGTTGAAGAAGTTTTAACGGACTATGCAATTCAACGAACTAAAGAGAATAACCATTTCTATGATCGCTTTATGATTCATTTGAATTATTTCTTGGATTATTTAGACAGATCTAGAGATGATAACCAATCACTTCTGGATATGGAAGATCACATTAAACAATCCTATCCAAAAGCGTTCGAGATTGGTTCCAAGATCTATGATGTGATTACGCAACATACAGGTCTTGATTTGTATAAAAGTGAACGAGTTTATCTAGTTCTACATATCCAACGTCTATTATCATAAAAATTATTTAAAATTATATAAGGAGAATTCTATCATGAATAGAGAAGAAGTAACATTGTTAGGTTTTGAAATCGTAGCCTATGCTGGCGATGCTCGTTCAAAATTATTGGAAGCCTTGAAGGCTGCTGAAGCTGGTGATTTTGCGAAAGCAGATAGCTTAGTCGAGGAAGCTGGTTCTTGCATTGCAGAGGCTCACCACGCGCAAACAAGTCTATTGACTAAGGAAGCTTCTGGTGAGGACTTAGCGTATAGTGTGACCATGATGCATGGTCAAGACCACTTGATGACAACTATTTTGTTAAAAGATTTGATGCACCATTTAATCGAACTCTACAAGAGAGGAGTTAAATAATGAATAAACTAATTGCATTTATTGAGAAAGGAAAACCTTTCTTTGAGAAATTATCTCGTAATATCTATCTTCGTGCTATTCGTGATGGTTTCATTGCAGGTATGCCTGTTATTCTCTTCTCAAGTATCTTTATCTTGATTGCTTTTGTACCAAACTCATGGGGCTTTAAATGGTCTGATGAAGTTGTAGCCTTTCTGATGAAACCTTATAGCTATTCAATGGGGATTCTGGCTCTCTTGGTAGCTGGTACAACAGCTAAATCACTGACCGACTCAGTAAACCGTAGCATGGAGAAAACCAATCAAATCAACTATATGTCAACATTGTTGGCAGCAATTGTTGGTTTGTTGATGTTGGCAGCTGATCCGATTGAAGGCGGTTTTGCAACAGGATTCCTTGGAACAAAAGGTTTGCTTTCAGCCTTCCTTGCTGCCTTTGTTACCGTAGCAATCTATAAGGTTTGTGTTAAGAACAATGTTACCATTCGTATGCCTGACGAAGTTCCACCAAATATTTCACAAGTCTTTAAAGATGTGATTCCATTCACTCTATCTGTTGTTTCTCTTTATGCTCTTGATTTACTAGCTCGTCATTTTATTGGTGCAAGCGTAGC
Organism: Streptococcus symci; assembly: GCF_006385165.1. Taxonomy (GTDB): domain Bacteria; phylum Bacillota; class Bacilli; order Lactobacillales; family Streptococcaceae; genus Streptococcus; species Streptococcus symci. The sequence continues at coordinate 64,166 of NZ_VFJA01000002.1, read as the reverse complement.
TGAATCAATCGGTAAATTCTTTGCACCATTATTCTCAGCAGCAGACGGATACCTTGGTATTACCATTATCTTTGGTGCCTTTGCCTTCTTCTGGTTTGTTGGGATTCATGGTCCATCTATCGTTGAACCTGCTATCGCAGCTATTACCTATGCAAATGCCGAAGTCAACTTGAATCTTCTTCAACAAGGGATGCACGCTGACAAGATTCTTACTTCTGGTACACAAATGTTTATCGTTACTATGGGTGGTACTGGTGCGACACTGGTTGTTCCATTCATGTTCATGTGGTTAACAAAATCAAAACGTAATCGTGCAATCGGACGTGCTTCAGTAGTTCCAACATTCTTTGGTGTAAATGAACCAATCTTGTTTGGTGCACCGCTTGTATTGAACCCGATTTTCTTCATTCCATTTATTTTTGCTCCTATCGCAAACGTATGGATCTTTAAATTCTTTATTGAAACTCTTGGAATGAATTCATTTACTGCTAATCTACCATGGACAACCCCAGCTCCACTAGGTCTAGTTCTTGGTACGAACTTCCAAGTGCTATCATTCATTCTTGCTGCCCTTCTAATCGTGGTTGACGTAGTCATTTACTATCCATTCCTTAAAGTCTATGATGAACAAATTCTTGAAGAAGAGCGTTCAGGTAAATCTAATGATGAATTGAAAGACAAAGTTGCTGCAAACTTCAACACTGCAAAAGCAGATGCTATTCTTGAAAAAGCTGGTGTAGAAGCAGCGCAAAATACAATCACTGAAGAAACAAATGTCCTCGTTCTCTGTGCAGGTGGAGGGACAAGTGGACTTCTTGCGAATGCTTTGAATAAGGCAGCTGCAGAATACAATGTCCCTGTGAAAGCAGCAGCAGGTGGCTATGGCGCTCACCGTGAAATGTTGCCAGAGTTTGATCTTGTTATCCTTGCTCCTCAAGTTGCTTCAAACTTTGAAGATATGAAAGAAGAAACAGATAAACTCGGTATTAAACTTGCCAAGACAGAAGGCGCTCAATACATCAAATTAACTCGTGATGGAAAAGGTGCTCTTGCATTCGTACAAGCTCAATTCGATTAACGATAGGGACTGTGAAACAGTCTCCTATCGTTACGGAAATCGCTATGGCGAATTTCCTAATCGCCTTATTAATTCGTCGGTAAAAAGACATCGTTTTTACCTCCTCATGTCACAATTCGATTAAGGCTAGGTACTCTGAAATAGTCTTCTATCGTTACGGAAATCGCTATGGCGAATTTCCTAATCGCCTTATTAATTCGTCGGTAAAAAGACATCGTTTTTACCTCCTCATGTCACAATTTGGTGACTTGGTACAAGAAGTGAGATGGAGAAGGATGGCTCACTGACTCCTCTCCTCTCACTTTTACTTTATTTAAAACAAGAAATAGGTGAAAAGTATGACAAAAACATTACCAAAAGACTTTATTTTCGGTGGCGCAACAGCTGCCTATCAAGCAGAAGGTGCTACACATACTGATGGAAAAGGACCAGTTGCGTGGGATAAATATCTTGAAGATAATTACTGGTACACTGCAGAACCAGCCAGTGACTTTTACAATCGATATCCAGTTGACCTCAAGCTAGCAGAAGAGTATGGTGTTAATGGTATTCGAATTTCTATTGCTTGGTCACGTATTTTCCCGACTGGTTACGGTCAAGTAAATGCTAAAGGTGTTGAGTTTTATCATAATCTATTTGCAGAGTGTCACAAACGTCACGTTGAGCCCTTTGTAACTCTTCATCACTTTGACACACCAGAAGCTCTCCACTCAAATGGCGACTTCTTAAACCGTGAAAATATCGAACACTTTGTAGATTACGCTGCCTTCTGTTTTGAAGAATTTCCAGAAGTAAACTATTGGACAACATTCAATGAAATTGGACCAATCGGTGATGGTCAATACTTGGTTGGGAAATTCCCTCCAGGTATTCAGTACGACCTTGCCAAAGTTTTCCAATCGCACCACAATATGATGGTTTCTCATGCGCGTGCGGTAAAATTGTACAAAGATAAAGGCTATAAAGGCGAAATCGGTGTCGTGCACGCTCTCCCAACCAAGTACCCACTTGATCCTGAAAATCCTGCAGATGTTATTGCGGCAGAGTTGGAGGACATTATCCATAACAAATTTATCTTGGATGCAACTTATCTGGGTCACTACTCTGAAAAGACTCTGGCAGGGGTAGAGGCTATCTTGGCTGCCAATGGTGGTAGCTTAGATTTTCGTGAAGAAGATTTCGAAGTATTAGAAGCCGCAAAAGACTTGAATGACTTCCTAGGAATTAACTACTATATGAGTGACTGGATGGAAGCCTTTGATGGAGAAACTGAAATCATCCATAATGGTAAAGGTGAAAAAGGAAGCTCTAAATACCAAATCAAAGGTGTTGGTCGTCGTGTAGCTCCTGATTATGTACCACGTACGGATTGGGATTGGATTATCTACCCTCAAGGTTTGTATGACCAAATCATGCGTGTGAAGAAAGATTATCCTAACTACAAGAAGATTTACATCACTGAAAATGGACTTGGTTATAAAGATGAGTTCGTTGATAACACTGTTTACGATGATGGTCGTATTGATTACGTGAAGCAACACTTGGAAGTCTTGTCTGATGCTATTGCAGATGGGGCTAATGTAAAAGGTTACTTCATTTGGTCATTAATGGATGTCTTCTCATGGTCAAACGGCTATGAAAAACGTTACGGTCTCTTCTATGTAGACTTTGAAACTCAAGAACGTTATCCGAAGAAATCAGCTCACTGGTACAAGAAAGTAGCGGAAACTCAAGTGATTGAGTAGTAGAATGAGTAATTAGATATAGAATTCTAGTGAGGCAAAAAGATGTTCAAAGATTTTATCCAATCTATTTATGAAAAAGTTTATATTATCAATTTTGATAAATGTTCTCAAATACCTTGTTTGACTAATGAGGAGCTGAAAAAACTTGGGAAATGGTATGTCTCTACCGGTAAAGAATGGATTTGCCATTCAGACTATGAGCTGGAAGAATTTAAAAATATCTTTTTAAATTTTATCAATCCTGAAGAATGGGATAATATCTCCTTTGATTCAGATTTTATGCCGTTTCAACAATCATAAATAATCTAGGAAACTCTTTGTAAAAGTTTTCATCAAAAAATGCGTCATATCAAGATTCTTATTTTCTTGATATGACGCATTTTATTTTTTATCAATCCTCAGTTTTATGGTTTAGAAAGAATAATTTTTGTTTGTTTTGAAAGTTGTTCAAACGTTTCTTTGCTCAGTTTAGAGTCCGAAACGATGGTATCAATATCAGAGATATTATAGAAGGTATAAAAATCAAATTTATTGAACTTACTATTGTCAGCTAGTAAGTATTTTTTATTGGAATTATTGAGGGCGATGCGTTGTGATTCGCCTTCCTCTTCACTAAAGGTCGCAATCGCATTGTCCTTAATACCATTACAGCTAACAAAGGCTTTAGAAAATTGTAAATTGGCCAAGTTTTGCAAGGTTAGTGTTCCCACAAAGGCTCCAGTGATAGAGCGATAGTTGCCACCGATTAAAATCAAATCTGTTAGTTTTCGTTCGTTTAGGATGAGAAAGACTGGTAAACTGTTTGTTACAACACGAATATTATCAATTGGAAGTTCACGGGCAAAAGATTCCAAGGTTGTCCCTGGACCAATAAAAATGGTTTCACCTTCATCGATTAAATGGCCTGCAAAACGGCTAATTTCTTGTTTTTCTGCAATCTGTAAGCTTTGTTTTTCAATATTGGAACGTTCATTGTTTAAAATGGAGCCTGTGCGAATTTTCTCAGCTCCCCCGTGTACTCGAACAAGTAAATCTTTGTCTGCCAACTCTTGCAAGTAGCGTCTAGCAGTCATATCTGACACATCCAAGCGAGTCATGATTTCTTTTACAGTAATAGTTCCCTTTGTATTTACCGTTTCTAGAATATTATCTAGTTTTTCCTGCTTTAACATCGTTATCACCTCTATTTCTATTACTATTTTATCATAAAGTATTCAATCAATCAATTTAAAAAACAAAAGAAAACAAAAACAAAAATATCATGGTTGTTTTAAACAAACCATGATATTTGTTATCAGTTCTGGGATAATTGAATTAATCCAAACCGTAGTTGTAGTCATCGTCTTGCATAGCTTCAACTTCACCAAGAAGGTAACCATTTCCGACTTGAGAGAAGAAGTCGTGGTTGGAAGTTCCTGTTGAAATACCGTTCATGACGATTGGGTTGACATCATCAGCTGAATCTGGGAAGAGTGGATCTTGTCCCAGATTCATGAGTGCCTTGTTAGCATTGTAGCGAAGGAAGGTTTTGACTTCTTCTGTCCAACCAACACCGTCATATAGGCTTTCTGTGTAGCCTTCTTCATTCTCGTAAAGAGTGTAGAGCAGGTCGTACATCCATTCTTTGAGTTTTTCTTGCTCTTCTTCAGGCAATTCATTGAAACCAAGTTGGAATTTGTAACCAATGTAAGTTCCGTGAACAGACTCGTCACGAATGATCAATTTAATGATTTCCGCAACGTTGGCTAGTTTGTTGTTACCGAGGTAGTAGAGTGGTGTGAAGAACCCAGAGTAGAAGAGGAAGGTTTCAAGGAAGACGCTGGCTACTTTCTTTTCAAGTGGACTACCGTTTAGGTAGATTTCGTTGACAATCTCAGCCTTCTTTTGGAGGTACGGATTGGTATTGGTCCATTCGAAAATTTCTTCAATCTCAGCCTTAGTATTCAAGGTAGAAAAGATTGATGAGTAAGATTTAGCGTGGACAGATTCCATAAATTGGATGTTATTGAAAACAGCTTCTTCATGTGGTGTACGGATGTCTGCGCGAAGGGCTTGAACCCCAGTTTCAGATTGCATGGTATCCAAGAGAGTTAATCCACCAAAGACTTTACCGACCAGGTCTTTTTCCTTGTTTGATAACTTTCTCCAGTCATCCAAGTCATTTGACAAGGGAATACGTGTATCAAGCCAGAATTGCTCCGTCAGTTTTTCCCAAGTTGATTTGTCGATGACATCTTCGATGGCATTCCAGTTAATGGCTTTGTAGTAAGTTTCCATTTTGAAATCTCTTTCTGTGTTTAGTATTGTGAACTCACAATTACTTCTATTTTATCATAATTCTAGAGGAGTATCGTACAAAAAGTCGGAAGTCCGACTTTTGTGTTTTTCCATAGTATAGATGCTTATTCCAGTTTAGTTTAGCAGGGTGAATGAATCACGAATCTGAGAAAATGTAGCTTCCTCAAGCAAAGATTAAATCACACAGCTTTCACATTGGTTGGCACCGACTTCTCCACCGTCATCTGTAAAGGTACGGACGTAGTAGATAGACTTGATACCCTTGTTAAAGGCATAGTTACGAAGGATAGACAAGTCACGTGTCGTTTGTTTGTTTTCTTTCTTCCATTCGTATAGACCTTTTGGAATGTCACTACGCATGAAGAGGGTGAGTGAAAGTCCTTGGTCCACGTGCTCAGTTGCAGCAGCATAGACATCAATCACCTTACGCATATCCATGTCGTAAGCAGAAGTGTAGTAAGGAATAGTTTCTGTTGACAATCCTGCAGCTGGATAATAGATTTTACCGATTTTCTTTTCTTGACGTTCTTCGATACGTTGTGTAATTGGGTGGATAGAAGCAGAAACATCGTTGATGTAACTGATAGAACCATTTGGCGCTACAGCAAGGCGATTTTGGTGGTAAAGACCATCTGCTTGAACCTTGTCACGAAGTTCAGCCCAATCAGCTGCACTTGGGATAAAGACATCTTTGAAGAGTTCTTTAACACGGTCTAATTTTGGAACAAACTCGCCAGTTATATACTTGTCGAAGTAGCTTCCGTTAGCATAGTCTGATTTTTCAAAGTTATGGAAGGTGATACCACGTTCACGAGCGATATTGTTTGACTCAACCAAAGTCCAGTAGTTCATAAGCATAAAGTAGATGCTTGTAAATTCAACAGACTCAGGCGATCCATATTCAATCAATTGTTGTGCAAGGTAGCTGTGAAGTCCCATGGCACCAAGTCCAAAGGTGTGAGCTTGGCTATTTCCATGGTCGATGGTAGGCACAGCTACGATGTGTGAACTATCTGTAACGAAAGTAAGGGCACGAACCATAGCACGGATAGAACGACCAAAGTCAGGTGAAGTCATCATGTTAACCACGTTGGTTGAACCAAGGTTACATGAAACGTCCGTTCCCATTTGAAGGAATTCTTGAGCATCGTTGATCAAGCTTGGTTCTTGGACTTGAAGAATTTCAGAACACAAGTTACTCATGATAATCTTACCATCAACAGGGTTTGCACGGTTAGCCGTATCAATGTTGACTACATAAGGGTAACCAGACTCTTGTTGCAATTTAGAGATTTCAGTTTCCAAATCACGCGCCTTGATTTTTGTCTTGCGGATATTTGGATTTGCGACTAGTTCATCGTATTTTTCAGTGATATCGATGTAGTTAAATGGCACACCGTATTCAAGCTCTACAGAGTATGGGCTGAAGAGGTACATTTCTTCATTTTTACGAGCTAGTTCGTAGAATTTATCTGGTACTACAACACCAAGCGAAAGGGTCTTAACACGAACTTTTTCATCAGCGTTTTCTTTTTTAGTTGAAAGGAAGGCGATAATATCTGGGTGGAAGACGTTGAGGTAGACAACACCGGCACCTTGACGTTGCCCCAATTGGTTTGAGTAAGAGAAGCTATCTTCGAAAAGCTTCATAACAGGAACGACACCTGAAGCAGCTCCTTCATAGCCTTTGATAGGTGCACCAGCTTCACGAAGGTTGCTGAGGGTAATTCCCACACCACCACCGATACGTGAAAGTTGAAGAGCTGAGTTGATAGAACGTCCGATAGAGTTCATATCATCAGTTACTTGGATTAGGAAGCAAGATACTAACTCCCCACGGCGAGCACGTCCAGCATTCAAGAAGGAAGGAGTAGCAGGTTGGTAGCGTTGGTGGATGATTTCATTGGCAATATCGATTGCAACAGCTTCATTGCCATCAGCGAAATAAAGGGCGTTAAAGAAGACACGGTCTTCCATGCTTTCAAGATAATATTCACCGTCATTAGTCTTTAAGGCATATTGATTGTAAAACTTATAGGCAGCCATGAAAGACTTGAATTGGAAGTTTTGTTCTTTAATAAATTGAGCTAATTCTTCCAAAAATTCTGGACGGTATTTCTTGATAAAGGCTGTTTCGATGTAGTTGTGTTCAATGAGGTAGTTGATTTTATCTTTGATTGAATCAAAAACCATAGTGTTTGGAACTACATTTTCTTTAAAGAAGGCATCCAAGGCTTCCTTATCTTTATGAAGCATGATTTGTCCATTGACAGGACGGTTGATTTCGTTATTGAGACGGAAGTAAGTCACGTCCTCAAGATGTTTTAATCCCATAAAATTTCCCTTATCTAATTACAAAAGAAAGGCTTCTAAGTTAGCCCTAGAAGCAGTTTCTTCTGGATGATGTACTAAGATTATGCTAATTGTTTCAATTTTCCTGGTTGGAAACCTGAAAAGACTTCAGTTGGTGTTTGGATAACAGGAGCTGCGCTGAAACCGAGCTCTTTAACTTGATCGATATACTCAGGTTGCTCATCAAGATTGATTTCACGATAAGCGACATTATTACTGTCCAAGAAACGTTTGGTCATCTTACATTGGACACAGTTGTTTTTAGAATAAACGGTTACCATTGTGTAACTCCTCTTTCAAAATAGATTACTTTCTTAGTATATCAGAAAATAAATTTTTGTCAATGATTTGAAACTAAATATAGTGGTCTATTTTTCTGCTCAAGCTCACAAAACACAATATGTAGTGTTTGTTTTGTGAGATAGTGATAATTATCCTATAAGTTGTTTTTTGAAAAACTATATCCTGTGTTTTGTTATCTAGAATAGAAGATTTTCAGCAAGTTATCTGAAAGGAAATCGAATAAATCCCATAAAATGCTTGAAAAAAATCCTAGAAGATGATATAATACCAAATTGTAAGGGTTATCACATATAACTCAAAAAAGAAAGAACAAAAGGAGAGTCAAACTATGGCTTCTAAAGATTTCCACGTAGTGGCAGAAACAGGTATTCACGCACGTCCAGCAACATTGTTGGTACAAACTGCAAGCAAATTTGCTTCAGATATCACTCTTGAGTACAAAGGTAAGTCAGTTAACCTTAAATCAATCATGGGTGTTATGAGTCTTGGTGTTGGCCAAGGTGCTGACGTAACTATCTCAGCTGAAGGTGCAGATGCAGATGACGCTATCGCTGCAATCTCAGAAACAATGGAAAAAGAAGGATTGGCATAAGGAAAATGACAGAAATGCTTAAAGGAATCGCAGCATCTGATGGTGTTGCAGTTGCAAAAGCATATCTACTCGTTCAACCGGATTTGTCATTCGAGACTGTTTCAGTCGAAGATACAAACGCAGAAGAGGCTCGTTTGGATGTAGCTCTTGAAGCTTCTCAAAACGAGCTTTCTCTTATCCGTGAGAAAGCTGTAGGTACGCTTGGTGAAGAAGCGGCTCAAGTTTTTGACGCTCATTTGATGGTTCTTGCTGACCCAGAATTGATCGGTCAGATTAAAGAAACAATTCGCGCTAAGAAAGTCAATGCTGAAGCAGGTCTTAAAGAAGTGACTGACATGTTCATCACTATCTTTGAAGGAATGGAAGACAATCCATACATGCAAGAACGTGCAGCGGATATCCGCGACGTGACAAAACGTGTATTGGCAAATCTTCTTGGTAAGAAATTGCCAAACCCAGCTTCTATCAATGAAGAAGTAATTGTGATTGCGCATGACTTGACACCATCTGATACAGCTCAATTGGACAAAAACTTTGTAAAAGCTTTTGTAACAAATATCGGTGGACGTACAAGCCACTCAGCTATCATGGCACGTACACTTGAAATTGCAGCTGTATTGGGAACAAATAACATCACTGAAGTAGTGAAAGACGGTGATATCCTTGCTGTTAACGGAATTACTGGTGAAGTGATTATCAACCCAACAGATGAACAAGCGGCAGAATTTAAAGCAGCTGGTGAAGCTTATGCTAAACAAAAAGCTGAATGGGCACTTTTGAAAGATGCTCAAACAGTGACTGCTGATGGTAAACACTTCGAGTTGGCTGCTAACATCGGTACTCCAAAAGACGTTGAAGGTGTTAACAACAACGGTGCTGAAGCTGTTGGACTTTACCGTACAGAGTTCTTGTACATGGATTCTCAAGATTTCCCAACTGAAGATGAGCAGTATGAAGCATACAAGGCTGTTCTTGAGGGAATGAATGGTAAACCAGTGGTTGTTCGTACAATGGATATCGGTGGAGATAAGGAACTTCCTTACTTCGATATGCCACACGAAATGAACCCATTCCTTGGATTCCGTGCCCTTCGTATCTCTATTTCTGAAACTGGAGATGCAATGTTCCGTACACAAATCCGTGCCCTTCTTCGTGCTTCTGTTCATGGTCAATTGCGTATCATGTTCCCAATGGTTGCCCTTTTGAAAGAATTCCGTGCAGCTAAAGCAGTTTATGAAGAAGAAAAAGCAAACCTTCTTGCTGAAGGTGTTGCAGTTGCGGATGACATCCAAGTTGGTATCATGATTGAAATCCCTGCAGCAGCGATGCTTGCAGACCAATTTGCAAAAGAAGTAGACTTCATGTCAATTGGAACAAACGACTTGATCCAATACTCAATGGCAGCAGACCGTATGAACGAGCAAGTTTCATACCTTTACCAACCATATAACCCATCAATCCTTCGCTTGATCAATAACGTTATCAAGGCAGCTCACGCTGAAGGTAAATGGGCTGGTATGTGTGGTGAGATGGCTGGTGACCAAAAAGCTGTTCCACTTCTTGTCGGTATGGGCTTGGATGAGTTCTCTATGTCAGCAACATCAGTCCTTCGTACACGTAGCTTGATGAAGAAATTGGACACTGCTAAGATGGAAGAGTACGCTAACCGTGCCCTTACAGAGTGTTCAACAATGGAAGAAGTTCTTGAACTTCAAAAAGAATACGTTAACTTTGATTAATCGAAAAGTCCTTGCAACTAAGTTGCAAGGTTTTTTTATAGTTTAATAGCAGAAATTTTATTAACTAGTTCATAAAAAGCTTGACAATAAAAAAAATCGGAGTAGAATATTAACTAGTTAAATAACTAGTTAAGGAGTTTTTATGAAGAAACAAAATTTGTTTTTAGTGTTGTTAAGTGTCTTTCTTTTGTGTTTAGCTGCTTGTGGGCAGAAGGAGAGCCAGTCAGGTAAAGGGATGAAAATTGTGACCAGTTTTTATCCTATCTATGCCATGGTCAAGGAAGTATCTGGTGACTTGAATGATGTTCGAATGATTCAGTCAAGTAGCGGAATTCACTCCTTTGAACCTTCAGCAAATGATATCGCAGCCATCTATGATGCAGATGTCTTTGTTTACCATTCTCATACACTTGAATCTTGGGCAGGAAGTCTGGATCCCAATCTAAAAAAATCCAAAGTTAAAGTTTTAGAAGCTTCAGAAGGAATGACATTGGATCGTGTCCCTGGTCTAGAAGATGTGGAAGCAGGTGATGGAGTTGATGAAAAAACGCTTTATGATCCTCACACTTGGCTAGATCCTGAAAAAGCTGGCGAAGAAGCCCAAATTATCGCTGATAAACTTTCAGAGGTTGATAGTGAACACAAAGAAACTTACCAGAAAAATGCGCAAGCCTTTATCAAAAAAGCTCAAGAATTGACTAAGAAATTCCAGCCTAAATTTGAAAAAGCGACTCAGAAAACCTTTGTAACCCAACATACGGCCTTTTCTTATCTAGCGAAGAGATTTGGACTTAATCAACTTGGTATTGCAGGCATCTCTCCAGAACAAGAACCAAGTCCAAGACAACTAACAGAAATTCAGGAATTTGTTAAAACCTATAAGGTTAAAACGATTTTTACAGAAAGTAATGCTTCTTCGAAAGTAGCTGAAACTCTTGTCAAATCAACAGGTGTGGGTCTTAAAACTCTGAATCCTTTAGAGGCAGACCCACAAAATGACAAGACTTATCTAGAAAACCTAGAAGACAATATGAGTATTTTAGCAGAAGAATTGAAATGAGGAGATTATGAAAATCAATAAAAAATATCTAGCTGGGTCAGCAGCTGCACTTGTTTTAAGCGTCTGTGCTTATGAACTAGGTTTGCATCAAGCCCAAACTGTAAAAGAAAATAACCGTGTTTCATACATCGATGGCAACCAACCAAGCCAAAAGGCAGAGACTTTGACACCTGATGAAGTCAGTAAAAAAGAAGGTATAAATGCCGAGCAAATCGTTATCAAGATTACGGATCAAGGTTATGTGACTTCTCATGGAGACCATTATCATTACTATAATGGCAAGGTTCCTTATGATGCTATCATTAGTGAAGAACTGCTGATGAAAGATCCAAATTATCAGTTGAAGGATTCAGACATTGTCAATGAAATTAAGGGTGGTTATGTGATTAAGGTAGACGGGAAATACTATGTTTACCTGAAAGATGCAGCTCATGCGGATAATATTCGAACAAAAGAAGAAATCACTCGTCAGAAGCAGGAACACGGTAGTAATCACGGAGGTGGTTCTAGCGATAAAGCGGTAGTCGCTGCTAGAGCTCAAGGCCGCTATACAACGGATGATGGTTATATCTTTAATGCGTCTGATATCATTGAGGACACGGGTGATGCCTATATCGTTCCTCATGGCAATCATTTCCACTATATTCCTAAGAGTGACTTGTCTGCCAGTGAATTAGCTGCAGCTCGAGCCTTCCTAGCTGGGAAAGGTAATCAACCAAGCTCAGTTGGATATCGTCCTTCAACAAATTCTTCTAGCAGTAGCGCATCAGAGGCATCGAATAATAGTTCATATGGACAAACGAATCAAAGCAATGTTGAGGTAAATACCAGAAGATGGACTCCAAGTGTTAGCCCACAAGTGGATAATAGCTATCAAGCTAGTCCGAGTGAAGACGTATCCAGTCTCTTGAAACAACTTTATGCCTTGCCACTCAGTCAACGACATGTGGAATCAGATGGACTTGTCTTTGATCCGGCGCAGATTACAAGAAAAACTGCGAATGGTGTTGCAGTGCCACACGGAGATCATTATCACTTTATTCCTTATTCTCAAATGTCTGATTTAGAGCAGAAGATTGCGAGAATGATTTCTGAAAATTATCAAGGAAATCATACTACTGCAGGTGGCAAAGAATTAAAACCAATTCCGAATCCAAGTCTTCCAAATTTAATTCCATCTCCTGTTTTGCCAGCTCTTACCTTAAAACCTTTGAAACCTATTGTAAAGCCGGCTCCTACTCCAAATCCTAAAATAGACTCAAATTCTTCTTTGGTTAGCCAGCTGGTACGAAAAGTTGGAGAAGGATATGTATTCGAAGAAAAAGGAATCTCACGCTATGTCTTTGCGAAAGATTTACCATCTGAAACTGTTAAAAATCTGGAAAACAAGTTATCAAAACAAGAGAGTGTGTTACACGCTTTAACTGCTAAAAAAGAAAAGGTTGCTCCTCGTGACCAAGAATTTTATGATAAAGCATATAATCTGTTGGCCGAGGCTCATAAAGCTTTGTCTGAAAATAAGGGTCGTACTTCTGATTTCCAAGCCTTAGACAAATTAGCAGAACGCTTGAATGATGAATCTTCTAATAAAGGAAAATTGGTAGATGATTTATTGGCATTCCTAGCACCAATTACCCATCCTGAGCGACTTGGAAAACCAAATTCTCAAATTGAATATACCGAAAACGAAGTTCGTATTGCTCAATTAGCTGATAAGTATACAACGTCAGATGGTTACATTTTTGACGAACATGATATTATCAGTGATGAAGGGGATGCCTATGTAACAACTCATATGGGTCATAGTCACTGGATTGGAAAAGACAGCCTTTCTGATAAGGAAAAAGCTGCGGCTCAATCTTATACTAAAGAAAAAGGAATTCTACCTCCGTCAGCAGACGCAGATGCTCAAGCAAATCCAACTGGAGATAGTGCAGCGGCTATTTACAATCGTGTGAAAGGGGAGAAACGAATTCCACTCGTTCGACTTCCATACATGGTTGAGCATACAGTAGAAGTTAAAAATGGTAATTTAATCATTCCTCATAAGGATCATTACCATAACATTAAATTTGCTTGGTTTGATGATCATTCATACAAGGCTCCAAATGGTTATACTCTGGAAGACTTATTTGCGACGATTAAGTACTATGTTGAACATCCTGATGAACGTCCACATTCTAATGACGGATGGGGAAATGCCAGCGAGCATGTCTTAGGTAAGAAAGACCACAGTGAAGATCCCAAAAAGAACTTCAAAGCGGATGAAGAACCAGTAGAGGAAACACCTGCTGAGCCAGAAGTTCCTCAAGTAGAGACTGAAAAAGTAGAAGCCAAGATCAAAGAAGCAGAAGCTTTACTTGCTAAAGTAACGGATGCTAGTCTGAAAGCCAATGCGACAGAAACCCTAGCTGGTTTACGAAATAACTTGAACCTGCAAACCATGGATAATAATGGTATCATGGCAGAAGCAGAAAAATTACTTGCGTTGTTAAAAGGTAGTAATCCTTCACCTGTAAATAAGGAAAAAACAAATTAATGAAAAATGGGAGTCTCGATAAAGAGACTTTCATTTTTATTATGTATATACGAAAAATTCTTGACAAGCAGTACTAAAAAGAGTAAACTATTAACTAGTTAATTAACTGGTTTATTATGTTATAGTGAATCAAATAGAGTTAAGAAAAGAGGAAAGAATGAAAATCAATAAAAAATATCTAGCTGGGTCAGCAGCAGCACTTGTTTTAAGTGTCTGTGCTTATGAACTAGGTTTGCATCAAGCTCAAACTGTAAAAGAAAATAATCGTGTTTCATACATTGATGGTAACCAACCAAGCCAAAAGGCAGAGACTTTGACACCTGATGAAGTCAGTAAAAAAGAAGGTATTAATGCCGAGCAAATCGTTATCAAGATTACGTATCAAGGTTATGTGACTTCTCATGGAGACCATTATCATTACTATAATGGCAAGGTTCCTTATGATGCTATCATTAGTGAAGAACTGCTAATGAAAGATCCGAATTATCAGTTAAAAGATTCCGATATTGTCAATGAAATTAAGGGTGGTTATGTCATTAAGGTAGACGGGAAGTATTATGTCTATCTTAAGGATGCAGCGCATGCTGATAATGTTCGCTCAAAAGAAGAAATCACTCGTCAGAAGCAGGAACACGGTAGTAATCACGGAGGAGGTTCTAGCGATAATGCGGTAGTCGCTGCTAGAGCTCAAGGCCGTTATACAACGGATGATGGTTATATCTTTAATGCCTCTGATATCATTGAGGACACGGGTGATGCCTATATCGTTCCTCATGGCAATCATTTCCACTATATTCCTAAGAGTGACTTGTCTGCCAGTGAATTAGCTGCAGCTCGAGCCTTCTTATCTGGTAAAGGTAGTCAAACAAGCTCAGTTGGGTATCGTCCTTCAACAAATTCTTCTAGCAGTAGCGCATCAGAGACATCGAATAGTAGTTCATATGGACAAATGAATCAAAGCAATGTTGAAGCAAATACCAGAAGATGGACTCCAAGTGTTAGACCACAAGTGGATAATAGTTATCAAGCAAATCCAAGTGAAGACGTATCTAGTCTCTTAAAACAACTTTATGCCTTGCCACTCAGTCAACGACACGTGGAATCAGATGGACTTGTCTTTGATCCAGCACAGATTACAAGAAAAACTGCGAATGGTGTTGCAGTGCCTCACGGAGACCATTATCACTTTATCCCTTATTCTCAAATGTCTGATTTAGAACAGAAGATTGCAAGAATGATTTCTGAAAATTATCAAGGAAATCATACTACTGCAGGTGGTAAAGAATTAAAACCAATTCCGACTCCAAGCCTTCCAAATCCAACTCCGACTCCAATCCCTGCTCCAGAGCCTACCCCGATACCAAGTCCACAACCTGTACCAAATCCTCAACCAACTCCAAGCAATCCAATTGATGGAAAATTGGTAAAACAGGTGATTCGAAAGGTGGTTGATGGTTATGTCTTTGAAGAGAATGGAATTTCGCGTTATATTTCTGCCAAGGAACTTTCAGCAGAAACTGTTGCAGCCATTGATGATAAACTTGCTAAACAAGAAAGTTTGTCTCATGAGTTAGGAGCTAAGAAAACCAATCTTGCATCTGGTGATCAAAAATTTTACAACAAAGTTTATGATTTACTAGCAACAGTTCATCAAGATTTGGTTTCCAATAAAGGGCGCCAAGCTGATTTTGACGCTTTGGATAGACTATTGGAACGTCTCAACGATGAGTCAAGTGATAAAGTTAAGTTAGTTGATGATATCCTTGCTTTTCTAGCGCCGATTCGTCATCCAGAACGTTTAGGAAAACCAAATGCACAAATAGCTTACACAGATGATGAGATTCAAGTAGCCAAGTTGGCAGGAAGGTATACAACAGAAGATGGCTATATCTTTGATCCTCGTGATATCACCAGTGATGAGGGGGATGCCTATGTAACTCCGCATATGAGCCACAGTCATTGGATTAAGAAAGAAAGTTTGTCTGAAGCTGAAAGAGCAGCAGGTCAAGCTTATGCTAAAGAGAAAGGTTTGACGCCTCCTTCAACAAATCATCAAAGTTCAGGAAATACTGAGGCTAAGGGAGCAGAAGCGATTTACAATAGAGTAAAAGCAGCTAAGAAGGTACCACTTGACCGTATGCCTTACAATCTCCAACATACTGTGGAAGTTAAAAATGGAAGTTTGATTATACCTCATTATGACCATTACCATAACATCAAATTTGAGTGGTTTGACGAAGGACTTTATGAGGCACCTAAGGGGTATACTTTAGAAGAGCTATTTGAAACTGTGAAGTATTATGTCGAACATCCAAACGAACGTCCGCATTCAGATAGTGGTTGGGGCAATGCGAGCGACCATGTTCAAAGAAACCACAATAGTCAAGCTACTAACAATCAAACAGAGAAACCAACAGAGGAGAAAACTCAGACAGAAAAAATTGAGGAGGAAAAACCTCGCGAAGAAAAACCGAAAAATGAGAAAGCACAATCTCCAAAACCAAAAGAACCAGAGGAATCAGAAGAAGAATCACCATCGGAACCAGAGGAACATCAGGTTGAAACTGAAAAGGTTGAAGAAAAACTGAGAGAGGCGGAAGAGTTACTTAAAAAGATTAAGGATCCAATTCTTAAGTCCAATGCCAACGAAACTCTTACAGGATTAAAAAATAATCTGTTATTTGGTTCTCAGGACAACAATACTATTATGGCAGAAGCTGAAAAGCTATTAGTCTTGTTAAAGGAGAGTAAGTAACTATACAACTATTATAGAAGATAAAAAGGGAGCAGAATATGGATTCTGTTCTCTTTTTTATGAAATTGTGTAAAAATTCTTGACATATTTTCTAAATAAAGATAAACTATTTACTAGTTAATTAAATGGTTAAACACTAGTTAAGGAGTTATAGTGAAAAAGAGGACGATTTTAGTATTGATGATCAGTGTATTGGCTCTGGTATTAGCTGCTTGTGATCAAAAGGAAAGCCAGTCAGGTAAAGGGATGAAAATTGTGACTAGTTTTTATCCTATCTATGCCATGGTCAAGGAAGTATCTGGTGACTTGAATGATGTTCGAATGATTCAGTCAAGTAGCGGAATTCACTCCTTTGAACCTTCAGCAAATGATATCGCAGCCATCTATGATGCAGATGTCTTTGTTTACCATTCTCATACACTTGAATCTTGGGCAGGAAGTCTGGATCCCAATCTAAAAAAATCCAAAGTTAAAGTTTTAGAAGCTTCAGAAGGAATGACATTGGATCGTGTCCCTGGTCTAGAAGATGTGGAAGCAGGTGATGGAGTTGATGAAAAAACGCTTTATGATCCTCACACTTGGCTAGATCCTGAAAAAGCTGGCGAAGAAGCCCAAATTATCGCTGATAAACTTTCAGAGGTTGATAGTGAACACAAAGAAACTTACCAGAAAAATGCGCAAGCCTTTATCAAAAAAGCTCAAGAATTGACTAAGAAATTCCAGCCTAAATTTGAAAAAGCGACTCAGAAAACCTTTGTAACCCAACATACGGCCTTTTCTTATCTAGCGAAGAGATTTGGACTTAATCAACTTGGTATTGCAGGCATCTCTCCAGAACAAGAACCAAGTCCAAGACAACTAACAGAAATTCAGGAATTTGTTAAAACCTATAAGGTTAAAACAATTTTTACAGAAAGTAATGCTTCTTCGAAAGTAGCTGAAACTCTTGTTAAATCAACAGGTGTGGGTCTTAAAACTCTGAATCCTTTAGAGGCAGACCCACAAAATGACAAGACTTATCTAGAAAACCTAGAAGACAATATGAGTGTTCTAGCAGAAGAATTGAAATGAGGAGATTATGAAAATAAATAAGAAGAAACTTGCTGCTGGTGCAGCTGTCGTCCTTTCTTTAAGTCTGTGTATTTATGCATTGAATCAACATCAGACAGGAGAGAATAAAGATACGAATCGTGTATCTTATGTCGATGGGAAACAAGACACTCAAAAAACAGAGACACAAACACCAGATCAAGTCAGCAAAAAAGAAGATATCCAGGCTGAACAGATTGTTGTGAAAATCACTGATCAAGGTTATGTGACTTCACACGGTGATCATTTCCATTATTATAATGGGAAAGTTCCTTTTGATGCGATTTTCAGTGAAGAACTTTTGATGAAAGATGCCAATTATCAACTTAAAGACGCTGATGTTGTTAACGAAATCAAAGGTGGTTACATTATCAAGGTGGATGGTAAGTATTATGTTTACCTTAAGGATGTGGCACATGCGGATAACGTTCGTTCGAAGGACGAAATTGAACGCCAAAAACAAGGTCATACTCACGATGCACCAACATCTAATAGTGCAGTGGCGCTTGCTCAATCTCAAGGTCGCTATACTACTGATGATGGCTACATCTTTAATGCATCTGATATTATAGAGGATACTGGTGATGCTTATATCGTCCCTCACGGAGGACATTACCACTACATTCCAAAGAGTTCCTTGTCTGCTAGTGAATTGGCTGCAGCACAAGCTTACCTCTCTGGAACTAGAAATCAGCCTAGTGTGACTGACTATCGTCCAAGTACAAATGGGACTGGTCAAACTCCCAAGCCTATTCAACAGGCTGAAATACCAAGTAATAAATCCGAGAGTCTTCAAAGTCTATTACAGCAGCTTTATGCTCTTCCAAGTACTCAACGATATACTGAATCGGATGGTTTGACTTTTGACCCTGCTAAGATTTCAAGCAGAACACCAAGTGGTGTAGCGATTCCTCATGGAAATCACTATCATTTCATTCCATATACAAAGCTTTCTGCATTAGAAGAAAAGATTGCGAGAATGATTCCTCTAACTAGTGACAGTGAGAAACCAACACCATTGGAGAATCCAAGCAAACCAGCAGAAAAACCTACTCAGCAAAACCATCATCATGAGCAAGACGGTGACCATGGAAGTCAGGCACCTAAGCATGACGAACATAAACATGACGCTCATCATGATGAAGACCATGATCATGGTTTTGATGCCAATCGTGTCATCAGTGAGGATGATCAAGGCTTTGTCATGTCACACGGTGATCATAATCATTACTTCTTTAAGAAAGATTTGACAGCAGAGCAAATTAAGTCGGCTCAAGATCATTTAAGAGGTAAGACGCCAGTAACACCAAGTCCAGCACATGATGATGAACACGATAAAGATAATCATGGGAACCATCATGATGAAGACCATGATCATGGTTTTGATGCCAATCGTGTCATCAGTGAGGATGATCAAGGCTTTGTCATGTCACACGGTGATCACAATCATTACTTTTTCAAGAAAGATTTGACAGCAGAGCAAATTAAGGCCGCCCAAAATCATCTGAAAAGTAAAACGCCATCAGTACCAAGTACAGCCCATGAAGATTACGATGAAGATACACACGGTCATCACCATGACGAACATGGCCATGATTTTGATGTCAATCGAATTATCAGTGAAGATGCGGCAGGATTTGTCATGACTCACGGAGACCATAATCATTACTTCTTCAAGAAAGATTTGACAGCTGACCAAATTAAGGCCGCGCAGGATCATTTGAGAGGTAAAACGACAGTAACACCAAGCCCAGCCCATGATGATGAACACGATAACGATAATCATGGCCACAAACATGATGAAGACCATGATCACGGTTTTGATGCTAATCGTGTCATCAGTGAGGATGAACAAGGCTTTGTCATGAGTCATGGTGACCACAATCATTACTTCTTCAAGAAAGATTTGACAGCAGAGCAAATTAAGGCAGCTCAGGATCATTTGAAAACACATCATGATGCGGAGCCTGTAAAACCTCTTGCTAAAACGGTAGAGTCTTTCTCAAGAGATGCTAGCGATGAAGAAAAGATTGCTTATATTTCTAAAACATACGGAGTTCCACTTGAAGCGATTAGAATTTCAAACGGATTCTTTGTCTTTGGAAATCCAGACCAAGCCTACGATCCAACTCATATCCATCCATACGCTGTTCGTAAGGAACATGTTCGACTCCCACTCCAAACTGGAAATCCAGAACTTGATTTCTTAAATGAACTCTATACCACTGCTTTGCGAGATGGTGTGTCTCCATATAGCTTGCAGGTAGAAAATGGTAGTTTTGTGATTCCTCATGGCGACCACAATCATTACATCAAGGTTCAAACTAAGGGATATGAAGTGGCTTTGAAAAACAAGATTCCAGCCCTACAATCCAATTATCAACCTGGAGCTTTTGATGAGAAGGCAGTTTTGGCAAAAGTAGATCAACTTTTAGCTGATAGCAGAAGCATCTACAAAGACAAGCCTATCGAACAAAGACAGATTGAGTTGGCTTTGGGTCAATTTACTGAAAACATGAAGAAACTTTCAACCAACTCGACTGCAGGTTATCTTGCAACACTTGACCTCTTTGATAAGCAATATATCCATATTGATGAAAGTGTCAAACCAGTTGAAACAAGTCCATTAGACAAGAAATATCAAGCCTTGATTGATAAAATCAATACACTAGATACAGATTCTTATGGACTTCCTAAGAAAGACCTTCTGGTTCGACTCCAAGAAGCTAAATTGGCTAAAGATGAGGCTGCTTTAGCAGCGGTTGAATCACAACTTCAAGCTCTTCAAGACTTTAATGATCGAACAGGTGTTACAACTGTAGAATACATCAAGTATTTCTACGAACACGTAAATGACGGTCGTTTAAATGATGAACTTCGAAACAAAGTGGCTCAGTTGACTTGGACCTTGTATCAATCTCAATCCTTCCTTAAGGCAGCGGAATTGAACAAATTGTTCCCAAGTATCTATCAAGCAAAACAAGAAGTAGAAGAAGCTTTAAAAGCTCAACCAACCATTGCTAAATCGACTAAGACAGTTCTAGATACTGAAAAAGTTGATAACCAAAGTGCTAAGACAGCTATTTATGGCTTCTTGAAAGAATTGTACGGAGACTTCATGCCCGAAGAACATGTCAATCATGTTAGCAAGGAAGAAGTAGAAAGTCTCTTGAGCAAGGCAACTCAACTCTTGGAACAAATCCAAGAAGAAGGAATCAGACAATCCTTGGCAGAAGAAGTAGAAAATCTCAAAGCTGCTACAAACAAGGTTGATGCAGACTTGGATGAAGTAAACAGCCAGGTAAAAGATGTCTTGACTCGTATCGCTAGCGCCCTTCAACAAGAGAAGGAAAATGCAGAGCAAGATCCTCAGACACTTGTACTTTATCAAAAACTCTACGATATTCTTATGTCGCTTCACGCATACTTAGAAAACAATAAGGGTTCTGATGCCGACTTTGATAAGGTGGATGCATTACTAGATCAACTTTCTGCTAAGAGTAAGGATAAAGCTGCTTTACTTGAATTGACAAAAACTATCCTAGTCTTGAATCAAGAAATCAAGTCAAAAGCTAGCGCAAGTGAAGAAGCAAGTCCAGCAACAAATGCTGAAGCAAATACTGATAAGACCAGTCCCGAAACAGAAACATCAACAGCTGAGAAATCTAACAGTGAAACTGCAAGCAACGAAAACAAAGCAAGCAACACAATCGATTCTAAACCTGCTGAATTAGCTTCAGAAAAGGAAACAACAGAATCTACAACAAGTACTGGAAATCAAGACAAACCTGCTGAATAACTAAAAAAGACGAGGTAGCTGAGCTACCTCGTCTTTTTAGTCTTTATAAGCTACGATACCAATGATGGTATCAACTGCACGTTCCATGGTCTGAAGACTGACGTATTCAAAACGTCCATGCATATTTTCTCCACCCGCAAAGATATTGGGAGTAGGGATTCCCATAAAGGAAATTTTAGAGCCGTCTGTCCCTCCACGGATTGGTTCGATTATAGGAGTGATACCTAAATCTTCCATAACGGCTTTAGCAATGGTAATTGGAGTCATATCTTTTTCAATGACTTCTTTCATATTGTAGTACTGGTCTGTCAAGTTTAGAGTGACACGGTCGCTACCAAGTTCTTGATTCATCTTATCAGCGATTGACTGCATAGCTGCTTTACGCGCTTCAAAGGCATCTTTTTCAAAATCACGAATGATGTAGCTTGCACGCGCCTCTTCGACACTACCTGTCACATCCATTAGATGGTAAAAACCTTGGTAACCTTCAGTTAACTCAGGTCGATCATTTTCTGGAAGTTGATTGTGAAAATCAATTGCTAGCTGAAGGGCATTGACCATTTGACCTTTGGCAGTACCAGGGTGGACATTGCGTCCTTGGAAATGCAATTCAGCACCAGCTGCTGAAAAGGTCTCGTACTGAAGCTCACCTAGCGGCCCACCATCCACTGTGTAGGCAAAGTCAACATCAAAATCTTCAGCATCAAATTTATTGGCACCTACACCGATTTCTTCATCTGGACCAAAACCAACACGAATCTCACAGTGTTTAATTTCAGGGTGAGCAGTTAGATATTCAATGGCTGTCATAATCTCAGCAATTCCTGACTTGTCATCAGCACCTAGCAAGGTTGTACCATCGGTTGTGATAAGCGTTTGTCCTGGATATTTCTCAAGACTCTTAAAGTCAGCTGGATCGAGTTTGAAACCAGAATTTCCTAGTTCAATCACACCACCATCGTAGTTTTCAATTACCTGTGGATTGACTCCTTCGGCATTAAAATCAGCAGTATCCATGTGAGATATAAAGCCAATCTTACGTGTTAAAGATGGATCATTGGCTGGTAAGGTTCCAATTGCAAAACCATTTGGTAGATAATAAACATTTTGTAATCCAACACGTTTCATTTCAGGAATAAGAACATTTGTAGCAAAATCAACCTGACTCTGCGTACTTGGAGTAGTAGTAGAGTGTTCATCAGAGCGCGTATTGACCTTAACGTAGGTTAAGAAGCGGTCCAAGAGATTGGGATAAGTCATAAAAAACTCCTTTTGAATTCATTTTTTCCATTGTATCATAGAAAAGAGAGAAAAACAAAAGACTGAAGTTAGGGAAATTCGCTATGTTGGCGTTTACTTATCAACGAATTCATGATAAAATAAACTTGATAAAAATATCACAAGGAAGCGATTATGAAAAAAGCAATTTTAATGATGACTTTCGGTTCGCCAGAAGAGATTACCTTTGAAGGTGTGGCTGATTTTTTCACAAATATTCGTCGTGGAGTGAGACCTCAAGACCACGAGATTCAAACTCTCTATGATAATTATGTACTAATTGGAGGGACGCCTCTGCAAAGAATTACCCGAGAAGAGGTTGCCTTGGTAGAAGCTAGGCTGGGGAATGAGTATAGTGTTTATTTTGCTAATAAGTTTTCCAGACCTTTTATTCCAGATGTGATCAATCAGATGGAAGCAGACGGAATCGAGCAGTGTATTTGCTTGATTTTGGAGCCTCATTATTCTTTTTACTCTGTCATGGGATACGAGAAATTTTTAGAAAGCAAACAAATTCAATTTTTAGTTATTAAGGACTGGTATCAAGAAGAAGCACTCTTAAACTATTGGGCAGATGAAATTGCTAAGATTTTAAAAGAAGAAGTGAAGCAAGATAACTTTAAAGTCGTCTTTTCAGCCCATAGTGTACCAATTTTTGCCTTGGATTTTGGAGACCCTTATATCGACCAAATTTTTGAAAATAGCAAGCTAGTCGCTGAAAAGCTGGGGTTGAGTTCCGAGCAATATACTAACACTTGGCAAAGTGAAAGTGATATTGGGATTCCATGGATTAAGCCAGATGTCTTGGAGTATCTTAGAGAGCAGAAAGAACATCCAGACCATTATATTTTTGTTCCTATCAGCTTCATCAGCGAGCATATTGAAGTCTTGTTTGACAACGATGTGGAATGTTATGACTTGTGTCAGGAATTTGGGGTGAACTATCATCGTCCACCAATGCCAAATACAGATTCTCGTTTGATTGATGCCTTGGTCAATACAGTCAGAGCCAATGAACATCAAGAATTTAAGGAATTTCTCCCAGAAGAAGAAACCTTTGATGAGTTAGTTCCTTCAGATGAGACTAAAAATATTTTGGCCGAATCTGAAGATTTACAAATGCCGGAATTTGTGAAAAAACTGATTGAGAAAAAAGGTCGGGAAAATGTTAAGATGCCTTATCTTATTAAGAAAATGCTTGAAAAAGCAGGCAAGTTACCTAAAGAGTAAAGAAAAAAGGATTTAGCCTTGCGCTAAATCCTTTTAATTGATTATTTTTTCTCAAGAAGAGCTTTGATTTCCTGAAGTACTTCCAACTCAGTTGGACCAGCTGGAGCTTCTTCAGCTTCTTCTTTCTTAGTAAGGCTTTGAGCTTTTTCAATACCTTTGATAACGAAGAAGAGAACAGTACCGATAACTAGGAAGTTGATAACAGCACTCAAGAATTTACCATATGTAACACCATTCCAAGCAAGCTCAGCGATGTTTTGTACTTTCGCAGCTTCCAAGGCTGGATTCAAAATAAGTGGAGTGATGATATCGTTAACAAGTGATGTAACGATTGCACCAAAAGCAGTAGCAATGATTACACCGACAGCAAGGTCAACAACGTTACCACGAAGCAAAAATGCTTTAAGATCTTTTAACATTTTCATAATTTCCTTTCAAAAAATTTTACACTTTATTATATATTAATTAAGAAGTTCTTGCAAGCTATATGCTTAAATTTTTTCTTATTTTTTAAAAATAAATACCTTACTAAAAATGTAATTGAGGATAATTATTAAGAATTGTGCAATAACTGTTTCAATACTATTCACCTTATTAATATTATCATTTACAAATTGTCCGATAATATTAGGAAACTGAGTTACAAAGAGAAAAGTTAAAAACAAGTCTAAAAGAAAAGTAGAAAGACGTGCTAGAGTAAATTTCATTAAACGGATTGACCAATTCTGCCTAGCTTGCTTGAATACAATTGTATCATTTGTAATAAATGCAAACAGAATACCGATACTATTTGCGAGTCCAGTAGCAAGGAGTTCTCTATGAGTTAGTTGATAAATGACTAATCTGGATAGGATAGCTATAAGAGTAGTAGCTATACCAAAAAAGAGATAGAGTAAAAGCTCATTTTTCAAGAGACTTTGAATGCGTTTTTTCATGCTTTTAGTATAGCATAAAGCAGGCTATTGTGCTATACTAGTAAGGTTGATTCAAGCAACCCTTGGTGCTTAGCTTCTTTCACCAAGCATATTACACGCGGGAAACCGCCAAAGGAGAAAAGATGAAAAAATTAACTATTCGTGATGTAGCAGATATTGCAATTGTTGCTGCTATTTATGTCGTTTTAACTGTCACACCACCCCTAAATGCCATTAGCTATGGTGCTTATCAGTTCCGCATTTCAGAAATGATGAACTTTATGGCTTTTTACAATCCTAAGTACATCATCGGAGTTACCATCGGTTGTATGATTGCTAATTTCTTTAGCTTCGGACTGCTAGATGTTTTTGTTGGTGGTGGATCAACCTTAGTATTCCTTAGTCTAGGTGTTTGGCTTTTTGCAAAATACAGTAAAGATTACCTCTTTAATGGATTGATTCGAAAAGATCATTTCTTCTTTTCAATCCTCTTTTCAATTTCTATGTTTACTATTGCTGCCGAGTTAAATATTGTAGCAGAATTACCATTTTTCCTTACTTGGTTTACAACAGGAATTGGTGAATTTGCCTCATTGATTATTGGCGCGATTATTATTGGTAAAATTGCTCGTCGAATTGATTTAAGCAAATAGAAGAAGATAAGCTAGGTAGCTCTTACCTGGCTTTTTCTTATGGAAAATTTCTAAGGAAACTTGACAAGTTTTTCTAACTATAGTATACTTTTTAAGTAAGCTGATTTAGCTCAGTTGGCAGAGCGCATCCATGGTAAGGATGAGGTCGCCGGTTCAATCCCGGCAATTAGCATGATATTTACATGGAAACTCTTGAACACAAGAGTTTTTTCTTATGCTCGCGAGAAAAAATTCTGACTTTTGTATAATAAAAGTCATCCTGCAAAAATTTTTTATTGACAAAACCACTTATTTCTAGTAATATAATAGACGCGATGAGTCGATAGGTAGTCTTCGGACTACTATTGAGCATAAGGAGGTCATAACGCAGGAGCGGACCTTGATGAGTTGTGTGAACCTGCTCATCACATGAAGATGCCTCTTAGTCCCTTGTCTAGCGACTGGGGATTTTTATTTTCCAAAAAATGATGAAAAAGCTTTGCAATTCATGGAAAAAGTAGTATAATACATCTATTATAGAAATTTTTAGAAAATTCCGAAAGAGGTTATTTATGGGATATACAGTTGCTGTAGTCGGCGCGACAGGTGCTGTCGGTGCTCAGATGATAAAAATGTTGGAAGAATCAACACTTCCAATCGATAAAATCCGTTTACTTGCTTCTGCACGTTCAGCAGGCAAGACTTTGAAATTTAAAGATCAAGATATTACGATTGAAGAAACGACTGAAACAGCTTTTGAAGGAGTTGATATTGCTCTCTTTTCAGCAGGTGGTTCTACATCAGCTAAGTATGCACCATACGCAGTTAAAGCTGGAGCGGTAGTAGTTGATAATACATCTTACTTCCGTCAAAATCCAGATGTTCCTTTGGTTGTACCAGAGGTCAATGCTCATGCACTTGATGCCCACAACGGTATCATTGCCTGCCCTAACTGTTCAACAATCCAAATGATGGTGGCTCTTGAGCCAGTTCGCCAAAAATGGGGCTTGGACCGTATCATTGTTTCAACTTACCAAGCCGTTTCAGGTGCTGGTATGGGTGCGATTCTTGAAACACAACGTGAACTTCGTGAAGTATTGAATGATGGTGTAAACCCACGTGATTTGCATGCGGAAATCTTGCCTTCAGGTGGTGACAAGAAACACTATCCTATCGCCTTCAATGCTCTTCCACAAATTGATGTCTTCACTGACAATGATTACACTTACGAAGAGATGAAGATGACTAAGGAAACTAAGAAAATTATGGAAGATGACAGCATTGCAGTATCTGCAACATGTGTGCGTATTCCAGTCTTGTCAGCTCACTCTGAGTCAGTTTACATCGAAACAAAAGAAGTGGCTCCAATCGAAGAAGTGAAAGCAGCTATCGCAGCCTTCCCGGGTGCTGTTCTTGAAGATGATGTAGCTCATCAAATCTATCCTCAAGCCATTAATGCAGTTGGTTCACGTGATACCTTTGTTGGTCGTATCCGTAAAGACTTGGATGCTGAAAAAGGAATCCACATGTGGGTTGTTTCAGATAACCTGCTCAAAGGTGCTGCTTGGAACTCAGTTCAGATTGCAGAAACTCTTCACGAACGTGGATTGGTTCGTCCAACGGCCGAATTGAAATTTGAATTAAAATAGTCATATTGTTTAGGAGTTCATATGAACTCCTTCTTTGAAATAGAGAGGTGTTTCTCATGTCTTATCAAGATTTAAAAGAGTGTAAAATCATCACAGCCTTTATTACTCCCTTCCACGAGGATGGTTCCATCAACTTTGATGCCATTCCAGCCTTGATTGAGCATCTGTTGGCCCATCATACAGACGGCATTCTTCTAGCAGGGACGACTGCCGAGAGTCCAACTTTAACCCACGATGAAGAGTTGGAACTGTTTGCAGCTGTACAGAAAGTTGTCAATGGGCGTGTTCCTTTGATTGCGGGTGTGGGTACCAATGATACGCGTGACTCTATCGAGTTTGTCAAAGAAGTAGCAGAATTCGGTTGTTTTGCTGCTGGGCTTGCTATTGTTCCTTACTACAACAAACCTTCTCAAGAAGGAATGTATCAGCACTTTAAGGCCATTGCGGATGCTTCTGACTTACCTATTATAATTTATAATATTCCAGGTCGCGTAGTGGTAGAGTTGACTCCAGAGACCATGCTTCGTTTGGCTGACCATCCAAATATCATTGGTGTCAAAGAATGTACTAGCTTGGCTAATATGGCTTACTTGATTGAGCACAAGCCTGAAGAATTCTTGATTTATACAGGTGAAGATGGAGATGCTTTCCATGCCATGAACCTTGGTGCGGACGGGGTTATTTCTGTTGCCTCTCATACAAATGGGGATGAAATGCACGAGATGTTTACTGCCATTGCAGAAAGCGATATGAAGAAAGCCGCGGCGATTCAACGTAAATTCATTCCTAAGGTTAATGCCCTCTTCTCTTATCCAAGTCCTGCTCCAGTTAAGGCAGTTCTTAACTATATGGGATTTGAAGCTGGCCCAACTCGTCTACCTCTTGTTCCAGCACCAGAAGAGGATGCCAAACGCATTATCAAGGTTGTCGTAGATGGCGACTACGAAGCGACTAAGGCAACTGTAACAGGTGTCTTAAGACCAGATTACTAATAATTACAATAAAATCCATGACCGATTGAACGATCATGGATTTCTTATTTTCCTAAACAGAATTGGCTAAAGAGTTGGGTGATGAGTTCATCTGGAGCAGCATCTCCAGTAATTTCTCCGAGAATTTCCCAAGTACGGGTCAAGTCAACTTGAAGCAAGTCAACAGGCATACCCAGTTCAAGACCTTCATTAACAGCTTGTAGGCTTTCAACAGCCTTCTCAATCAAGGAAATATGACGGGCGTTTGACAAGTAAGTAGCATCTTGCTCAACCAAACCAGCATTTTCAAAGAAGAGGTTGTTGATTCTCTCTTCAATCTTATCGATGTTTTGGTTTTTAAGGACTGAGATACGAATAACGTCTTCAGGGAGTTCTGAAGCTTCAATTGCTTCAGGAAGATCAGTTTTATTAAGAAGAATAATAAGGTTTGTATCTTGGCTAATTTCAAGAAGTTGTCTGTCTTGAGCAGTCAGTGGTTCACTAGCATTTAGCACTAGTAAAACTAAGTCAGCTTCCTTAAGTGCTTTTTTTGAACGCTCAACTCCAATTTGTTCAACGATATCATCCGTTTCACGAATACCGGCCGTATCAATCAATTTGAGAGGAACACCATTGATGTTGACGTATTCTTCGATGACATCTCGAGTAGTACCAGCAATGTCTGTAACGATAGCCTTGTCCTCACGCAAGAGGTTGTTGAGAAGGCTTGATTTCCCAACGTTAGGGCGTCCGATGATAGCAGTTGAAATTCCTTCACGGAGGATTTTACCGCGACGGGCTGTCCTAAGGAGATTAGTTAGCAATTGCTCAAACTCTATAGTCTTTTCACGGATAATAGCAGTAGTGGCTTCCTCAACATC
The DNA here is from genome assembly GCF_006385165.1 of Streptococcus symci. Lineage (GTDB taxonomy): Bacteria > Bacillota > Bacilli > Lactobacillales > Streptococcaceae > Streptococcus > Streptococcus symci. Next base: position 35,262 of record NZ_VFJA01000002.1, on the reverse strand, counting down.
GTCATACTCAGGATAGTCGATATTGACCTCGACTTGGGCAAGTGTGTTAAGGATTTCTTGACGGGTATTATTGATAAGATCAGAAAGGGAACCATCGAGTTGTTTAACCGCAATGTTCATGGCCTTGTCTGTCTTGGCGCGGATGATATCCATCACGGCCTCGGCCTGTGTCAAATCCACACGACCGTTTAGAAAGGCACGTTTAGTAAATTCACCAGGTTCTGCCAACCGAGCTCCTTCACGGATAGCTAGCTGGAGAATCTCATTGGTCACCGCAATCCCACCGTGGGTGTTAATCTCGATAATATCCTCACGAGTGAAGGTCTTTGGAGACTTCATAGCTCCAACCATAACCTCGTCCATGACTTTTCCTGTCTGAGGGTCAACGATGTGACCATAGTTAAGGGTATGGCTAGCAACCTGACTCAAGTCTTTTCCTTTAAAAATCTTTTGCGCAATAGCAAAACTGTCTGTCCCGCTCAGGCGGACAATACCAATAGCCCCTTCACCTAGTGGAGTAGAGATAGCAGCGATGGTATCAAATTCACGTGTAATCATAATATTTCCTTTAATTAATAGCTCTTTTCTTGAAAATTTTTCCAAGTATCTTTTCAAATTGTAACAAATTTAGGCTATTTCTTCAATGGATGCTACTTGGAGATTGAAAAAGCCTAAGCAATTCTGCTTAAGCTAGCTTATTTGGTGCGCATTTCACCTTGAGGGAAGTAGGTTCCTTCTGGCATGTCGTTGATGATGACATGAACAGCAGATTGAGGTGCTCCAGTGTTACGGACAACAGCTTCTGTTACTTCCTTAGCAAGAGCCTTCTTTTGCTCGAGCGTGCGTCCTTCAAATAAATCGATGCGTACAAATGGCATAATAGCTTCCTCCACTAGTTTTTGATTTCTTCTATTTTACCACATTTTGCCGTTTAAAGCTTAAGAAAATTATGATATACTAGAATGTAGCAAAAATTTAGAAATGGACGTGAAGCAAGAAACATGGCACAGTTGTATTATCGTTATGGGACCATGAACTCTGGTAAGACTATTGAGATTCTCAAGGTGGCCTATAACTACGAGGAGCAAGGAAAAGGTGTTGTGATTATGACCTCGGCTCTGGATACGCGTGACGGTATTGGCTATGTGTCGAGTCGAATTGGCATGAAACGCTCTGCCATTGCTATTGAGGAAACGACGGATATCTTTGGCTATATCCGAGACCTACCAGAAAAGCCTTACTGTGTTTTGGTCGATGAAGCCCAGTTTCTCAAGCGTCACCATGTTTACGATCTAGCTCGTGTTGTTGATGAGTTAGACATACCTGTCATGGCTTTTGGCTTGAAAAATGACTTTCGCAATGAACTGTTCGAAGGTTCCAAGTATCTCTTGCTCTTAGCAGACAAGATTGACGAAATCAAGACCATTTGTCAGTATTGTAAGAAAAAGGCGACTATGGTGTTGCGTACTCAGGATGGACTGCCCGTTTACGATGGAGAACAGATCCAGATTGGTGGTAATGAAACCTATATCTCAGTTTGCCGTAAACATTATTTTGCCCCTGAAATCAATAAGGAGAATGAAGAAAATGAACATCTATGATCAACTACAAGCTGTAGAAGACCGTTATGAAGAATTAGGAGAGTTGCTGAGTGACCCGGATGTGGTTTCGGACACAAAGCGTTTCATGGAGCTCTCAAAAGAAGAGGCTTCAACTCGTGATACGGTAACAGCTTACCGTGAGTACAAACAAGTCCTTCAAAACATCGTTGACGCTGAAGAAATGATTAAGGAATCAGGCGGAGATGCGGACTTGGAAGAAATGGCCAAGCAAGAACTCAAAGATGCCAAGGCTGAAAAAGAAGAATACGAAGAAAAACTGAAAATCTTGCTCCTTCCTAAAGATCCAAACGATGACAAGAATATCATCCTTGAAATCCGTGGCGCCGCTGGTGGAGACGAAGCAGCACTTTTCGCTGGAGATTTGCTAACCATGTACCAAAAGTATGCGGAAGCACAAGGCTGGCGCTTTGAAGTCATGGAAGCTTCTATGAACGGTGTCGGTGGTTTCAAAGAAGTGGTTGCCATGGTTTCAGGTCAGTCTGTTTACTCTAAGCTTAAGTACGAATCAGGTGCCCACCGTGTGCAACGTGTTCCTGTGACAGAAAGCCAAGGCCGTGTTCATACTTCGACAGCGACAGTTCTTGTCATGCCTGAAGTCGAAGAAGTAGAATACGATATTGATCCAAAAGACCTTCGTGTTGATATCTACCACGCCTCTGGTGCTGGTGGACAGAACGTCAATAAGGTTGCGACTGCCGTTCGTATCGTTCACTTGCCAACCAATATCAAGGTTGAGATGCAGGAAGAACGTACCCAGCAGAAAAACCGTGAGAAGGCCATGAAAATCATCCGTGCGCGTGTTGCTGACCACTTTGCACAGATTGCTCAGGATGAACAAGACGCTGAGCGCAAGTCAACAATCGGTACTGGTGACCGTTCAGAACGAATCCGTACTTATAACTTCCCACAAAACCGTGTCACAGATCACCGTATCGGCTTAACCCTTCAAAAACTAGATACCATTTTATCTGGTAAATTGGACGAAGTTGTGGATGCCTTGGTTCTATATGACCAAACACAAAAATTAGAAGAATTAAACAAATAATGAAATTAGCTCAATTATTTTCAGATTTTGAAGAAGAGTTGATAAGACAAGGAGAGGAAGCTGAAAGCCTCTCTTTTGTCTATCGTAGTCTGAAAAATCTCACTTTTACAGACTTTGTTTTCGCCCTCCAGCAAGAGGTAACCGACGAAGAAAAACTATTTGTAGAGGAAATTTACCAACAGTTAGCAGCTCATAAACCGGCACAGTATATCATAGGACAGGCAGATTTTTATGGAATGCAGCTAAAAGTGGATGAGCGTGTTTTGATTCCTCGTCCAGAGACTGAGGAGCTGGCTGAGCTTATCCTGGCTGAGAATCCTGAGACGAATCTTTCAGTTCTGGATATTGGAACAGGTAGTGGAGCTATTGCTCTCGCTCTAGCAAAAAACAGACCAGATTGGTCAGTGACAGCAGCGGATATTTCCCAAGATGCTTTAGATTTAGCTAACGAAAATGCTAAAAATCAAAATCTTCAAATATTTTTAAAAAAATCTGACTGTTTTACAGAAATTTCTGAAAAATATGATATAATTGTTTCCAATCCACCCTATATCTCTCGTGAAGATGAGTCAGAGGTAGGCTTGAATGTTTTGCATTCAGAGCCTCATCTAGCTCTCTTTGCAGACGAGGATGGCCTAGCTATTTACCGTAGAATTGCGGAAGATGCAAAAGACTATCTCAAGGATGGTGGTAAGATTTACCTTGAAATTGGATATAAGCAAGGTCAAAGTGTTCCTGAACTTTTTAGGAAATATCTTCCTGAAAAAAGAGTACGAACACTCAAGGATCAATTCGGTCAAGATAGGATGGTTGTGGTTGATGATGGACAGGATTAGACAAGAGTTGGAGAAGGGTGGAGCTGTCGTTCTGCCTACAGAGACGGTTTACGGTCTTTTTGCCAAGGCTCTAGACGAAAAAGCAGTTGATCATGTTTACCAACTCAAACGTCGTCCCAGAGACAAGGCCCTTAACCTCAATATCGCCTCTCTAGAGGACATCTTGCACTTTTCTAAGAATCAGCCAACTTATCTACAAAAACTTGTAGAGACCTTTTTACCAGGTCCCTTAACCATTATTCTCGAAGCTAATGACCGAGTTCCCTATTGGGTCAATTCTGGTCTTGCAACTGTTGGATTTCGGATGCCGAGTCATCCCATTACCCTTGATTTGATTCGAGAGACAGGTCCCTTGATTGGGCCGTCTGCTAATATCTCAGGTCATGCAAGTGGAGTGACCTTTGCTCAAATTCTAGAGGACTTTGACCAAGAAGTTTTGGGGCTAGAAGACGATGCTTTTCTAACTGGACAGGATTCAACTATTTTGGACTTGTCTGGAGACAAGGTGAAAATCTTACGCCAAGGGGCAATTAAGCGAGAAGATATTCTTGCTCATTTGCCAGAGATTTCTTTTGAGGAGGAATGAGATGCTAAGAGATTTGCAAGAAACCGATGTGAAAGCTATTTGTGATATCAACCAAGAGGCGTTGGGTTATTCTTTTAGTCAAGAGGAGACAGCTAGTCAACTAGCTAGACTAGATCAGGATTCCCATCATTTCCTTCTTGGCTATGAGGATGAAGCTAGTCATGCCTTGCTTGGATATGTCCACGCTGAGGTCTATGAATCACTTTATTCTAAAGCAGGATTTAATATTTTAGCCTTAGCAGTTTCACCTCAAGCACAAGGGCAAGGTATTGGTAAAAGCTTACTGCAAGGGTTGGATCAAGAAGCAAAAAGACGTGGTTATGGGTTTATCCGCTTAAACTCTGCCGATCATCGTCTGGGTGCTCATGCATTTTATGAAAAAGTTGGTTATACTTGTGATAAAGTGCAGAAACGGTTTATTCGCATCTTTTAGTTTATTTTCTTAGACTAAAGGACCTGTCACACTATAAAGGAGAAGACCTATGATTTTTGACAAAGATGATTTTAAAGCATATGATGCTGATCTCTGGAATGCTATTGCTAAAGAAGAAGAACGCCAACAAAACAACATTGAGTTGATTGCTTCGGAAAACGTAGTTTCCAAGGCTGTTATGGCAGCTCAAGGGTCTATCTTGACGAATAAATACGCCGAAGGCTACCCAGGACGCCGTTATTATGGTGGAACGGATGTGGTAGACATGGTAGAAAGTCTAGCTATTGAACGTGCAAAAGAAATTTTCGGCGCTAAATTTGCCAATGTCCAACCACACTCAGGAAGCCAAGCCAACTGTGCGGCTTACATGGCCTTGATTGAGCCAGGTGATACGGTTATGGGAATGGATTTGGCTGCTGGTGGTCACTTGACCCATGGGGCTCCTGTTAGCTTCTCAGGTCAAACCTACAACTTTGTTTCTTATAGTGTGGACCCTGAAACGGAACTCTTGGATTTTGATGCTATCTTGAAACAAGCCCAAGAAGTCAAACCAAAATTGATCGTAGCAGGTGCTTCAGCCTATTCACAAATTATCGATTTTTCAAAATTCCGTGAAATTGCGGATGCTGTTGGGGCTAAGCTCATGGTCGATATGGCACATATCGCTGGTTTAGTTGCAGCTGGTCTTCACCCAAGTCCAGTACCATACGCTCATATCACTACAACAACGACCCACAAAACCCTTCGTGGACCTCGTGGTGGTTTGATTTTGACTAATGATGAAGAACTTGCAAAGAAAATCAATTCAGCTATTTTCCCTGGTATTCAGGGTGGTCCTTTGGAGCATGTTGTTGCTGCTAAGGCAGTTTCCTTCAAAGAAGTTTTAGATCCAGCCTTCAAGGAATATGCTGCTAATGTCATCAAAAACAGCAAGGCTATGGCAGATGTCTTCTTGCAAGACCCTGATTTCCGTATCATTTCTGGCGGAACTGAAAACCACCTCTTCCTAGTGGATGTGACTAAGGTTGTAGAAAACGGAAAAGTTGCTCAAAACTTGCTGGATGAAGTTAATATTACCCTAAATAAAAACTCAATCCCTTACGAAAGCTTGTCACCATTCAAGACAAGTGGGATTCGTATCGGAGCAGCAGCCATTACTGCACGTGGATTTGGTGAAGAAGAAAGTCGCAAAGTGGCTGAGCTTATTATTAAAACTCTTAAGAATGCAGAAAATGAAGCTGTCTTAGAAGAAGTGAGAAGTGCAGTTAAAGAATTGACAGATGCCTTCCCATTATACGAGGACTAAAACTTTTATGGACATTTATATTAAGAAAGCCATTATCCATCAGTTTAGCCCGGATGATACCGAGCTGTTTCTAGCGGATAAGTTTCTCAATATCACTCCAAAAATCGAAGAATACTTGCGTAAAAAAATTGAACGTGTGTATTCAGATGAAGCCAAGACTGGGATTTTCGAGGAAGAAAATCCCTTCTTCAATCATATTACAGACGATTTGTTGGAGACATCAGTGACGCTGGCTAATCTCTGGAAAGAGGAGTTCAGTACTTCCGAAAATCTAAAGATCAATGACTTGATTTTTGTGCAATTTTCTAAAGAAGGTGTAGAACATTTCGCTTTCTTGCGAATTGCCCTGCGGGAGACCTTGACCCACCTCGGTGGAGAAGTTGATAATCCAATTAAGCTAACTCAGAATAACCTGCCTGGATTTGGAACGGGTGCCGACGAAGCCTTGGTGGTCAATCTTCAGAGTCGCAAGTATCATCTGATTGAAAAACGAATTAAGTACAACGGGACTTTTTTGAACTATTTTTCAGATAATCTTCTTGCCGTTGCCCCTAAGATTTCACCAAAGAAATCTATCAAAGAACTAGAAAAAACGGCTCAGAGAATTGCTGAGACTTTTAACACAGATGATTTTCAATTTCAATCCAAGGTCAAATCAGCTATTTTCAATAATCTAGAAGAAAGTAATGAATTGTCACCTGAAAAATTGGCCAACGACCTTTTTGACAACAATCTGACGGCTCGTTTGAGCTTTATTGACCAAGTCAAAGAAGCAGTACCAGAGCCAGTTCAATTTGATGAAATTGATGCTAGTCGCCAATTAAAGAAATTTGAAAACCAAAAACTTTCCTTGTCAAATGGAATTGAGCTCATCGTTCCCAATAACGTCTATCAAGACGCAGAATCGGTCGAGTTTATCCAAAACGACAATGGAACTTACTCTATCTTAATCAAAAATATCGAGGATATTCAAAGTAAATAATGTTTAAACGAATTCGAAGAGTGCTTGTACTAGCAGTCTTCCTTTTTGCTGGCTATAAAGCTTACCGCGTTCACCAAGATGTCAAGCAAGTCATGACCTATCAACCCATGGTGCGAGAAATCTTGAGTGAAAAAGACACACCAGCAAACGAAGAGCTTGTGCTCGCTATGATTTATACCGAAACAAAAGGAAAAGAAGGCGATGTTATGCAGTCTAGTGAGTCTGCAAGTGGTTCCACCAACACTATCAATGATAATGCCTCTAGCATTCGGCAAGGTGTTCAAACTCTGACAGACAATCTCTATCTGGCCCAGAAGAAGGGTGTTGATGTCTGGACAGCTGTTCAAGCCTATAATTTTGGACCTGCCTATATCGATTTTATTGCCCAAAATGGCAAGGAAAACACCCTAGCACTGGCTAAACAGTATTCTCGTGAGACTGTTGCCCCCTTGCTTGGTAATACCACTGGAAAGACTTATAGTTATATGCACCCCATTTCTATTTTTCACGGTGCCGAACTCTATGTAAATGGAGGAAACTATTACTATTCTAGACAGGTGCAACTCAACCTTTACATCATCAAATGTTTCACTCTCTTTTCGACATCTGGCTAGCCCAGGTGTTTTTGTTATAAGTTTTCTTTAAGATAGATATATTACTCTAGAAAGGTAAAGGAGGGAATTCCCTATGAGAAAGAAACTCTTTCTGACCAGTGCTGCGGTCTTGTGGGCAGTAACAGCTTTGAATAGCGCCCATGCAGCAACAGATGTTCAAAAAGTCATCGATGAAACCTATGTTCAACCTGAATATGTCCTAGGTTCATCATTGTCTGAAGATCAAAAAAATCAAACCCTTAAAAAACTAGGCTACAATGCCTCAACAGACACCAAAGAACTCAAGACCATGACACCTGATGTCTATTCTAAGATTATGAATGTGGCAAATGACTCTAGCTTACAACTGTATTCATCAGCCAAGATTCAAAAGCTAGGTGACAAGTCGCCACTTGAGGTCAAGATTGAAACACCAGAAAACATCACTAAGGTGACGCAGGATATGTACCGCAATGCGGCCGTAACTTTGGGTGTGGAACACGCCAAAATCACTGTAGCAGCACCCATTCCAGTTACAGGTGAGAGTGCCTTAGCAGGGATTTACTATTCACTTGAAGCTAATGGAGCCAAGGTGCCACAAGCCAACAAAGATTTGGCTCAAGAAGAGTTGAAGGCCTTGTCCGATATCAATGCTGAAAACAAGGACAAGTCAGGCTATGATGCTAATAAATTAAATGTTGCCCTAGCTGATATCAAGTCAGCACTCGCCAAAGCTAAAGAAAGTAAGGGAAATCTGACAGAGGAAGATGTCCGTAAAATTGTTGAAGATACCTTGAAAAATTACAAACTTGATCAGGTTATAACAGGAAACCAGATCAATATTATCATCAATTTTGCTTTGAATCTCTCAAAGAGTGATATCCTCAGCAATGCAGACTTCACTAAAACCCTGAATGACCTGAAACAAAGTATTGTTTCACAAGCTGGCGACAGTTTTAAAAATATCAACCTTAACTTTGATGCGGATAAGGCGCTAGAGGACGGCGGCAATTTCCTAAGCTCCCTCTGGCAAGCCATTGTCAACTTCTTCAAGAGTTTTGGTTCTTAAGAAATTTCATGGTATAATAGATGGTAACCGTAACGTTGCCGTCTTTTTTATCGGCCAATAGAAAGAGAAGAGAATGTTAAAGAAAAATGATATTGTAGAAGTTGAAATTGTCGACTTGACCCATGAAGGGGCAGGAGTTGCCAAGGTTGATGGTTTGGTCTTTTTTGTCGAGAATGCTTTACCGAGTGAAAAAATCCTCATGCGTGTCCTCAAGGTCAATAAAAAGATTGGTTTTGGGAAAGTTGAAGAATACCTTGTCCAATCACCATACCGTAATCAAGATCTAGATTTGGCTTACCTGCGTTCAGGAATCGCGGATTTAGGTCATCTTGCCTATCCAGAACAGCTCAAGTTTAAAACCAAGCAAGTTAAGGATAGTCTATACAAGATTGCTGGAATTGCAGATGTAGAGGTTGCTGAAACGCTTGGCATGGAAAATCCAGTCAAGTATCGCAACAAAGCTCAGGTGCCTGTTCGTCGAGTAAATGGTGTCTTGGAAACAGGATTTTTCCGTAAGAATTCGCATGACCTCATGCCTCTAGAAGATTTCTTTATCCAGGATCCTGTGATTGATGAGGTAGTAATAGCCCTACGAGACTTGCTCCGCCGTTATGATTTGAAACCTTATGATGAAAAGGAACAAGCTGGCTTGATTCGGAATCTTGTGGTGCGTCGCGGACATTATTCAGGTCAAATTATGGTTATCTTGGTAACAACTCGACCTAAAGTTTTTCGTGTGGAGCAATTGATTGAACAACTAATCAAGCAGTTCCCAGAGATTGTGTCTGTTATGCAAAATATCAATGACCAGAACACTAATGCTATTTTTGGTAAGGATTGGCGTACGCTTCATGGACAAGACTATATTACCGACCAAATGTTGGGAAATGACTACCAAATCGCTGGTCCAGCCTTTTACCAAGTCAATACTGAAATGGCTGAAAAACTTTATCAAACAGCCATTGACTTTGCTGAATTAAAAAAGGATGACGTGGTTATTGATGCCTATTCTGGTATCGGGACGATTGGCCTCTCTGTTGCGAAATACGTCAAGGAAGTCTATGGTGTCGAAGTGATTCCAGAAGCGGTTGAGAATAGCAAAAAGAATGCTCAGCTGAACAATATTTCAAATGCCAACTATGTCTGTGATACAGCTGAAAATGCCATGAAGAATTGGCTCAAGGAAGGAATTCAACCAACCGTTATCTTGGTTGATCCTCCACGTAAGGGCTTAACCGAAAGCTTTATCAAGGCAAGTAGCCAAACAGGAGCAGACCGCATCGTCTATATCTCCTGCAATGCCGCAACCATGGCGCGTGATATCAAACTCTACCAAGAGTTGGGATATGAATTGAAGAAAGTCCAACCGGTGGATCTTTTTCCACAAACACATCATGTTGAGGCGGTAAGTTTGCTAGTCAAGGAGTAAAACGACGAAGATTAGCATTTACTTCCGCCCATGCGATAGCTGTCCGTGATTGACAAGTGCTAGCACGCAGACAGAACGGAGATAGCGAACCGCTGAGTGTGTCGCTCTGCTCGTAAAAGCTTAGAAACCTTTGAACGAAAGGGATAATGAAAGCCTTGATTGCAAGGCTTTTTGCTTTATGGTGGGTAAGTATCAGAGTGAGAAAATTTTTGGAATGAGTAGAAGTGATAGCTAGAAATTATCAGTTTCTATTTCCATTTACCCTGTGGGTACGTGTTTGTTTCCATTGACAAGGAGTTTGTGGGAATAGAAATGTACCCACCTTGTTTGAATCAAGTGAAGTGTAGTTGAAGGAAATCTGTTGAAAGCAATACTTCATTTTACCGAATAAGTAATAATTTAGGCAACTTCAAATCGATTAAAAAAAACTATTTTAAAGGTTAAGAGTAGACAAAAATTGTCCACTCTTTTTTGCAAACTCAATTTATCAATAAATGAAATGAGGGAATGTAAAATGAAATATTTTGAGGTTGAGTTAGAAAATCCTGATGAATTTTTAAAACTACAAACAGAAGATTTTGTGAAAGCTAATCGCTTGCTACTAAGGAAGATAATCCAGAGCGTTACAGTCTATGAAGAAAACTTCGTCATATCCTTTAAATCTGGCATCGAATTGGAAGTATGAGTCTCATTCCATAACTTTTATATTGAACATATCATCTTTTTGTGTTATACTATAAATTGATATAAACAAAGATGTAGGAGGAACCGAAACTATGACAGCCTCAATGCGTTTAAGATAAGCTGGCAATAAAAAAAGCAGAATCTATACCCGATGATAGGCTTTTTTGTTGTGCTTATTTATACGATATTGAGCATTCATTAGTTACGGTGAGGATATTGGTTATTTAACTATACCTTTATTTAACTATGTCTTTAATATGAATGTTTCCAAATTGTATGTATGCAGACCAAAAGCCACATTGTGGGGTTTGGCCTGCATTTTTTATTGCCTAGAATGCTATTCAAAATAGAAATTCAAGCAAAATAATATGCAGGAGATAATATAAATGGAAAAATACAACAATTGGAAACGAAAATTTTATGCAATATGGGCAGGGCAAGCAGTATCATTAATCACTAGTGCCATCCTGCAAATGGCGATTATTTTTTACCTTACAGAAAAAACAGGATCTGCGATGGTCTTGTCTATGGCTTCATTAGTAGGTTTTTTACCCTATGCGATTTTGGGACCTGCCATTGGTGTGCTAGTGGATCGTCATGATAGGAAGAAGATAATGATTGGTGCCGATTTAATTATCGCAGCAGCTGGTGCAGTGCTTGCTATTGTTGCATTCTGTATGGAGCTACCTGTCTGGATGATTATGATAGTATTGTTTATCCGTAGCATTGGAACAGCTTTTCATACCCCAGCACTCAATGCGGTTACACCACTTTTAGTACCAGAAGAACAGCTAACGAAATGCGCAGGCTATAGTCAGTCTTTGCAGTCTATAAGCTATATTGTTAGTCCGGCAGTTGCAGCACTCTTATACTCCGTTTGGGATTTAAATGCTATTATTGCCATCGACGTATTGGGTGCTGTGATTGCATCTATTACGGTAGCAATTGTACGTATACCTAAGCTGGGTAATCAAGTGCAAAGTTTAGAACCAAATTTCATAAGGGAGATGAAAGAAGGAGTTGTGGTTCTGAGACAAAACAAAGGATTGTTTGCCTTATTACTCTTAGGAACACTATATACTTTTGTTTATATGCCAATCAATGCACTATTTCCTTTAATAAGCATGGAACACTTTAATGGAACGCCTGTGCATATTTCTATTACGGAAATTTCCTTTGCATTTGGGATGCTAGCAGGAGGCTTATTATTAGGAAGATTAGGGGGCTTCGAAAAGCATGTATTACTAATAACAAGTTCATTTTTTATAATGGGGACCAGTTTAGCCGTTTCGGGAATACTTCCTCCAAATGGATTTGTAATATTCGTAGTTTGCTGTGCAATAATGGGGCTTTCGGTGCCATTTTATAGCGGTGTGCAAACAGCTCTTTTTCAGGAGAAAATTAAGCCTGAATATTTAGGACGTGTATTTTCTTTGATCGGAAGTATCATGTCACTTGCTATGCCAATTGGGTTAATTCTTTCTGGATTCTTTGCTGATAAAATCGGTGTAAATCATTGGTTTTTACTATCAGGTATTTTAATTATTGGCATTGCTATAGTTTGCCAAATGATAACTGAGGTTAGAAAATTAGATTTAAAATAAACAATATTGGAGGAAATGTTATGGAATTAATATTAAAAGCAAAAGACATTCGTGTGGAATTCAAAGGACGCGATGTTTTAGATATAAATGAATTAGAAGTATATGATTATGACCGTATTGGTTTAGTAGGAGCAAATGGTGCTGGAAAAAGCACTTTACTCAGGGTACTTTTAGGAGAATTAACTCCCCCAGGATGTAAAATGAATCGTCTGGGTGAACTTGCCTATATTCCCCAGTTGGACGAAGTAACTCTGCAGGAGGAAAAAGATTTTGCACTTGTAGGCAAGCTAGGTGTTGAGCAATTAAATATACAGACTATGAGCGGTGGTGAAGAAACAAGGCTTAAAATAGCACAGGCCTTATCGGCACAGGTTCATGGTATTTTAGCGGATGAACCTACGAGCCATTTAGACCGTGAAGGAATTGATTTTCTAATAGGACAGCTAAAATATTTTACAGGTGCACTGTTAGTTATTAGCCATGACCGCTATTTTCTTGATGAAATAGTAGATAAAATATGGGAACTGAAAGATGGCAAAATCACTGAGTATTGGGGAAACTATTCTGATTATCTTCGTCAGAAAGAGGAAGAACGTAAGAGCCAAGCTGCAGAATACGAACAATTTATTGCGGAACGTGCCCGATTGGAAAGGGCTGCGGAGGAAAAGCGAAAACAGGCTCGTAAAATAGAACAGAAGGCAAAAGGTTCTTCAAAGAAAAAAAGTACTGAAGACGGAGGGCGTTTAGCTCATCAAAAATCAATAGGAAGTAAGGAAAAAAAGATGTATAATGCTGCTAAAACCCTAGAGCACAGGATTGCGGCCTTAGGAAAAGTAGAAGCTCCGGAAGGCATTCGCAGAATTCGTTTCAGGCAAAGTAAAGCATTGGAGCTCCATAATCCATACCCTATAGTCGGTGCAGAAATTAATAAAGTATTTGGGGATAAGGCTCTGTTTGAAAATGCATCTTTTCAAATTCCGTTAGGAGCAAAAGTGGCGTTAACTGGTGGTAATGGAATCGGAAAAACAACTTTAATCCAAATGATCTTAAACCATGAAGAAGGAATTTCTATTTCGCCTAAGGCAAAAATAGGTTACTTTGCACAGAATGGTTACAAGTACAACAGTAATCAGAATGTTATGGAGTTTATGCAGAAGGATTGTGACTACAATATATCAGAAATTCGTTCAGTGCTAGCATCTATGGGGTTCAAACAGAACGATATTGGAAAAAGTTTATCTGTTTTAAGCGGTGGAGAAATTATAAAATTGTTGCTTGCTAAAATGCTCATGGGTAGATATAACATCCTAATAATGGATGAACCCAGTAACTTCCTTGACATACCAAGTTTAGAGGCTTTGGAAATACTAATGAAGGAGTACACCGGAACTATCGTGTTTATCACCCACGATAAACGATTACTCGAAAATGTAGCAGATGTAGTTTATGAAATTAGAGATAAGAAAATAAATCTGAAACATTAAATTTAAGGTAGTCGCTGGTCAGTATAGTCTGTTCTGGTTGGCGACTCCATTGTTAAAGAGTATAAAGACTTTAGATTTTATGAATATTAAAAATAGGAACAGTCAATTGAACTGCTCCTATTTTTCTGCTAAATATATTGTAGTTTTCTTATATGTATAATGATAGATTAGCGGATTCTCATCTACGGTACTTACTTCAAATATGAAGAAGTGATCGCGGTTATCTCTGGACTTTTCCTTATTGAGGACAAAGTAATTCTTACGTGAAGTCGCCATTGTTTTTAGGATATCATCAGTTAGGAAGGTCAATGGAATATTCATGTTAGAGTAGCGGTAGAAGTCACGTTCAAAATCTTGGTAGCTCTCGCTATAATAGTCCATTTGTAGGTGATTACGCTGAAACTCAAGCTGATTCATAGAGCACCTCCTCGACAAGTTCAATACTAATAATGTCTTTTAATTTCAAATTGATGTGACCTGTTGTAGTTTTTATCAAAATGAAATCTTTGGTCAGACTTGGTATTGTTCCAGTGTAGGAAACACGCTTGTTTTTTTCAATCACTTGAATGCGTGTGCGTAGCTGCCCGGCGTATACTTGACTGAGGAGTAATAATTTCTTCTCTAGTGATAAGTCAGACATGTACGTTACTTTGTTTGTATCATCAGAGAGTGCTGATGCATGTTCAGATAGGAAAAAGCCCATCCATTTTTGCATCTTTGTATCCTGGTACTCTCTTGCTGATTGAAATGGTAAATATGAACGGTCAATCATATCAAATCCTTTCTATGCAGAGGCAAGGGTATTTTTATCAAATTGAATCGTAAAACCTTGAATTCCCCCACCTGTGTAACATTCTTTAAAGCGATTGATTACCTCAGTATAGATTATCACAGATGAGCTTGTTGGCTTAATGCTAAATGTAAATTCCAATGGTAATCGGTTTTCAGATTTAGCATGTACTAGTCGTATCGATATTTCAGTTGTTTTGAGTTTTCTCTGACGAAGTTTTGAAGTTGCTGTTTCAACGATTCCATGTAAAAATCTTTCAAGCATTTCAATATCATTACATCCTTTGCTACGGATTTCTGAAAATTGTACTGTATTTTTTTCTTGTTTCATTTTAATCCCTCCAATCCACCCGGGGAATGACCACCGATAAGTTTACTGCGTTCAATATTTCTGGAACCTTCAGTTAGGACGGTTCCTTTTTGTATGGCTAAAAAACCAAACTGTTCTCTGACAACATCAATAGCTGTCTGAAGTCTATTATCTTTTTCAATTTGTTCTACATCATCAAAGAGTGATAGTAGAGTATAGCTTTCATCTACGAAGCCACTATAAGATACACCAATTTGTCTCACTGCACCAGAGGTGTATTTTTTCGGAATAATACAAGTACATGACTCACCATTGTTTTGGGGAGATTTGCGGGTTCAATTTTATTCTGAGCATTTATAGATTTTTTCATCTCAGTCCTAGAATAGCCAATATGAATAGAAACGACAGTAGTCAATACTAGGGCTACTGTTCCGTTCCACAGTATCATTTAAAAATCATTTTCACACCCTTTCGTCTATTAGTATAGAAGAAAGCTCTCAGCACACAATATCCACTTGTAGTTTATAATAACTATCTCCTCCTTTACACTTTAATTCAAATCTTTATTAAAAAATATTTCATCTTATTTAACAAGAAACCATATTTATATAACAACATAAAATACACTAAGTTATTTTATTGAACATATATCGTACTTTATCTATCCGACTATTTGGACGACGGGGCTGGCAAACAGGTTCACCGGTAGTAACATGGTACCCTTTTAACTCTGTTAAACAAACACTACGTCCATTTGTAAAGAAAGTTAAATCACTACGATATTCTTGAATACACCGAGCAGTGATTTCTCCACTAAGAATGACCTCATTATTTTTCAATTGAGTGTCTACGATGTTCGCACAATATTTAGGAGCATCGGTGTATGCTCGTGAAAGATATTCCTGTGGCGCATAAATTTTAAAACTAAGATATGGCTCTAACAATTCTGTTCCAGCTTTTTTTAAGACTTGTTCCAATACAATAGGAGCAAGCATCCGAAAATCTGCTGGGGTACTAACAGGGCTATAGTATAAGCCATACTTAAAACAGATTTTACAGTCCGTCACATTCCAACCATACAATCCTTGTTCACAGCCATAGCGTATCCCTTCCATAACTGCATTTTGAAATGATTGATTTAAGTATCCAAGAGAAACCGAGCTCTCATACTGCATTCCACTTCCCAACGGAAGCGGTGATACAGATAAACCAATGGAAGCCCAGAAAGGATTCGGTGGAACTTCGATGTGAATGGTATACTCTGCTTTTTTTAACGGTCTTTCCATATAAATGACTGTAGGCTCTTTTATTTCTATCTCCACATGATACTTTTCTTGCAGCAGAGCACAAGTCACTTCCATTTGTACTTTCCCTAAGAAAGAAAGTATGATTTCATGTGTCGCAGAATCCACATAATATCGCAGAAGCGGGTCACTGTCTGAGATTTCCAAAAGGGCATCAAGCAACATTTCTCTCTGTTCAGGTTTACTCGGTTCAACAGTTGTTTGTAGTAGAGGGTGCGGATTTTCAATCTTTTTTCTCTGTGGCAATAGTTTTGTATCTCCAAGAACACTATTTAACTTCAAAAACTCATTTTGCAAAATAACAATTTCTCCAGAATAAGCTCTATCAATCTTACATAATTCACCATTTATTGAAGTATACATTTCTGTAATTTTTATTTTTTCCTTTTCCGATATTCTAACCGAATCTCGCAAATGCAGTACGCCACTATAAAGACGTATATATGCAAGACGCTGTCTTTTTTCCGAATACTCAATTTTGAAAACTTTTCCGCAAAGTTCAGACTGACCTCGATGTGTTGATGAATAAAATTTATTCGTAATCACTTCTATAAGGTTATCAATCCCTATATTGTTTTTTGCACTTCCGTGATAAACAGGGAACAGAGAACAATTCTGAAATCTTATGCTTTCCTCTTGTTCGAGTTCCAATGCTTCTAATGATTTACCGGACATATATTTCTCTAAAAGGTCATCGTTTCCCTCTATTACCGTATCCCATTGTTCAGATTCGGTAAAGTTCGTCACACACATATTAGGATACAGTTCTACCTTCTGTTTGATTACAATTTCGGCAGAAAGTTTCTCTTTAATATCCTGATAAACCGTTGATAAATCAATTCCATTTTGGTCAATCTTATTGATAAAAAAGATTGTGGGAATCCCCATTTTCCTAAGTGCATGAAATAATATACGAGTTTGTGCTTGTACGCCATCTTTTGCAGAAATCAGTAGAATTGCCCCATCTAAAACTGATAATGAACGATATACTTCTGCTAAGAAATCCATATGTCCTGGCGTGTCTATGATGTTCACCTTCGTATTTTCCCACTGAAAAGAGGTTATTCCTGTCTGAATTGTAATTCCTCTCTGACGTTCTAAAAGCGTATTATCCGTCCTCGTTGTACCTTTGTCCACGCTTCCTAATTCTGTAATCGCTCCACTGTTATATAATAAGCTTTCTGTTAAGGTAGTTTTTCCTGCATCAACATGAGCTAAAACTCCAATATTAATAATTTTCATGTGATTTTCCTCCATTCAAAAACCCAAAAGGGCATAAAAATCCCAGTGATAAATACTTTTATCACTGGGATTTTTATGCATAACCATAGGCATACAAAGCATACAGATATTCTCCGGATACTTTAGAATCACATGATAAAGGTATTCTTAAACTGGGTACAAAAAACTAAGCCCTCCTAAAAAAGGACATCCAATTATTTGTTCCCACTATCAAATTGACAGTTTATTTAAGAATACCTTGCCGCATATTTATTAACTCCTTTTAAATAGATACTTAAATTATAGCACGTAAGAGCATATTTGTAAAGGAATCTCCAATTTTTTATCAAAGAGAGTACGTGATTACAAAATAGCTGTAATAATGTACCAATATTTGTTATTCTATAATCTTCCAATTACTCCCGTTCTTTTCAAGTACCAAATCAAATTGAGATACCTGCGTTGCTTTGGTCTGCTGGTCGATATACTCCACTGTCAGCGATACCGTGACTTGATTATCCTTACGATTGTGAATAGGATTTACCAGTTCTTGAAAGATGTACTCTTTTCCGATTGGTTTTAATATCCCGTCATTCACATAGTAGGAAAGTTCACTGGCTGTCGCTGTAGGATAGAGCTTGAAGAACGTCGTTAAAAACTCATTGATTTCATTGGTTGTAATGGAATCAACCGTCCCCTCACTTTCAATGGCTTTTGGTTTATAACTTGATTTCTTAGGTATGTTGGTAATGGTCGGATTCTTAACCAGTACCATATTTCCAGAACCATCTACATAGACACTCACTATATAAGCAGAGTGGACGGTCTTTGTATTTTCTCCCTCTGTAATGAGCTGGTCTACACTGTAGGTTACATTAAACTCATTGTCGCCAGTTGGCTCTACCGTCCATATCTGAAATCCTCTTACAGAAGACGATACAGGAATATCTTTGCGTACTGTATCAACATTGAGAGCTTGAAGTTCATCTGTCAGATAGCCTTTTAGACTTTCCATTCGATTATCAATGGACTTATCGGATTGCTCCCATGAATAGTAGACTTTCGCAAAGTTCTCTACAAAATTTTCTACATGATGAGTATCAACGTATTCCTTTTCTATGATAGTTGTTTCGTGAATAGTATGAGTATCTATAGCTGTAAAGTGCTTGAATATCGCAAAGCTGAAACTAAGCCCTAAAAGTACCCACAAGGCAATCACAACCTTTTTATGAGGATTGACCTTATAGACACGAGGTTTCTTTTCCTTTGGTATCTGTTTTTCTTTATTCTGATTTTTTCTAAATTTCATCATTAAATCTTCCTTTCTCATTGTTTGATTCGTCCTGCTCCCACTAAATGCTGTTGCCAGTAGGGGCTTGTTAAGTCGGCATAACCGATTGGGTCGCCTGCATGAAACATACGGTTATTGCCAAGGTATATCCCAACATGAGTAATATAAGAGCCAGCGTTATAGGTAGAATGAAAGAAAACCAAATCGCCAGCTTGTGCTTCCGATAGTGGGATATGCTGGGTCACATCATATTGCTGTTGTGCGGTTCGTGGTAAGTTAATTCCAGCTTTTCCATACGTCCATTGTGTCAGTCCGCTACAATCAAAAGAAGTAGTCGGGGAAGCTCCACCGTAAACGTATCGCCAGCCCTCATATTTCAGTGCTTCGTCCATGATGGCTTGTACCGTATCATCATCAAACTCTGTTGTGACAAGATACTGCGTTACCAGTTGCACATAAAACATATTGCCATAGTTGTATCGCCAGCCCCCATTGATAGGTATGGCTATGGGATTGGGGTAAGACACTTTTTCGCCACCTGAATACTCTTTTGAGAAACTTTGAGCCAGTTCAAAGGTATATTTATTTCCACGATTAGCCACATACCCTAAGAAACCACCACCATAATTGTAGGACTGGATAACCGATTCTAAATCTACACTGAGCCTTTCGCTACTGGCTAATAATTCACTGAAATACTTCACACCTTGCTTAATGGATTCTTCTGTACTCAATGAATTAGGTGGAAGACCGAGGGATTCCGAGGACTGCATAACATCTTCCGCAGTACCGCCCGATTCCACCTGTATAATCGCAAGAAGTATGTTGACATATTCTTCAACGCCATATTCTTTGGCATATTTTTCTACCATAGGCTTATGAGCCAGCACTTCTGCGGAAACATTCACACCTCCATAATGAATATTGGAAATTCCGCTGTCCTGTTCATCTGAAAATAAAATGGCAACAAACAGAAGCAGTGAGAAGACCATCAAGAATAATCCAGAACCACCAATCACTAAAGTTTTCAACTTCATGGTTTCTTACCGACTTTCTTAATGGTGGCGGTTTTGATTGGTGGTCTACTTCTTGTATTTTGTAGTGGTACTCTTTGAACAGTAGACGGACGTTCTTTTGTGATTGGACGTTGTGAAGTTCTATCTGCTGTAGTGGTTGAAGTTGCTGGCTTTTGAACGGTTTTTTCTTGAACGGTATTGCCTTGGCGTTCCACTTTTGGACTTGAAAAATCGGACTTAACTGCTGGACGCTCTTGTTTGGCTTGTTGAGATTCCTTATATGAAGTCTGAATATTAGACTGTTTTGAGGTCTGTTCATCATGATATTGTTCTTGTCTTGTAGTCGGTCTTTCATGAACAGAAGAAGCAGGCTGTTTTTTCTGTTTGACCTGTTCCATTTCAGAGCGACGCTTCGCAATGGTTTTTCGCCTTTGTTCCTGCTGTTCCTTGCGTCCACTGGCTCTGTCCGCTTTGGTTTGAGAAATACTACTGGTTAAATCACGGACATTCTCTTTTACTTTGGATTTTCCTTGATATACTGCATATCTTGCATTGGTCGGCAAATCTTTAACCTGTTCTTTCAAACCACTAGCAGTGTCTACCATTCTGTCTTTGGTATCAGCTACTGTACCGATGGTTTGACCGATACGTTTTCCAAGTGTTGATTTTTCCTTTCCGTCTGGTCGGGAGTGATCTGCTTGTGTCCTTGCAGAACTCCCCGAACCCGACTGTCCTTTTTTACCTGTAACAATGGCAGACCCAGCCCCTAGAGTAGTCATGGAACGTCCAAGTTTCCGCTGTAGACGGTGCATGTGAGCGTGCATAAGCATACGAGGTTTTCTCATCACACGACTTCCCACACTTTGAGAATCGTTACTCTGTAGAGAAAACATACTCATTAAATCGCCCAGCTTGAAGTAGATTCCTGCAAAGGTCACAATCTGTAGAAAAGCAATCAAAAAGAACGGATAACCAGCCGATAAGGTATAGAGCATGGTTGAAATACTAAATGCTGTCGTAATAATCAATGTGATTCCAGCTCGTGTCAAAATGGTATTAAAGAGCTTTGTTATGGCTCGTTTTGACATACCATCAAATGATGGAATCATGCTTAAAATAAAGCTCACAGGCAGAAACATAGCATAGATGATAAAAAGTACCTGCGAGAAAATCATGATTCCTGTTAATAGGAATACAAATATGGAAATCCCAATATTGAAGACAAATAGGAAGAAGACTGTACCTAAACGGTTAATGGTCTTTGTAATGGTTAGATTGGTATTGCTTCTGTCTTCAATTTCTTCCGCAACAATTTTTTCTCTGTCTTCGCCATTGTTGGAATCTGGGCTGGTGGAGAGCAGGCTTTCCACACGGTCAATACCGATACTTTCAATGTCTGAACTGTTGTATTGAAGCAGTAGCCACGGTTGCTGAACCTGTATGGAAAACAGGCTATCTCTGATTAAGTCCACGCTGTCCTTGCCTTGACTATCGGAATGGGGCATGACAATCTTCGTGCCAAGTGATAAACTGGCATTACTGATGTCTGATGAAAAGTCATTGATTTTTTTAATGTAGTCGGGAGCGTAGGCAATAAAGGAAGCCGATAGGATAAACACCAGCACAAAATTCATAATGGCATGAATTGCCTTTGTGGTTTCTCTCTTTATCAGTCCCGTATAGGCAACATAAACCCCAAGAACCAAAATCAAGAGTAAGAGGAATCCAACATAGAAACCCTCTGTTGAAAATCCGTTTGCACTCACACCAGCTAAGGTCTGCATATTCTTACCAATGGAATCTGCTGTAGCGGAAATGAAGTCTAAGGAATAGGCTTCCTGTACTAAGTAACCTGTCGCATTGGAAACATACAAACTGATTGTCCAAATAAAATTGGTAATGGCATATAGTCCATACATGACCTGTTTTCCAATCCCGTCCGACCAGTTCCACGGAAGCCAGCCCCAGCTATTATCCACATAAAAATCCAGTTGATAGTTTTCAAGTGGGAATCGGCTGTATTCATTTGCCACATTGACCGTATCATCTACCAAGCCCGCAGCTTGAACCACCGTTCCCAGCATGGCTAAAAGAAAAATGGCAATCACAAGTGTGAAAGCCACTGTCATTGCCACTTTACCTAGACGTTTCAGCGTCCAGTTTGATTTTATTCTGTTTACTATTGATGGTTTCACATTTACACCTCTTTTCGCACAGGTGGTCTGGTATCAAAGGCATGGAGCAGTTCTTCAAATACAGGGTGGAACTGTATCACACCGACACGACCATATAAATCACTGATAAGGCATTGCCCGTTTTCCAAATCACGCAATCGCTTCTGATTGTTTTCGTCCTCTGGGTCTACACCAAAAAAGGCTAAGGTCTTTTTAATCTCGTTAAGGTCAGTGGAACGAAATGCAAATTTTAAGCCGAGGTTATTTTTCAGTTTTTCATCTAAGAGGTCGTCTGTATTTTGGGTCACGAAATATACCCCAGCGTTCATAGCACGACCAGCCCGAACCAGCTTCATAGATAGTGTTTTTCCTTGTGCTACCTGTAAAAAGCTCCATGCTTCGTCTAAATCTACAATCTTGAAAATGCTTCGGTCTGTATGGATAAAGTCTAAAGCAAAGGTACTAATGACAATCAGCATAGCAACGGATAAAAGCTCCATAGTGGTATATTCCTCAAAGGAAGTTTCCTTGTCGGGAAGTACCAAGTCCGCAACCTGTATAATGTTCAGTTGTTTTTCTAAGCTGATAGACTGCTCCACATAACCATTACTGAATAATAAATGTGCAAAGTCATAGTCTGTAAAACTTTCGATATGGTCGGCTATACTGGTACTTAGTGGCGTATTCTCAACCCGTAATTCCTCAATCACTTTCATCAACCCTCGTACTTCACTATTGGTTACTGCACGAATGGCTTTTCTAAGGATTGGGAAGCGTTCCCCATCACGAGAGGAAATCCCCGTAAGGAATGTCAGAATATCAATAGCCAGTGATTCAGAATCTTTGGGATTTTTCATAATCACATAAGGGTCAAGTAAGCCTTTGTTTTTCTCATCAGAAGTCAGAGTGACGATATTGATTTCATGGGAAATCTCTGGCAAGGTTTCTTTCCATCTGCCACGTTCTGCTTTTGGGTCTACAATCACTGCTTGTGCCCCATAAAGCACCGCATAATAGACGATAAGGTTATTCGCAAAGGATTTACCACCACCCAGCGAACCAACAAAAGCCGACGCTAACGCATTGGTTACTGAACCCTTAACCCCTTGACTGGCAAGAGCAGGTTTCAGATAGACATTGCGTCCAGTATCTAAGCTGTAGCCAACATAAATCCCCTCATTTTCCCCCAGCATTTGAGTAGCACCAAAACCTAAACCAGCGAGGAAATCAGAGGTCACGTATTGAATATAATCATTCATATAACGCTTGCTGGCAGGTAAAAATTCTTCATGTAAGCCGAGCATATCCCCAAATGGTCGTACCAGTTTTACGCTTAAATCGTCATAAAAATCTTTCACTTCATTACAACGACGTTTGAGTTCGTCAAGATCATTTGCTGATACCCTTACCACATAAGACAGCTTGTACATAGATTCCTTGCTTTGGTCTAAATTGGTTTCCAGCTCATTCACACTTTCCAGAGCTTCCGCCACATTGGAGCTGGTTTCATTATCACTTTGCCAAGCGTGGTTATCCAAGTCTTTCAGTTCTTTCTTTTTATTGCGGACAGTAGATAGGGCTTTACGATTCGCTACAATTTCCACATTCATTGACGTATCAATCGGGAATGTAAATTGCTGTTGCTGGTAGTAGAAGATTTCAGAGGACGGGAAGTCCAGTTCTCCGACAATGCTGTTAATGGTAAAGTAAGCTACATAGACGGTTTCATCTTCCTGCTGGATTTTCAAATATCGCTGTTTTTCTTCCACCAAACAGCGAGTAGGCTTAATCAAGTCATAGTATTTAATCAGCGTTTCATTATCCAGCTTTTTCTTTGATAGATGGTACTCATACTCTTCATAGGCAGTGCCTGTCTGTCCGTAAAGGTGTTCAATCAGATAGCCGAAGTCGTCCTTATCTAACCTGCGGATTTTGAAACGACGAGAGATTTTATTTTCTAAGAGCTTTTCCATCTTCTGAAAACGCAGGATTTCATCATTACTCATACTAACAAAATCGCCCATCAGCTTATGGTTCACATCATAGACAAAATCAGACAAAGCATTTTTTGCTTCAACGGTAAGACTTTTCATAGAAAACTCCTGATCGTTGAGAAGCAACTTAAAGCCGATAAAGAAACGGTAGTTCACTTGATTTTCGCCAATCATGGATATTAAAGCGTCTGTCTGTTGGTCGATTTTGTCATAGGCAACCGCTTTGAGCTTGCCAGTGACTTCATTTTTGGAACGCTCTTGTGCAGAACGTATGCTGGATTCTGTACTGATTTGTAAAGCATGAATTTTGCCATCACGATTTTGTGCGATAAGCTGTCTGAAAGAATCATGCACTTGTATTTTCTGTTCTGGACTTAGAAATGAGTAATTGTAAGGAACAAGCTCATAGTAAGCATAACATTCCCCGTCTTTATTCCAGACGAGATTGTTTTCAATGTATTTAATTGGATATGCCATAAAATTCACTCCTAACTGCTGTAATGGCTTCTTGTGGCTGGTTTCTGCCAAGCGTTACTTTTTTTCCTGCATAGGTCAGCTTTGGTCGCAGTGCATAAGCAATGACAGACTTCAAAAATCCATAAGGCTTTTTACCATCAAAAGTTTTTGTAGACATAAACCATGTGAAAGCCACAGGAATCCCAAAGTATTTGAGAAATGCTCCCTCTATCATGGAAAGAGGGGGCAAGTTGCCAAGTATCATCACTGCAAAGAGTGACACGACAAACCACGTGGAGTGTGTTGCTCTGCTCGTAAAAGCCTAGAAACATTTTATAGAAAGACTATATGAGGTCGCTGGTAACAGTGACCTTTTATCTTTAGTGTGGATATATTAAAGTGATCAAGAATAAATCATTAATATCATTAATGTGGAAGGCTTGAATTTGGTGAAACTTGAGATGGAACGGAAAGAACAGCTTCGGCAGGATAACCATATCAATTTCTACATTATCCAGTGCTAACAAACCCCATTCACCTGCAAAGTATTTTTCAGGGAATCTGGAGAACTATTTGGCAGGAAGAGCTAGACCACGAGCAGGGAGAAACAGCCAGTCTGGCAGTGTAACAATCGATATAGGATCAAAGGCCAGATTGGATGTTTAAACAATTACTAGATTTAGATAAATTTGATGGAGTTATCATGAATCAAGTACTCGACCACATCAGTATTTCAGAAGCTGGACAAATTGTAGTAACTTTCCTTGAAGGAACTGAGGTAGATTTATAAGAGACTGTGACTGGGAAGTTGCAGTCTTTTTTGGTTTTATGGTATAATTGACATAATATTATAATTGGAGTTAATAAGAATTTGAAGACATTAGTTGAATTTGTAGCAGTTGCAGAGCAAAAAGTTGTTGATAATTTCGATACTTATTTGATGGAATTTCAAAATTTCTTGGTCGAATCAGGAGTAATTGATGCTGAGGAAGTAGATAGTGAATTTTATAGCCTAACTGAAGTACCACTTTATCTTATTGATTTTCATTCTGGAGAGTACATATGGAGAATTGGTGTCGAATTTAGTACCTATGAAAAAAATTATGAACTGATGGTTTCAATTCAAAGCGAAAATTATATAATTAGTACAGAAAATGAATACCTTGAGCGATTAAAGAGAATAGTCAAAAATTTTATTAAAACAAAGCACAAGAAAATATTCTGGTTATTTGATTCTGAGTCCGAATTTTTAGCAACCGATTTATACCCTAAAGTTTTTACTGTCGAAAATTTAGCTAGAAAATTTATTACATTGGTTATGAATCGAAAATTTGGTATTCATTGGTGGAGACTTGTACCCTTAAAAATTCAAGGAAAACACAAAATTAGATATGTTGACTACAAAGCAATAATTGATAATTTCAAAGATGTAGATGAAAGATTGATGTCTATTGATACAGGTGATTTGCTTGATATATTTTCAAATAAAGTGATGAAGTGGGATGCTTCTAAAGAGAATATATTGGAATTGACTCAACTTAATTTACATTTGGAAAATTTGACTAGAATTCTACAAAGACAGCAAGTTGTATATAGTGATTGGTGGCAAACTTATTTTTCACCATTTTTGCCAGATAATTTTCTAGATTATTTCAGAAGATTTGAACTAGATCGAAATCATATCGCTCACAATAAAATGATAGATAAATCAGCCTATAAGAGTATATTACATTCAATAGATGTCGTTCAGAAAGCTTTACTTTGTGGTATACAAAAGATGTCATCAGAGTTAAAATCAGAGGAGGTGCGCAAGGAAGAAGAGTTTGAATTTGAATTATTATTACAGGAAGAGTTAATGTCGGATAGAATTCTTGAATTGAAGGAAAGCGAGAGTGGGGTAACAACTCGAAATAGTAACCAGATTCTAGCTCTATTCAATGATAAATTGAGTCAAGTTTATGATTCGATTGAAGAATCCTTCAGATTCAGTGAGTATTTGAATTTCAGTGATTATACTGAACTAAAGATTTGTAATTCAAATAGTGTTGTATTTGAAATTGAAAACAAAATTGATGGTTACGTAATTAGTTTTGAGGCTAATACTGATATTAACGACTATGAAGGTTCCCAAAGTTTCCTATATTTAGGGTATAAAAAAGACGGGAGTCCAAGTATAGAAGAAATTGGAAGAGTGTCCTATACTTATGGTGTTATTGAATTTGATGAGTTTCAAGGTACTTATATGCCCGTCCAAATGGATGGCATTTCAGAGTACGATCTGCATAGACTAGGAAAAAGATTGGTTGATATAATAAATAGTGAATTCACAGATTATAAGGATATAGTGGAAAGTTCTAAATATTCTATTATCAAAGATGGTGGTCCGGATCCTATTTTAGATTTACCGTGTCAAGAGTGTGGAGAGGAGTGGATATGTGTTGATGAAACTATCACAGATTTTGGTAGATGTCTAAACTGTGGAGAAATTAATGAAGTAACAGAGTGTGAGCATTGTGGTCGTAACGATTTCGGTTCACCAAGTGAGGATGAGCCATTTTTATGTGAGGAATGCAGGAATTATTATGAAGAGGAATAGATATTTTCGTTCAATAATATAATCTTAAAGAGAAGAAATCCTTTTTATTTGATAGTATTGGAAAATACTGTCAGTACATGTTGATGTGTGAGTATTTCTCGTGAATGATAAAGGATAGGGTATAATTCATTACACTGTTTTTGGATAAATATTGTTAGACTGTAACTTTTATGTTGCAGTTTTTCAATTTATACATGGTATAATTAAAATAATAAAAGATTGAGGATTTTTTATGAGTAAAGAAGCAATATTTCAAAATGTAGAATCACTACAACAAGTTGTAAACATAATTAATGAAGCAGCGGCAGCTCTTAATGATAAAACACGTACAATAAGAGAGAGTCCAATTCCAGAAGTGTTAGCTGGTGCATTGGGAGCAGGTATTGGTGGGATAAGTTCATTCGCAGCTCTTTATGGTTTAGGTACTGTAGGGTTATCAGCGGCTGGCATTACTTCAGGCCTTGCAGCTATTGGCGGTGTCGTTGGAGGTGGTATGGTAGCTGGAGTGTTTGTAATGGCTGCTCCAGTCGTTGTATTAGCCGGAGGCGGTATATTATTAGCTTCTAATCTAAAAAATAAACAACTTAAACAGGAAAAAGAACGGTTATATAAAGAAGCATTGCAAAAACATGAAGCTATTATACAAGCTCTGAAAACTGAGGCAGATGCTGATAAGGAACGCCTAGATTATTTACAGAGTTTAAATATCCTCCTAACTCAAGCAATTAAAGATTTGAAAAACGATTTAGGGGACTAACAATGAGTAAATTCATTTATTCTGATGAAGAACAAAAATTCAATAATATTTTAACTCATCAAACCAAAGAGTTAGATTTAATAAACAGACCCGATATGTCTATTGCAGAAGAACGTATAGAGGAAAGTGAAAAATTATTGAGAGAGCTAGGCTATACTCTGACTGATTTACCAATAATAGATACCGAAACTAAAAAACAAACTATCGTTGTACCTAAATGGGAAGACTTAGTAATAAAAGCGGAGTGCGAAGTTGGTTCAATGAATGAACTAGATGCACTCTTCACAAATGAAGAATTGGAACTTAATCAGACAGTTATTCAATCATTGCAGGATGATTTTAACAACATTCATAAACTTGATAAAATTGATATATCGATTTGTGCAGGAGCTGGTATATTAGCAGCGATTATTGATATTCTTTTAATTGGAATACCTGAGAAAACTCCGAATGGTTTAAAAGGTGGCCCTTTATCTAATTATGTAAGAGACTGGTTTAATCAACGATTTCCTGAAGAAGAAATGGATAAGTTGGCAAATTCAAAGGTCAGTAAAGTCCCTTTTGATGCTCAAGATAATCGTCATACTAAAGTAAATGTTAATGGACTATCTGCATATTATCATAGATTGTTATCTCTTGGACATGATCCACTTCTTGGTTTAGTAATTGGTGTATGTGATATTCTAAATGGTAAGATGACTACTATTGATAAAACTGGGAAAATAGTATCTCAATTTATGGATAATTACACAGATAGAAAAGAAAGTGATATTTTTGCAGCAATAGCAAAGCAGATAATTCATTTTAAATCTGATATTACGACATCAATGGGATTACCTGCACCATTGATGGGATTATTTAATTTGCTTCAGTTTGGAAAAATTGGTGACGAGGATCAAACAATAGCAGAAATAGTACAAGGAATGTATTACGAAGGCTATGATTTCATTCATTTTAGTAGTATGGCTATTTCCACAATGATTATTGAAGTTATAATCAGAATTGGATACGCCCTTAAGAAAATCAACGAAGGACATTCAATAAAAAATTCTATTCCTTTTTCGTTGGATAGAGAGAAACACCCCAAATTACATACGATGCTATTTATTGGACATTCTATAGCCGCATCTGCTAATGCAGGGAAAATCTACTTTACAAAAAATCCTATGACAATAAATTACGCACAATGGATTGCTTTTGCAAAATATTCATACTCTCAGTTAAAGTGGGTGCTGACTGAGAAATCCGAATTGAGAGCTTCATATGTTTCGGATAAGATTTATAAGGAAACTCAAGAGGTTTATGAAAAAGTAAATCTTACCTTTAATAACTTCAGTAATGATAGGTTAGTTATATTTGATTAAATTAATAAACTTAGATAAAAGGAAAACAATGAAAAAAAGTCTATACAATCTATTGTCAATGATTCCAATATATGGAACATTTTTAAAATTTTCAAGTAAAGGTGAAATGAGGTTATGTAGCCCACTGTATCAAGATTTTTTAGATGAAGGAATTAATCCAAATGATATATTCTTACTTCTTGAAAAAAAATATCCTGGTGAGGTAGTTACAAGAGATCGTTTCTACGAAGGTTATAGAGAAATTCTGGAATCTTTGAACAAAGAGTAATAAGGAAAAGATTTTCTGTTATAGATATAATATTAGTGAAGTTGTAGAATTCATAGCAGAATGGCGCTGTTTTGTGTTAGATGGTCAAGTATTGATGTTCGCCCCTATACAGGTGATTATCATGCACATTTTGATGCAAGTGTAATTGATGAAGCCATATCATGTTGGAAAGATGCGCCTATAGCTTATTGGCTATCTGCTTTAAACTATATCAATTTTCTTAAACGTAGATAGAAAGAAATGGTAAAACCCTATTTTGAAAAATACGATGTTTTTAACATTCCTGAAAGTGAACTTATAAATTTTTAGAAAGACCAGAAGTAAATCTGTGAAAAACTGTAACTACTAGGTTACAGTTTTTTACTTTGAATAATGATATAATAGAATAAGAAGATAATGAAAGCGCTATATATTTGAAAGTTGATTAGGAAAATAGGAATTATGGAAACATTCGATATGATTACTAAATGATCAACTGAATTTTATAACAATTTAAAAGCTTGATGAACATAATAGATATTGTTCATAGGAGAATTGTTATTCACATTTTATGACAGCTAGAAAACTATTGCATTTTGAATTATAACAAAGGAGTATTAACATGCCGAAATATACCGACGAAGATATTAGAAAGTTAAATAAAATCACATTAAAAATTGCTGGTGATTATTTAGGTATAAGTTCACAAGCAGTTGCGATAGGTCTTAGAAATAATCTTCTTCCAATTGGTTTTGCTATTCATAACGAAGAAAGAGATAGACGTTTCACTGAGAGTTGGTCATATCATATTATCGGTGAAAGAATGATTTCATACAATCATGGGAAACTATCTGAGATCCGTGTTGAAAATATTGAAACTAGTTTAGATAAAATTATAGAGGAATTTAACGGTTTAAAACAAGATTTACTTTTTATATTAAGCGAAAATGCAGAAGTGAAGAATTAGAAGTTTTTGAATTTGCGTTTTCGCTTGGTAAATATAAAAACGGTGATGTAAAATATAAGGGTAAAGGTGTTTCGAATGAAGATGATAAAGACCTTCTCTAGAGAAGAACTCTATGAAGAAATCTGGGAGATAAGTGCAAAACAAGTTTCATTGAAATATGATTTAAGTTATTCAGACTTACTTAAGAAATGCAAAGAATTTGAAATCCCAATTCCAAATGGGAGTTATTGGTATCGTAAGAATACTGAACAAGATTTAAGTGAATTTATTGTTCCATTACCACAAAATGACGTAAATGAAGTTAATATTGATAGAAAAAGTCTAAAAAACAATAGAATAAAACCTGTTAAATATAAAGAGGAGACTTCGGAAGATAAAAATAAAGATACTGTTAAACTTGATACAACTAGTATAAGAAGTTCATTATCATTTTTAGCGGACGATAAAATTGAGCTTATTATAGAAGCCGTTTCAAACTTAAACCAGTCTCCAAATAAGAGATTACATAAATCTGTAGCTAATCTAAGAGATAAAATAGCAGAGTGGAATAAGAGGGAAAAAGCTGCTTCCTATCCTTACTTTGATTCTAGACACAGATATAATGATTTAAAAGAACCTAAATTTGTAAAAAATATTTCACTAAATTCTCTTCCACGCTTATATCGCTTTTTAGATACTCTAGTTACTGTAATTGAAAGAATCGGTGATATTGTAACTTCAAATTGGGATATTCAAATTGATAAGGATATTGTTCGTTTTGAAGTTATAGAGTTAACAGACAAAGTAAGTCATGAATTGACAAAAGAAGAAGCTAAAGAACTAGCAGAGTACAATGATAGCGTTAAGTTTAATAGATATGCTTTTAAACCAAGAATAAAGAAGTATGACTATATTCCAAATGGAAAATTTCGATTTAAGATAATAGATGGTAAATACATTAAAGATACTAAAGAATTCACACTTGAACAATCAATCCCAGAAATAATCGTTTTAATTTACCAAGAGTATTATAAAGTTAAGAACTTACGACTTGAACGTGAAGAGAGAGCAAGACAATACGAAGAGGAGCAGGAGCGAAAAAGAAAATTACAAAATAGAATCGAAGAAGAGAAGAAGCGGACAATGTCTCTTCTAAATATGCTAGAAGATTTTCAAACAGCAAATGATTTAAGACTGATGGCTGATAAACTGGAGATAGTAGGGAAACTTAGTAAAGAGGAAATTGATTGGATTAGATCCAAAGCTGACTGGATCGACCCAATAGTTTCTTCAACAGACGAATTGTTAGGAATCAGAAATCATGACAATTCTAGAGAACAAAAAGAACAATATCTAAGAGAGAAAAGGTACTATTGGTAATTTTGTGTTTTTGGTTTTTACAGAATGTAGTGTTATTGGAATAAATGATTAACTATTTTAGTAATAAATAATTTTACACATTTATTTTAAATAGGTATTTGGTACAAGAAAGAATATATTTTTGTTCTATAATATAGAAGTTCGCTAGCACCACGTGGAGTGTTTAGCTTTTACTAGCAAAGGCGTAAAAAACTTGTAACGAAAGAGGTTAAGAAATACCTTGTAGGTAAGTTCTTTTATCAGAGGTATAAAAATATTAAAGGTAGAGTTCAAATTTAGTATCTTGATGAAGTATCTTGATTTTTGTGTCATTTATATCCATAAACACAAGAAATCACGGAGTTATTTCCATAAAATGAGGATTAATGGGAATAAATGCATCCTTCACAAGTATCACTAAATGGTCGATAAGAGTATTATAATATAAATTTATACTAAAAACGTTTATTTATTGAAAAAACATGATATAATAACTAAGATTAATAATAATGGAGGAATAATGATGACTCATAGTTTGATACTAAAGTTGGAAACTGTGGAATATGGTAAAACACAAAATTGGCTTCTATTTAGAGGATTTATTCCACAATATGATATTAACAAATTGTATACTTTCAAATTTTGTGGGACAGATTTAATTACTAGTTCTTACTTAACAGATGCTCAAGTAAACCAGCTCCGTAGAATTCTTTCTGAGAGATTCGGCTATCCACCATATAATGATCTTAGAACGATTCAATTTATACTAAATGAGGAACAGTATAATAGAATTGAACTATCCTATTAGAATCACTAGCGGTAACTCAATTGAGTTATATTTTTATATCGACTACTATGGTATGCTTTAACTCGAGATATTCACAGCAAGTTACAAAATTCCTGATGGCAAAGCATTAACTTATACTTGTTCGTATCTCGAAATTGCAAAAATGGTTGATTTGTAAACTTTTTTGATGATGACGATTGCTACATTGTTATGGAATGTAGCTGTGGTAATACAAATTTCAAACATATAGAAATTATTCTTACTATGGGTGGGGGGATGTAAGGAGATTATCCCACTTGATGTTTGGATTGTTTAAAAAATAATATTCGGAAAGTAAGTTACAGTTGCATTGTCAATGGAGCTGAAGTCGTTTTATAATATTCTAAGAGTGCAGGTAATTTATGTGTTTTTTGTGATATAATGGTGCTAAAAAAAGAAGATTAATTATCATAGAGAGGGTGTAACAATCGAATATTCTTATTGTAAAAGTATTTATGGTTTGAAAGATTTGTATAATTCGATGAGGGGGTTAGGGGGTCAAACTAGGACTCGAATAAGTAATTAATAGTTAGGAGATATTAACAATATGAAAATTGAGATAAGGTCTCTAAGTTTTGATAAAGTCAAAAATAGATATGACTATTTATTGAAGGAAATTGATAAACTTTCAGAAAATGATAAGGAAATAATATTAGACTTTAGATTTCTTAGGTGGGCGGAGCCGATTGCAATGATATATTTTGGTTACCAATTTAGAAAAATTATTGAAGATCGAGAAGGAATAGTAGTTTCTATCCTTGAAGCTACTGGAAAAAATAGTGGTTACTATGGATGGATGGGCTTATTTAAATATTTTGTTCCACATGCTACTGAAGGTAAAAATACTGGTCATGTTAAAGGGAATAATACCTATATTCCCATAACAAATATAAATGTAAAAGAAGAGTATGGAAAAAGTTTCTTACGTGGAGAATATTTCGAGAGGGGAGATTATATCATTGGCCGTGCTACTCAGCTAGCGCAGATAGTTACAGGTCACAGTGAGTTGCAAGAAATATTGAAATATATTATCAGAGAAATAATTAGAAATGTTCCTGAACATTCAGGTAAAGACGATTTATGGATTTGTGGTCAAGCTTGGCCTAGTAGTAGCTATTCCAGAGCACAAATTGTAATAATGGATGAAGGAATTGGAGTTCATAGGAGCTTAACGGCAAACCAATTCCATAAAAGAGAGAATGAGACTAATCTTGATTCTTTACGTTCAGCAATAAGACCGGGTATATCTAAAGCATTTCGAAGAGGAACAGAAAATAGAGATACTGATAGATGGAGTAACTCAGGATTTGGGCTATATGTAGTAAGTGAGTTATGTAAGAAATTAAATGGGAGATTTTTATTAATAAGTGGCGATAACTACGTTTATACAAGTGGCGATATTGAAGAAATTGAAGATGGACCTAATCAATTAGATGGAACTTTAGTCGCAATTGAACTTCCACTCCAGAATACCGATATTGATAGTACTACACTGTTGAGTTCAATAATTGATGCTGGAGAAAAAATAGCAGCTCACGATATGATATCTATTTCTAAAGCATCATTTCCATCTAGAAATATAAATTTTTAATGTATTTCGTTAAAAAGTACATTCCTAATTCTGACAAACCTCATTTCGTTTCATAGTATATGCAGTCACTAGCACCACATGTCGAGTGTGTAGTGTTTCTACAACGAACAAGAGGGTGAAAATCCTTGATTTTAAGCTATTTTACAAGCATTTTGTATTTGTAGATAAAGGCAATTTTGACGTCAAAAAAGTCCTAAAAAGAAACATAGATGTAAATGTATTTGTAGATGTCGTTTGCGTATCGGAAAAATGAATACAACAATAAATATTTATCTTAAGAGAGAACAATTGTATATTGTTCTCCTTTTTGATTTTCAGGAGAGAAAATGAACTGCGTAAAATTATGTAGTAAATAACAAGGAACTTGACATTATGAGTTTAATACATTATAATACAAATACATACCAGCGGTATGAAAAAGGGGGATTATAATGGCAAGGAATAGAAATCCAGAAGAAACAAGAAGAAAAATATTAGAAGTTTCTAAAGGTTTATTTTTAGAAAAAGGATTTGATAATACCTCAATACAAGATATAATAGATGGGTTAGGTGGGTTGACAAAAGGTGTTATTTATCATCATTTTGAGTCTAAAGATGCAATTTTGCAATCAATTCTTAGCGAAAATAATCAAGAAATTCTAAATTATAATTGGAGAGGAGATACTGCATTAGAAAAAATACAAAATTCTTTGATGGATGCTTTCTCTGATTTTGAACAACAAAGGCTTGTATACTCAGCTTCAATTATGTTAAGAAGCCCACGTTTATTAGGTGAACAG
This sequence comes from Streptococcus symci, assembly GCF_006385165.1. Lineage (GTDB taxonomy): Bacteria > Bacillota > Bacilli > Lactobacillales > Streptococcaceae > Streptococcus > Streptococcus symci. The sequence goes on along the minus strand of NZ_VFJA01000002.1, from coordinate 569 downwards.
TATCTAAATTTATTTTCTGATTTTTTACCAGAGATTAGAGAAAAAGTTTTCGAAGGTGTTGAAGATAAATCAATTAAAACAGAATACCCAGAAGAGCTAGCTGATTTGATTGTCTTAACATTGAATATTTGGATTGGGTTCAAAATTTCTATTTATTCAGTAGAAGAATTAAAGCGTAAAATGAATTTCATTAAACTAACTTTTGAAGGTCTGGGAGTACAGTTGATTACTGATGAAATGATGGAAGTAATTTTCAAATTATTTGATCACTTAAAAAACAGTAAATAAGTTTTACGTATAGATATTTTTTAAAATACCATACTCTAGCTATGGTATTAAAAATACTATTATACATACCTGTAGTATGTTTCTTTTTTAGGTTTTTACATACCATGAGTATGTAAAGTACTTTGAGAATAGTGTCATTAATATTAACAAAATCTTTTGGAGGAAATAATCTATGTTGTCGCTTATTAAAATTGAATTAAATAAAGTTTCTAAATCTAAATTATTTTTAGCCTGGTTGTGTACTATATTTATAGTGTTAGGTATTACAGCAATCATTATTA